>NZ_JBFUIV010000010.1:0-215555 GCF_056401715.1 Bacillus sp. P4_E1
CCGTCCGCCGCTAAYTTCATAAGAGCAAGCTCTTAATCCATTCGCTCGACTTGCATGTATTAGGCACGCCGCCAGCGTTCATCCTGAGCCAGGATCAAACTCTCCAATAAAGTTAGTTTGTCTAGCATCTAAAAATAAAAATTGACGTTCACGTTGTTTGTTTCGTTCAGTTTTCAAAGAACTTGTCTGCCGCTTCARAAGCGACTTCATCATATTAACATCTTCATTTTTCGATGTCAACTATGTTTTTGAATTTCTTTTTTGTCGTTTTCTGCGTTTCCGCATCAGCGACGTTTATTAATATACCATCATGGTTTTTAAATAACAAGTATTTTTTATAAAAAAATACAAAAAGTTATCTATCCTACTTTCTTCTATAGAAAGAACCCTTATCCTTTCTACTAAAAACATTCATTTTGATTGTATACAAGTTACTATACACTATCATCAACCAGGCAGTATTTCACAATAACTTCCTAACCTTTAGTCTTCTCCTTTTTTAATTTTATAATTACCATAGTTCTGCTTAAGAAGGACAAATAATCATTTAAATGTAGAGTAACAAAAAACGAGGCCACTATACTAGAGCAAAACTTTAATTCCTGATTTTTCTCTCCAATCAGGAATTTTGCTTCCACAAATAACAAACTTCCCCTCGAAATATTAACTTAAGATTATTGTTAGAATTTTTTTACATTTAATTAATGAAAGATATCCAATTTTTGTTATATAGTAAGAAAGTGCCCACAAAACTATAAATAAACTAATGGAGGAATTATTTTATGGATAGGTTAACAAAATTTTCATTAAAAAACCGAGCCGCTATTATTATCATGGTTTTTCTCATTTCCATACTCGGTGTTTATTCCGGCTCTAAATTACCTATGGAATTTTTACCAAGCATCGATAACCCTGCAATAACTGTTACGACATTATCTCAAGGGCTCGATGCTGAAACGATGACCAAGGACGTAACTGATCCCCTTGAAAAACAATTTCGTAATTTAGAACATATCGATGGCATCACTTCTTCCACACATGAAGGATTATCACGCATCGACATTGCATATACATCCAAGGCAAATATGAAAGACGCGGCACGCGAAGTCGAAAAAACAATTAATACGATTAAATTACCTAAAGATGTAACTAAACCTGTTGTTAGCCAATTAAACACTTCTATGATTCCACTCGCTCAAATTACCATCCAGAAGCAAAACGGATTTTCAAAAGCTGACGAAAAACAAATTGAGAAAGAAATCGTACCACAACTCGAAAGCATTGATGGTGTTGCCAATGTTATGTTTTTCGGAAAATCAACTTCCGAATTATCCATCGTACTTGATCCTAACCAACTAAAAGATAAAAACGTAACATCACAGCAAGTATTAACAGTTTTACAAGGAAAAGAAACTTCCACTCCAGCCGGAGCAATTACCGTTAATAAGGCAGAATACAATCTTCGTGTCATCGGGGATATAAAAAATGTAAATGACATAAAGAACATCACCATTACACCTCAAGTAAAATTACAAGATGTTGCTCAAATTGAATTAAAACAACATTACGATACAATCTCGCACATAAACGGGGAAGAAGGAACAGGATTAATCATCATGAAAGAGCCGAGTAAAAATGCGGTTGCAATCGGAAAAGAGATTGATAAAAAGATTAAAGATATAAGCAAGCAATATAAAGATCAATTCTCTATTAAACTTTTAGCTTCAACTCATGAGCAAGTTGAAAATGCTGTTACTAGTATGGGAAAAGAAGTAATCCTTGGGGCAATTGCTGCAACTCTCATTATCTTAATCTTTTTACGCAGCTTCAGAACAACACTCATCGCTGTCATTAGTATTCCATTATCTATTTTATTAACACTATTTTTACTCCATCAATCTAACATCACACTTAACATTCTAACTCTTGGTGGCTTAGCCGTTGCAGTTGGACGTCTCGTCGATGATAGTATCGTTGTCATCGAGAATATTTTCCGTCGTTTACAAAAAGAATCTTTCTCTAAAGATATTATTCTCGATGCAACAAAAGAGGTCGCCGTCGCAATTACCTCTTCTACTTTAACGACAGTCGCCGTTTTTTTACCTATCGGTCTCGTATCGGGAGTAATCGGAAAACTAATGTTACCTATGGTGTTAGCAGTTGTGTATTCTATACTGTCTTCCTTAATTGTGGCATTAACAGTCGTTCCACTTATGGCTTTTTTACTGCTCAAAAAAACAAAACGTCGCAATTCACATTCTTCACCGCGATATGTCGCTACATTAAAGTGGGCTCTTTCTCATAAGTTTATCATTCTACTCACTTCTTTTTTATTATTTGCAGGATCAATTGCAGCCTACATACTACTTCCGAAAGCGAACATAAAGTCTGAGGACGATACAATGCTTTCCGTTAACATGACATTTCCAGGTGATTATGATTCTGAAGCTAAAAAACAAAAAGCCTTTGATTTCGAAAAGAAACTCCTCTCTAATTCTGATGTAACAGATGTTATTTTGCGAATGGGATCTAGCGCAGAAGATGCACAATGGGGACAGACAACTCAAAACAATCTTGCAACTATATTTGTAGTCTTTAAAAAAGGATCTGACATCGACCAATATATTAAAGAATTAAAAAAGGATCATACAGCTTTCGAACCAGCTGAACTTGATTATATAAAAACGAGTTACTCTGATTCCGGAGGCGGAAACAACTTACAATTTAACGTAACCGCTACTAACGAAACAAATTTAAAAAAGGCCGCTAACATCGTCGAAACAAAACTAAAAGGTATGGACGATCTCTCTAAAGTAAAAACAAATATAGAAGACTCTAAAAAAGAATGGCAAATTCATATCGATCAAACAAAAGCGGAACAACATGGTTTAACACCAGAATTAGTAGCACAACAAGTATCATTCCTTATGAAGAAATCTCCTCTTGGGGAAATCTCAATCAATAATGAAAAAACAACTATTATGATAGAACATAAAAAGGCATCTATTAACAAACAAGAAGATATTTTAAGCACAAACATACTATCACCTATTAACGGACCAATTCCTTTAAAAGACATTGCAACTATTTCAGAAAAACAACTTCAAACGGAAATCTTCCATAAAGATGGGAAAGAAACGATTCAAATTACTGCAGAAGCTTCAAGTGAAGATTTAAGTAAAGTAAGCGCAGAAGTAAACAAAGCTATAGCCGACTTAGATTTACCTACCGGAGCAAAAGTAAATATCGCAGGTGCTACTGAATCTATGCAAGAGAACTTCACAGATTTATTCAAAATTATGGGTATCGCAATCGGGATTGTATATTTAATTATGGTTATCACATTCGGGCAAGCACGTGCTCCTTTCGCGATTTTATTTTCTTTACCATTAGCTGCTGTCGGCGGTATTTTAGGATTAATCATTTCAAGAACACCTGTTGACGTAAATTCATTAATCGGCGCATTAATGTTAATCGGGATTGTCGTTACAAATGCTATTGTATTAATAGAAAGAGTGCAACAAAATCGGGAAAACGGTATGGAAACTAGAGAAGCCTTACTAGAAGCAGGATCTACTAGATTACGCCCAATTATTATGACAGCTATAACAACAATCGTCGCTATGCTACCACTCCTCTTCGGGCAATCTCAAGCAGGAAGTATGGTATCGAAAAGTCTGGCCGTCGTTGTAATCGGTGGTTTGGCAGTCTCAACCGTTCTTACATTAGTAGTCGTTCCCGTTATGTATGAACTATTAGATAAAATCGGGAGAAAAAGACGCTCCCGCAGAAAAATAAGCACTTCTACAGAAACACCTGATATTTAAACTAAAAGGCGTTATCTTCATAATTGAAGATAACGCCTTTTAGAATTCCCTACCTATCGATATAATCCAGTACTTTTTTCGTATATCGCTCTAGTGGCTTACCAGAATCTACAAGAAGATATTCATCATTTAAAAGCCTTTTACTGTCATCTAGCCACTTTTTTCAAACGCTACTCCTGATTCTATTGACTTATCTTATGTTCACGCGTTTGTAACCTATGATTAATTTCTTCTATATTATTAAGATAACATTCAATATATTTATATGTAGCCCCATACTTCCGACATAAACCTATTCCTTTTCAAGCATCCCCTCATAGAGACATGGGCTATCTAATATAACACTATGTTCTTGTTCCAACAAAAAACCTATCAGTTTCCACTCAATATCATAGGAGACTCCCCCAACAACTGTCGATTCACTCCCTCTTACCGTTAATGATTTTAATAAATGTCCGTAAAAAACTCCCTGTTTATAAACAGAGAGTTCTTTTACGGACATTTATGCCGCTTTTACCTTCTTCGTCGTTTTACGACTTTTTTTCGCTCCTGTAAAACGCTTGTGTAATACAGATGCTACGAAACGAGAAATGATATTAAAGAGTAATACCATAATAATTAATACAGCTGCAGATTTTGTTGCAATTAACTTCGCATCCGGGATAATCCCTTCAGAGTTTAATTTCCAAATGTGAACAGCTAACGTTTCAGCTGGTCTAAATGGATTTAAAGGATGCGAGGGGCTCGAGAAGTCCGCTGCTGAATTTAAAATAGGTGATGTTAAACCCGCTGTATAAATTAACGCCGCAGCTTCACCGAATATACGGCCTGCCGCTAAAATAATACCTGTAATGATTTGTGGTAACGAAGACGGGATAATGATGCGGGCAATTGTTTGCCATTTCGTTGCACCTAGTCCAAGACTCGCCTCTTTTACATTATGAGGAACTTCAGAAATCGCATTTTCACAAACACGTGTTAAACCAGGTAAATTCAAAATAGTTAAAGCAAGAGCTCCACCCATTACTGTATATCCCCAGCCTGTCATGGTAACAAATACTAATAAGCCAAATAGTCCAACAACAATAGAAGGTAAAGACGCCATTGTTTCAATACATAAACGAACAAAACTTAAAAAACGACCTTGTTTTGCATACTCCGCTAAATATATTCCAGCCCCTAGTCCAAGAGGAATAGATATAATAAGTGTTATAACAAGCATGTAGAAAGAATTGAATAACTGTGGACCAATTCCCCCACCAGCTCTTGTATTGCTTGGTTCTCCGAATAAGAAACTAGGATCCCAAAATCCCCATCCCTTTTGCAGAATTTCGTACATTAAAAAAGCTAGCAAAGCTACAACTAAAGCTGCAACCCCATAAAAGATACCTGTCCAAACTTTATTTACCGTTCTTGCATTCATTATTATCGCTCACCTCTTTGACCAATCGCTCGAATTACTAAAATAAACAGGAATGAAATAACAAGTAAAATCATTGCTAACGTCCATAGCGCATTGTTCCAAGCTGTTCCGTTCAATGTATTCGTCATATCCATTGTCAGAATACCTGTTAACGTTGCTGTTGGACTATATATTCCTTCCGGTAATTTAATCGTGTTCCCGATTACCATTTGAACCGCTAACGCTTCACCAAAAGCACGCGCTAACCCTAAAACTATACCTGTTAAAATTCCTTGTTTTGCAGCAGGAACAATAACTCGGCTAATCGCTTGCCATTTCGTCGATCCTAGACCGTAAGAAGCTTCCAAGTAATCAAACGGAACAGAGCGTATTGCATCAGAGGCAATACTAGCAATAGTAGGTAAAATCATAATACTCAGGACAATAATACCCGCAATTAAACTAAATCCCACTCCACCGAACGAATCCCGTAATAGAGGAACCAAGATCGTAACCCCTAATAATCCGTATACAACTGATGGAATACCAACTAATAATTCTAAAACAGGCTTTAATACTTTATTCCCAAACTTCGGCGAAATTAAATTCATGAATATAGCAAGAGCTATAGCAATTGGTGCACTAATGACAACAGCACCTAACGACACAAGCGTCGAACCGACAATAAAGATGACAGCACCATACGTACCTTGATCAGCATTTGGATTCCATTTCATCGAAGTTAACACCTCAGAAAATGAGATACCACTTTGCGTGAAAGATTGAATGCCTTTGCCGCAAATAAACGCAATAATAGCTAATGTAATAAAAACAATAAAGATACCGCAAAACGTAACAAGTGATCTACCTATATATTCACTCTTTACGTAATTAATTTGTTTTTTCCCCTTCATCACAGGACAGACCCCACTTCATAGATTGCATTGAACAGGACTGGCCTTGCAGCCAGCCCCATAAAATTTTATTACTTATCTAATTTAGACATTGGGATGTAACCCATATCTTCTACTTGTTTTTCGAAATCTTTACCTTTTACATAATCAATGTAAGCTTTTGTCGCTTCTTTTGCCTCACCTTTAGTTACCATGTACTCGTAAGACCAGAATGGATATTTACCAGCAGAGATGTTTTCAACTTTCGGTTCAGATCCATCAATTTTAACCGTTTGTAACGCACCTTTTTTCTCACCAACCATGTAAGACATTGCTAAGTAACTAACTGAACCTGGAGTAGAGTTAATCGCTTGCTCTACAGCACCATTAGAATCTTGTGTTGTACCAGTTCCATCATTAATCTTCGCGTCTTTCATCACTGTCTTTTCAAAAGTAGCACGTGTACCAGATGAAGCTGGTCGGTTAATTACATTGATTTTTTCATCTTTCCCGCCTACTTCTTTCCAATTCGTTACTTTTCCAGTGAAGATATCTTGCACTTGTTTTACTGTTAAGTTATCAACTTTTACATCTTTATTTACGACAAGTGCGAATGCGATACCCGCAACTTTGTTATCTACTAATTCTTTTGCTTTTTCAGCATCTTTTATTTTATCTCCAGCTGGAACATCTGAGTTACCAATTTGTACTGCACCAGATGCTACTTGGTTAATCCCAGTTCCACTACCGCCACCTTGAACTTGAATAGAAACTTTTGAATTTTTCTCCATGAATTTCTTTCCAGCTTCCTCCGCAAGAGGTTGAAGAGCTGTAGAGCCAGCCGCTGCAATCGTACCTGATAATTCTTGTTTTGCATCGCTACCTTTAGTAGCTTCCTTATTATCCGTACTTTCTGCTTTTCCACATCCAACTAATGCACCTGCAACAACTAAAGCCGCTAAAGAAAATTTAATACCCTTTTTCATAACCATGTCTTGTACCCCCATTTGGATTATCACTTTTCGAATTCATCTTCTTTCGAACACAAATTCATTGTAGGACAACAATATTATGTGAGTGTTAAGCAATTTTTAAGTTTAAGTAAATAGAGATAACATCCCCTAAAAGCTAGACATTCCAACATTTACAGTTGAAAAAGCCAACAAAACCCACACTAAACACGTAGTATTGTAAATTTAATCTTAACAATGTAAATTCAATGTAAATGATTTTCTGTATTTTTCCCTTTAGGTTAAAACTACATTTACAATTCCCCTATATTTTTAAGCTTTTACACTCTGACTTTAAGAAGAATTCCAGTAATATTTTTCGGTACAACTAAATAAATTGGAACAATTCTAAAAATATTTGAATATTTTTAAAGTACTAATTGACAGCATCATTAAATGTAGTCTACTATATTAGTATCAAAAAGTTTACCTAAGGAAACTTTTTAAACTAAAACTAAAAATATAGAGATGAGGTAACTTTTATGGTATCGGCTAATACTAAACCCCTTTCCGAATTCAGAACAGGGGAATTTGTACAAATTGAGAAGATACAATTAGAAGGAACTATGAAACGACGTTTATTAGATTTAGGCTTTTTTCCTGGAGCGACAATTAAAGTATTACAACGCAGCCCACTTGGAGACCCAGTCGCTTATCAAGTAAGCAACACAACTATTGCACTGCGTAGTGAAGAAAGCTCCCTTATTTTCGGGGTATTAATAGGAGATGATTTCAGATGAGTAACCATCGCATTGCGTTAGCTGGTAACCCGAATACCGGGAAAAGTACATTATTTAATACTTTAACAGGCTTAAAACAACATACTGGAAACTGGACGGGGAAAACTGTTTTAAAGGCTGAAGGGGAATATAAGCATGGCGGAAATATATATACAATAATAGATTTACCTGGAACTTACTCACTGTATTCAAATTCGGCAGATGAAGAAGTAGCACGAGATTATATTATATTTGAAAAACCAGAAGTAACTGTAGTTGTTATAGATGCAACTGCAATGGAAAGAAATTTAAATTTAGCACTCCAAGTGATGGAAATGACAAACGATGTGGTCATTTGTATTAACTTAATTGATGAAGCGGAGAAAAAAGGAATCATTATTGACGAAAAGAAATTAGCAAAATCACTCGGTGTACCTGTAGTGAAGATTTCTGCTCGCAACCGAGTAGGCATTGGTCATTTGCTAAATGTCATCGCTAAAGTAGCAAATAAAAAACTCATTCCAACACCAATTAAAATTACTTATAATGAAAAAATCGAAAATATGATTCAAGAATTAGAACCACAAATTTATAAAGTGTTCGGCAATACGTATCCAGCACGTTGGATTGCGTTACGTATTTTAGATGGAGATAAAAATTTCTTAACTGCACTTCAAAAACATCATAACGAACCACTTGTAAGGGAGGTCATAATAAATGGAATCTCACTCAGCCAGTAAAGCTCTTCCGCTGGACTATATTGTTCAACATGCACAAACACTTTCAAAAGAAGATATACGAGATGATATTGTCGGAGATATTTATCGAACCTCCGCAAGTATATGTAAAGAAGCTGTCCAATATACAAATACCGATAAATTGTATCGTTCCGAAAAGCTAGATAAAATTTTCACATCTCCAATCTGGGGATTCCCAATTATGCTCGGTATTTTATCTATTATTTTTTATCTCACAATTGCAGGCGCTAACGTACCTTCTGATATGATCGCTAAGTTCTTTGGCTGGGTAGAAGGATATTTAACATCTTGGTTCCAAGCAATGCATGCACCTGAATGGTTACATGGCATTTTAATACTTGGTTTATTCCGCGGTATCGGTGCTGTTATTAGCGTTATGTTACCACCTATGGCAATCTTTTTCCCTATGTTCGCGCTATTAGAAAACTACGGATATTTACCACGTGTCGCATTTAACATGGACCGCTTATTCAAACGATCTGGTGCACATGGCAAGCAATCTTTAACAATGGCAATGGGATTCGGTTGTAATGCAGCTGCCATCATGTCAACACGTATTATTGAATCACCACGTGAACGTATGCTTGCAATCTTAACAAACAACTTCGTTCCTTGTAACGGTCGCTGGCCTATGTTAATTTTAATGGCTTCATTATTTATGGCTGCTGGTTATACAGGTAGTATGCAAACACTTGTTACTGCTGGCGTTGTAGTTGGAATGGTTGTAATTGGTGTCATTATGACATTAACCGTTTCTTGGGTACTATCAAAAACAGCTTTAAAAGGTGTTCCGACTCACTACACACTTGAGTTACCACCGTACCGTAAGCCAAAAGTTTGGAATACAATTGTACGCGCAACACTCGATAAATCAATATATGTTTTAAAACGAGCTGTAGTTGTAGCTGCCCCTGCAGCTGCATTAACTTGGTTACTTGCTAATATTTTCATCGGTGACACAAGCTTACTTATGTATTTTGTAAACTTCCTAGATCCATTTGCTAAAATGTTAGGACTTGACGGATTTATTCTAGCAGCGTTTATTCTTGGACTACCAGCTAATGAAATTGTTATTCCGATTTTATTAATGTCTTACTTATCAACTGGTGCTTTAACTGAAATAGATGATTTTAATCAAATTAAAAATCTATTCTTAGAACACGGTTGGACTTGGTTAACCGCGTTAAACACAATGTTGTTCTCTCTTCTTCATTTCCCATGTGGAACAACACTAGTTAACATATATAAAGAAACAAAAAGTGCAAAATGGACATTCTTATCGTTCGCAATCCCTACTGTTATTGCCATTGTTGTTACATTCCTCTCTACACAATTGGTACATTGGTTAGGACTTGTATAAAAAACAAAGCATACATAGAAGGTATCCCCCTTCACATATGCTTTGCGCAAAAGAAACCTGAAATTATTCAGGTTTCTTTTTTTCTTTCCACGGCTGCGCTCCATACGTTGTAATTTTTTTATGAATGAAGTATATGGCTCCCGGAAGAACCGCCATTAATATCGTGCAACTAATTCCCAATCCAGTAAACAACTTACATCACCTTATTTCACTCTCTTCGGTAAAGCTGAACCTGAATGTGCAATCGTTGGATGAACATGAACAGTAATTTCAGCATTACTAAAGTATTTTTCACCTTGATCCCAATTCTTATCTATCTTCTTCCATTCTTTATAATTATGCCGCTTATATACTTCTCCTAACGCTAATACATCTACCTTATATTTTTTTTGAACAAGCTTAATCGATTTTTGGATACGCTTCTCCATTTCCTCCGCAATGGTTTTCTTTAATCGCTTTTCATTCATAATTTGTTTATGATCACTAAAATGCAACTCTGCTAAGGTCCCTTCCAAAGATAAATGGATATCAAACTTCGGTTTTGTAGCATTTTCCGTAGATACTTTAATCTTTCGGTGCATCTTATGAATTTCGTATGTAACAAGCTGACCTTGTTTACGGATAGTATAGAACCCTCCAATTTTTTTACCTATTACATAATTCATTCCTAATGTTTCTTCTCCATTCAAACTGCCTACACACTTATTATCTTTTCCACGAAACAACGCTGCCCCGTTCATTTGTACCCCCTGCTTTGTTAGTTCGAGAATAGGTAATACGAAACTTTGGTTAGCAATCATTTTTTGCTGTACCTCACCAATTCTTGCAGCTTCAATCATTTGAGCATTTTTCGGAGGATGCTCAGCTAACATATCAATATACTGCGCTGGCAAATTTTCAGGCTTGGCACTCTGCTTTAAAATAGCTTCTGCATTTTTCTTAGAAACGAACAAACGAATATTTCTTCTCATTTCATGATCGCGAATATATACATCTAACGTATTTTGTAAAACATATGGATTCGCTAGTAAATCTTTAGAAAAAATTATCACTTGTATATGCGGAAAGAATAATGAGCGACTAATTTTTTTAGCGATAATTCGTATTTGCTCAAAGACACTATCTGCTTTCGCACTAACATTAATATAATTTTCGCTATCTCCATCCCCTTGTCCACCTTGTTGCGACAATTTACTTGGGAGCACCATCTGATACGTCCCTTTCATAATTGGATTCGATTGTTTTTCCTTCACGATATCGTAAGCCGCCCCTACTACAAATCCCCTTTCTTCTATCTCCTCCAGCTCAGAGCACCCACTAATAGATCCAGCTAAAAACATAATTATTATAATTTTAAGAAGGTGTTTCATTTCCACCATTCCTTCTTTTTATTTTATATACAATAAAAACTAGCAAAGGTGCTGAGACAACAAACCCCATATCTATCCAAGCTAAATAAGTCCCATAACTTGATAAATCATTCGAATTGCCAGGTATCATATTCACCATAAAAATAATAGGAGCACTCACAAAAATAAATACGTGTTTCTTCACTTTCGGAAACATAGCACAAAATAATAAAGATGCGACGTCATAATACATTGCTGTAGTGTTATAAATAGTAATAATCCAAGTAGTAAAAAAAATGGCATCAAATCTTTCTAAAAAACCTCCACCAATTTCAATTTCTTTACCCAATTCAATTGTTGGATACGTCAATCCACGGGTTGTCATATACGAAAAAACGCTAATACAAGTTACATAAATTAAAATGTATGACAGCACATTTACCATCACTGCTTTTGCAACTGCCATTGGCGCTTTTTTCGCTGTCTTATCGTTCAACATCACAGCATAAAACAGAGCTACCTCAAATCCGATAAATGTGAAAATGGAATTTTTAACTCCTACAGCATATTGACTTGCGTTCGTTTGAAAAGCTGGTAGTAAATTGTTTATTTCCATTAAATTCACATTCAATAAAGAAAGCAACACTATCGCAATGAACACGATAGGTAAGAATAGAACATTTAACCTTACTAAAGCCGCTCTCGATCCTGCTACTCCATAAATAACAACTAATAAGAAGAAGAAAGAGAGTAGCTGTATTGGTGTATCACTAAATAAATATGTTTGTGAAATAATTGCAATCATTCGCGATTCATATGCGGTCAAAGCAGCAAATGTTAATACTAAAATGCTACTAATTGTGTATGCAACAGGCTTCGTCAAATGTGCACTTGTATATTGAACAAAGTTTTGTTTTGGGAATAAAATAGCTATCCTCGTTACAAACCAACCTAAAACCGCACATATCAATCCACCCAAAAGCAAAATAATCCAACCATCCGAAAATAAAGTTTGGTCAGCAATATCTCGAGGCATAGATAATGCACCTATACCGATAATTGTTGACGATACCGCAAAACCAAGTTCCCGAGATCCAATTTCTTCATCCCCATATTCAAATGGTTTCAATTACTCTCGCTCCTTTGGACGTAGTGTAGAGTCTTTCGTTTGTAAATATTCTGGTCTCTCTTTTAACATTGATTTTGGTAGGCGAACCAATTCTTCTTCCCAATCTTTATAAAAAGCAGGAGCAATAGGTGTTGTATACGGTACCCCAACACTCTTTAAATTTGTAATATGGATCGCCAGTGCAATAAGAGCTAAAATGATTCCGTATAACCCAAAAGCAGTTGCAGCTAACACGAAGACGAAAAGTAAAATTCGAAATGTAATCGTAATGCTATATACAGGAAGTGAAAATGTAGCAATTGCGGTAACCGCAATAATAATTACTAAAAACGGATTTACAATCCCCGCATTTACTGCCGCTTCTCCAATTACAAGACCGCCTACGATGCCAATTGTTTGTCCCATCGGTTTCGGAAGCCTAATCCCGGCTTCTCGTATTAATTCCATCGTTAATGCCATCATTAACGTTTCTATATAAGCAGGAAACGGCACCCCTTCTCTCGCTCCCGCAATGGAATAAGCTAGTTTAGATGGAATAAGCCCTTGATGATACGACACAAGCGCTACGTACATGGCAGGTAATAAAACAGCAGCGATACCTGATCCCATACGTAATATTCTTAATAACGTTCCAATTACCCAACGCTCATAATGATCTTCTACAGATTGAAAAATATCAACAAATACTAGTGGAGCTATAAGAGCAAATGGTGACCCATCTACTAAAATGGCCGCTTTCCCTTTCGCCAATGCAGCCACTATATTATCTGGTCTTTCTGTATTTAAAAACTGCGGAAACGGCGATAAATTATTATCTTGAATTAATTGCTCAATCGTTCCTGTCTCAAAAATGACATCTGTCACTATTGATTGAAGACGCCGATCTAGCTCGTTTACGATATAAGGGTTAATAATATCCTCTATATATACTAGGGTTACTTCTTTCTGCGATCGCTTCCCCATAATATAAGATTGAAACCGTAACTTCGGATCGCGTAAACCACGGCGAATTAACATTTTATTCACATTAATATCTTCATTTAACCCAACCCTCGGTCCACGAATTAAATCTTCTGTCACTGGCGGTTCTAGACTTCTTTTCTCCCAAGCCCTACTGTTAACAACAATAGCCGTTTGAATATTATCAATTAATATGACTGTATCTCCTGCTAAAATCGCATTTATAATATCTGGAAAAGTCGTCTTCATACCGACTTCTGCAATAGAAATAAAACGATCCAATAATATCTGAACCACAGCTGCTTCATTTGGTATTTCTTCATATTGAAGTGTACGAACTACATATTTATAAACATTATCCTTATCTGTCAATCCACATAAGAAAACAACCGCACAACGTGTAAAACTACCAGCAAGAGCAACTTCTCTAATTGTTAAATCATTAGGTGAACCTAACTCATCTCTAATTTCCTTCATAACTTCAAACAAGTTACCTTTTAGCTCTAACAATTTCCCCACCTAACTTCCTTTTCAACAAGTTTTTAGTTAGATTCCGCTAATAGAAGAAAATATATACAAAAAAGAGCTATCTCTTTTCGAAGATAGCTCTAACATACGAATTACTTTTCTACTATTATATTGTCGGTCTTTACAGATACATTTCTTGTGAATCCACTAACGATAAACATCACAATCATATTCATTAACAATGCGACTATACCTACATTTAAATCTTTTATATATTGCGGAAAACTCGGAAACATCGTAGCTATAGTTGAACCAGATAAGGTAATATATGCGACAATTAACAACCCAATCCCCATTCCTGCAATCGCTCCTTGCTTCGTAATAATTTGACGTGGAAACAAACTACATACAAGTGCAGGGAAAAGTTGCGTAACTATACTGTACCCCATTAAAAGAAGAGCCCCTATCGTTTCTCCCCCTTTAAATGTAAACAATACTGCAACAAGCGTTACAACAGGTACAAATAACTTAGCTACTTTTGCAACTTGTCTATCTGAAGCAGATGGCACCATTGTTCGGTAAATATTTTTTGCTAACAACGTAGATGCCGCCATAACAAGCATGGAACCGGGAACTAGTGCTGTTAATACCCCCGCACTACCAATAATCCCAATAAACCATGGATCAAAAGTTTGAAGAGCAAGACGGAATAATGAAAGGTCTACATCCGCTCCCTTTAACCCTGGAACTTGTAAAATAGCAGCAAAACCTGCAAAGAACACAAAAAGCAAAACTAAAGAATAGAGAGGCATAATTGCTGCATTTTTCCTAAATACTTTTTCACTTTTCGCTGAGAAAGCTGAGGCAAATGTATGAGGCCACATATAAAAACCGAGAGCCGTTAATATAATAGTAGAAACAAACCAAGAAATACTCATTCCCTTTTCAGGTAAAGATAACAAACCTGGTTTTGCAGCTTCTACAGCTTCAAACATCGGTTGAAATCCTCCGTAATAGTGATACGGTAAATATATACCTAAAAACATAACGATAAATAGTATCATAATGTCCTTCAAAGCAGCTGTCCAAGCCGATCCATGTATACCTGAAACCATTACATAAATAGTTATAACAATAGCACCAATCCATACCGCAATAACAGGTGTCACTCTTCCATAGGAAGCTTCCGAAACGATAATTCCTAATCCCTTTAATTGCAAAACAAGATACGGGATAATCGAAATAACACCAATAATTGAAACAATTACCCCAAGCGTCTTACTCCTGTATTTCTTCGCAAAGAAATCTGATTGTGAAATGAGGTTATGTTCTTTTGCATACTTCCAAATTGGAGGCAATAAGAAATACGATAAAATATAAGCTAATGCACCATACCCTAAAATATAAAATGTAGGAGCTCCTTTACTATAAGCCCAGCCACTTCCTCCTAAAAATGTGAACGTCGTATAAATTTCCCCTGCCATAAGGAGAAAAACGAAAATAGTTCCAAATCCTCTTCCTCCAACTGACCATTGTTCTAAATTCATATCTTTTCCATGTTGTGCCCGAATTCCTAAAAATAGTGCGAGAAACAAAAATATAATAATGATAAATAATGCAGTCATTTTACGTCCCCCTTATTAGCAGGATCGAATACGTACACAAGACCCATACAAAGAGACGTAATGAGCACTGATAATAGTACCCAAAATAATAAAAATGGCATCCCCCATACGTAAGGAGTGACCGAATTTGCAAATACTGGTCCAACTACTAAACAAAGAACTGGAATAAGTGCTAGCACGTGTATTTTTTTCATCTCATTCTCCTTTACTTATAAAATTCATAATGGATGATACAAAGACTTCCACTCCAATTGGTAATGCGTCTTCGTCAATTGTAAAACGAGGGTGATGATGCGGATATATAATTCCCTTCTCTTCATTTCCTGCCCCTATAAAAAAGAACGTCCCTGGTGCCTTTTGTAAAAATGCTGAAAAATCTTCCCCTGCCATCGTTGGCTGTAAACGAACAACTCTTTCTCTTCCATACAGCTGTAATGCTGTATGTTCAATAAGCTCTGTAACTTCATAATCGTTCACAACTGGGCGATATCCATATTCATAAGAAAATGTATACTTAGCACCGTAGGATTCTGTAATATGTTTTACAATCCTTTCAAGCTTCTTCTTTGTTTCTTCTCTTAATTCATGCCTTAAACTTCTCACTGTCCCTTCAATCTCCGCTTGTTCCGGGATAACATTATGAGTTGTCCCAGAATGAAATTGCGTAACAGATACTACGAGAGAATCTAACGGATTCGTGAGGCGAGATACAATTTGCTGAATTTGCGAAACTACTTGCGCACCAATGGCGATACTATCAACTGTTTCATGCGGAATTCCAGCATGTCCACCTTTTCCCTCTATCGTAATTTTAAAAACGTCCGGCGCCGCCATCGCAGGACCATAAATTACACCTACTTTTCCAACCTCTAATGACGCCCAAAGATGAGCACCAATAATGTAATCCACACCTGTCATCACTCCCGCTGCGACCATTTCCTCTGCACCGCCTGGAAAGTTTTCTTCTGCATGTTGAAATAAAAAGCGAATCTCTCCTTTAACTTTCTCTCTTTCCTCTACCAACTTATGTACTACACCAAGCAATATTGCCATGTGACCATCGTGACCACACGCATGCATCACACCTGGATATATAGAAATAAAATCAAACTTATTTTCTTCATGAATAGGAAGAGCATCCATATCAGCACGAACCGCGATAGTTTTACCAGGCTGCCTACCAATTAACCTTGCCATTACACTATATTTAGTAGGCCTTGAGACTTCTAAATACGGGATTTCCCGAAGTATGTCGAATACAAATTGAGATGTTTTTTCCTCTTGAAAAGATAACTCTGGATACTTATGAAAATGCCTTCTCCACTCAATCAACTGATTCTTTGATAAAACAAGTTCCTTTGCGACATCCATTTCTCTTCTCCCCTTCTTTACCAAGTTAAATGTTATTATAGCGTGAATCGTTAACTTCTGAAAGAATTTTCAGAATTTTCTATAATGAATATTCAAAAAGAAAAAGCCATCTCAAGATGACTTTTCATTTTATAAAATAGTAATTGCTTGTTTCC
The DNA here is from genome assembly GCF_056401715.1 of Bacillus sp. P4_E1. Taxonomy (NCBI): domain Bacteria; kingdom Bacillati; phylum Bacillota; class Bacilli; order Caryophanales; family Bacillaceae; genus Bacillus; species Bacillus sp. P4_E1. The sequence goes on from NZ_JBFUIV010000010.1 coordinate 17,027, forward strand.
CCATTTGCTCCCATGCCTTTTCAAATTCAGCACGAGGAACAGCTTTTCGTGGATTGTTTGCAAGAGGATCATTTACGTATACAAAGTTTTGATCATATCCAATTACTACAACACTATGCTCATAATATGTAATTTTCACTTTACCTGAACTCGTATTCCATGTTTCAAAACTACTTTCGGCTAATGGTTTAAACGTTGTATTAATAATTACCCATACTGGAGAACCAGAACTAATTACTTTATATAGATCTTGCACGTCTCTACCCGTTAAATTAATTACTTTTTCAGGAACATACTTTTCTGCTAAATTAAAAATCGGTTGATTATATACACCGTATCCCGGCTCAGCTTTCGTGTAAATATTTCCAACGAATCCCTCATACGGATTTCCATGCAAACCATCTTGTTTAAATGGAACGCGATGAATTTCACTAGCAAGTTGCATCTTATCTACTTGTACACCTTTATGTTGTAGTAGCATAGTTAAACTTGTCACTTCACAACCTCTAGGTAATTCAGGTAACTGTCTAATAAACGGAACCTCTGTAATCATTGCACTTTCTTTCATCTCAGAGAAAAGGTCTAACCGAAATTCTTGTGCCTTTTTCATAATTTTATCTTTCTCGAAAAAGAACACGACAGCAAATATAATACCGAAAATAAAAATATATTTTAACTTTTTCATCATAAACCAAACTCCATTATATCAATTATTTTAAAGGCACAACTCCTATCATTGTACCTTTCTTCTTACTAGTTTGCTAGAAAGATTCTGTGAATTATTATTCGCAAATACTTTTTAAAATTCCGATTGTTTGAAATAGAAAGAAAAAATTATATTTTTTCAGAATTTTTTACTGAAAAACAAATTATTAACCTAGTGAAAGAATCGCGTTTCCTTCACTAGGTTAATAAACATTCTAAGGTATTTAGTCATAGTTAGTTTTTCCTTTACATACTCAGTTCACAACAAAATAAACCAAGTATGTTTTTCACCCCCACTAATGATTAAAAGCACCGAATAAAATCTAGTTAAAACATACAAAAAAATATGGGGGGAGGGACATATGAATCAACAAGTAGAACAAGCAGAATTAAAATACCGCACACCACTTTATCCAATAGTTCAAATCGTAGCTTTCTCACTCAATTTCCTTACATTTGTTAGTTTAGCTTTCATTCCAGATCAGAGAATTGCTCTTTATTGCTGGGTTCCATTTATGATCATTTGTTACATTTTATACCGAGTTAAAGTTTCGGAAAGTTGTCACATTTGAGCAAAAAAGAAATATAACTTAGGTAACATACTGAATATATTAAAAATTCAGTATTTTTCCTTATGATAAGATAATTTTTTTCTATTTATTGGGTATGTTGGTATAACTTTATTTATCTTAAAATTCCCACAATCACGTTTTTATCTGGAAAATAGTTTACAATGTTATCAAGTTACAAATGATATTCACCTTAAAAAGCGTGCATTTGTGTCTATTTTTTAACAATATAACAAAAACTATTGCCATCTATAAATTAATAGGTTTATATTGTTTTATTGKCATAGTTTCAATCCAAGGAGAAAGGAGATTTTCAATCGTGCAACTAAAGAAAGCATTTTGGAAGTTGGCTTCGCTTCTTCCGTTATCATTACTTCTGTTCCTCGGTGGCTGTGATAAAAAACTCGCAGTATTAAATCCGCAAGGACCTGTTGCAAAAGCACAGTATGATTTAATTGTTTGGTCATTCTTGCTTATGTCATTAATTATCGCAATTGTATTCATCTTGTTTACAGTCATCTTGATTCGTTATCGTGAAAAACCAGAGAATATGGACTATGAGCCACCTGATCAACATGGTAACACATTATTAGAAATCATTTGGACAATTATTCCTGTTATTATCGTTATCGCATTATCGATTCCAACAGTTAAAGCAACTTATGCTTCGGAAGAGGTTCCGCAAGAGTCCAAACATATTAAACCAGTTGAAATTTATGTTACATCTGCAAACTGGAAATGGTTATTTAGTTACCCGGAGGAAAAAATTGAAACCGTTAACTATTTAAACATCCCAGCTGGTGTACCAATTCAATTTAAACTGACTTCTGTAGGTCCAATGAATGCTTTCTGGGTACCAGAACTTGGTGGTATGAAGTATACAATGGATGGCATGATCATGGACTTATATTTACAAGCTGACAAACCAGGTTCTTACCTAGGTCGTAGCTCGAACTTCTCTGGTGAAGGATTTACTCACATGGAATTCGAAGTTGAAGCAAAAACTAAAGAAAAATATGATAAGTGGGTAAAAGAAGTACAAGAAACTGCCCCTAAATTATCAGAAAAGAAATATAACGAAATTATTAAACCTGGTGTAGTGGGGCGTATGACGTTCTCTAGTCACCACTTAAGTTATGTAGATCCAAAATCACTTGAATATTGTGATTACAACTACTACAAAAACAAAAAATAATAGCTATTATTCCAACAGATTGGAGTGAACACAGTGAAGCTTGATGAATTTTTTGTCACAGGTGACCCGATTATTTACGGAGCTGACGCTTCTATCGTTCTTGTGACATTAGCGATTCTTTTCGTACTAACAAAGTACAAAAAATGGAGATGGCTTTGGGATGAGTGGTTGACAACTGTTGACCATAAAAAAATAGGGACCATGTATATTATCTCTGCCGTTATAATGTTATTCCGTGGTGGTATGGATGGTTTAATGATTCGTGCCCAGTTAACATTCCCGGAAACAACTTATTTAAACGCTGAACACTATAACGGAATCTTTACAACACATGGTACGGTAATGATTCTTTTCATGGCAATGCCATTCGTTATGGGATTAATGAACCTTGTAGTACCATTACAAATTGGTGCTCGTGACGTTGCATATCCGTTCTTAAATGCTTTAAGTTTCTGGTTATTCTTTGTCGGAGCAATGTTATTCAACATCGCTTTCGTAATCGGTGGTTCTCCAGACGCTGGGTGGACTTCTTACTTCCCAATGGCAGGTACAGAGTTTACTTCTGGTGTAGGAAATAACTACTACGCAATTGCATTACAGATTTCAGGTCTCGGTACGCTGATGACGGGTATTAACTTCCTTGTTACTATCTTAAAAATGCGTACACCTGGTATGAAATTAATGAGAATGCCAATGTTTACTTGGTCAATCTTAATTACAACAATTATCATTATTTTCGCTTTCCCAGTATTAACAGTTGCTCTTGCATTAATGACATTTGACCGTCTATTCGATGCTCACTTCTTTACGATGGCGAGCGGCGGTATGCCAATGTTATGGGCCAACCTATTCTGGGTATGGGGTCACCCTGAAGTATATATTGTTATTTTACCGGCATTCGGTATTTTCTCTGAAATCATTAGTACATTCTCACGTAAACGTCTATTCGGTTACAGTGCGATGGTGTACTCGATGGTTGCAATTTCTTTACTAAGTTTCGTCGTATGGCTTCACCATTTCTTCACTATGGGTGCAGGTCCAGCGGTTAACTCATTCTTCTCGATTTCGACAATGGCGATTTCGATTCCAACCGGTGTTAAGATCTTTAACTGGTTGTTTACACTGTATAAAGGACGTATTCGTTTTACAGTTCCAATGCTTTGGTCATTGGCATTTATTCCAAACTTCGTAGTTGGTGGAGTTACAGGGGTTATGCTTGGAATGGCAGCAGCTGATTATCAATACCATAACAGCTACTTCCTAATTGCTCACTTCCACTACGTATTAATCGCAGGTACAGTATTCGCTATGCTTGCTGGATTCACATACTGGTATCCAAAAATGACAGGTCATATGTTAAATGAACGCCTAGGTAAATGGACATTCTGGATCTTTATGAGCGGATTTAACATCTGTTTCTTCCCAATGTACTTCTTAGGTTTAGACGGTATGACTCGTCGTATGTACACTTACTCTGAAAGTCTTGGATGGGGCTGGCTAAACCAAATCGCATCTGTTGGTGCTGTAATGATGGCTATTGGCTTCCTAATCCTTTGCTATAACGTAATTTGGAGTGCACGTCACGGTGAGCGTGACACAACTGGAGATCCATGGGACGGCCGTACACTTGAATGGGCAACTCAATCTCCTGTACAACATTACAACTTCGCGAAACTTCCTGAAATTAAAGAAGCTGATGCTTTCTGGTTCATGAAAAAACGTGGAGAAACAATTACACCAACAGCAGATGAATTAAAACCAATTCACATGCCAAGTAATTCTGGTGTGCCTATTATTGCGTCTTTATTCTTCGGTCTTGCAGGTTTTGCATTAGTATTTAGCTGGTTCTGGATTGCAGCAATCGGTGGTATTGGTATTTTAGGTTGCTTAATCTATCGTTCATTCGATTATGATGATGGCTACTACGTAAGCGTTGATGAAATTAAAGAAACAGAACATATAGCATGAGAGGTGAAATGACATGGCGGCTTTAGATAAAAGCTTACCTTTGGAATATCAATCCGAGCAAAGCAGATTGAATATCCTAGGATTCTGGATTTTTCTTGGGGCTGAAATTATGCTGTTCGCAACACTTTTCGCCTCTTATCTAGTCCTTGCTGGTCGTACGGCTGATGGCCCAACACCAGCGCAATTGTTTGAAGTTAAAACACTTTTAATTCAAACACTGTTACTTTTAACAAGTAGCTTTACATGTGGGATCGCAATTCACGAAATGCGTAAACACAATCAAAAAGGAATGTTAGCTTGGTTTATCCTGACTTTACTTTTAGGTGCAGGCTTCCTATTCTTTGAAATTGAAGAATTCATTTTGTACGTTGGTGAAGGTGCAACGATTCAAACAAGTGCTTTCTTATCGGCATTCTTCGTTCTTCTTGGAACGCATGGTGCCCACGTAACAGGTGGTATCATCTGGGCAACTTGTGTTATTATCCAAATTTTAAAACGAGGTTTAACACCAGTTACAGCTCGTAAAGTATTTATTATCAGCTTATACTGGCATTTCCTTGATCTTGTTTGGGTCTTTATTTACACACTAGTTTACTTGAACGGGATGGTGGCGTAAATGGGTCAAAATAACAACCAAGCAAACGGGCATGGGCATAGCGGATTCCCATGGTCACACGTTTTCGGATTTATTTTATCGCTTGCACTAACGTTTCTAGCGTTATACGTGGCACTTTACACAAACCTGCCACTTTCAACGATATTAACAACTATCATCATAATGGCAGTTGCGCAAGCGTTATTACAATTAATTATGTTCATGCACTTAAAAGAAGGAGAAGGAAGAATTCAAGTTCTTACAATGATATACAGTTTCTTCGTTGCAACTGCAACAGTTGGACTTACTGTATGGATCTTCTTCTCAATGTAATTTGCATGAAAAGACTGCTGGGATTCCTCAGCAGTCTTTTTTTATCCCCTATTAACGAGCAGTAAGACCCCCACTGATTAAAGTTTCACTTTATCCCCTCCCCCTATTACATCCACATTACGGAATTAACAACAAAATCATGAAAAATATACTTATTATGACAAATGTTAAGAAAACTCTTTCTTTATGAAATCGAAACCATATCCGTTGCTTTTCTTCCTATTATATGGCTAAATAGTTACTATATTTATTTGAAGGGAGAGAACGCAATGGAACATCATTCTTCTGTTCTATCACTTATGGTTGTCGTCGCAATCGCGTTTTTCGTTCCCCTTTTGTTACAGCGCTTTAAATTAAAAGCACTTCCTGTCGTTGTTGCAGAAATTATCGCAGGAATCTTTGTAGGTAAAAGTGGATTTAACATCATTGAGCCAGACATGTGGCTTCAAGTCTTATCAACACTAGGGTTTATCTTCCTAATGTTTTTAAGTGGTTTAGAAATTGACTTTTCGATCTTTAAACAAAAAGGGAAAAAGAATACGACAAACGAACCGAACACATTCCAAGCAGCAAGCATTATCTTCTTGTTTATTTTCATTTTATCTTATGCCCTATCATTACTATTCGTATGGCTAGGATTCGTAGACAATGCAATGTTCATGACTTTAATTATTTCAACTATTTCTTTAGGTGTTGTCGTACCAACATTGAAAGAAAATAACTTAGGAAAAACCGCAATCGGGCAAATCATTTTATTAGTCGCTGTTATTGCAGACTTAGTTACAATGATTTTACTCGCTGTATTCGTCGGATTAAATTCCGAAAGTGGCCAAAGCATGTGGCTTCTACTTCTTCTATTCGGTGCTGGTATTGTAATTTACTTTGTCGCAAGACGGTTTAAAAATATTCCATACCTAGAAAGCTTAAAAGCCGGTAGTGTACAAATTGATACACGAGCTGTTTTCGCACTCATCTTAATATTAGTTGGATTATCTGAATCTGTTGGGGCAGAAAATATTTTGGGAGCCTTTTTAGCAGGTGTACTCGTATCTTTATTATCACCAAATGAAGATATGGTTGAAAAACTTGATTCCATCGGATATGGCTTCTTCATTCCTATTTTCTTCGTAATGGTTGGTGTAAATCTAGAAGTATGGTCTATTTTTAACGAGCCTTCTAGTATGCTAATGATCCCAATTCTAATTGTGGGACTCTTTATTTCAAAACTGTTGCCATCACTCGTCTTACGAAAATGGTACCCACGCAATATCGTACTCGGAAGTGCTATTTTGTTAACATCAACACTTTCTTTAGTTATTGCGGCTGCACAAATTGGTGAAAAGCTAGGCATCATTAGCCCAAGTTTATCAGCATCTCTTATTTTAAGTGCAGTTATTACTTGTATTTTTGCACCTATATTATTTAAAAAGATGTTTCCACAAGTGGAAACACCAAAACCGAAAGTATCTATTATTGGTGCAAGCAGAATTACCCTTCCGTTATCACTTGATTTAAAACGTGAAGATTATGACGTAACACTATATATGATACGTCAAAATAAAATAAATGATGAGGAAGCGAAATCTCATGACTTCCCTATTGTAAAATTAGATGAGATTACTATTCAATCTTTAATGGAGCAAAAAGCTTTCGAAGCAGACCGTGTTGTTGTTGCGACAAGTGATGATGAACAAAACTTATTATTAGCAGAACACGCAAAAGAATTAGGTGTTGAACACGTCATCGCAAGTGTAGAAGATCCCCTTCTACAAGAAAAAGCAACTCAAGAACATATCGCTGTATTCTCGACTATTAACTCTACACGTATTTTATTACGTGCACTTATTGATAAACCGAGTCTCGTTCGCTTGATTACAACAGCAAATGAAACGGTGCGTGAGGTTGAACTACGAAGTAATAAATATAACGGCTTAGCACTTCGTCGCCTTCCGTTTCTAGGTGATGTACTGGTCATTCAAATTTACCGTGGTAATAAAGCATTAATACCACATGGTGATACGAAGTTACAGCATGGCGATACTTTACTTGTAACGGGTTCAAAAGAACATATTGATACAATGAAAAACATATTAGAGTAGAAAAACGCCCCTCACATAAATGAGGGGCATTTTTTCCCATTCCATATGGTAAAATGTTACTATCACATATTATGGGGATGGATCACATTATGTCTATTGTAACTTTAGCTCTATTATTATTAGCGGAAGTACTCGTTGCCATTATTCTCATCGGTGTTAGCATTGAAATTTGTAGTTACGGCTGGAAAAAATCAAATGGCGTCAAATACACTTGTCTTTTGCTTTCGCTCCTTATCGGAACTGCTAGCATACTCGGACTTTTCGCTGCACCTGCCTATTTCTTTATACAACTAACAGAAAAAGGATTATAAGAAAGGATGATATTATGATTACAGTGAAACATATTGATGCATCTGAAACATACTTATTACGTCAAAAGGTTTTGCGTCCCAATCAATCATTAGAAGATTGTAAATACGATTCAGATTACGAAACAGACGCCTTTCATTTAGGTGCATTTTTATATGATGAACTTGTTAGTATCGCCTCTTTCTCTAAAGAAATACATCCTGATTTACAAGCTGGTACCCACTATCGTCTACGAGGAATGGCAACATTACCTAATTTCCGAAACCAGCATGCTGGCAGCTCCTTAATCCGTAAAGCTGAACAAGTCCTCCAAGAACGCGAAGCAAATATTCTATGGTGTAATGCCCGAATTACCGTAGCGGATTATTACAAACGATTAGGCTTCTATGAGCATGGTGAAATCTTCGAGATTGATCCAATAGGACTACATAAAGTAATGTATAAAGAAATATAAGAAAAGCTTTCTGCATATTGCAGAAAGCTTTTCTTATATTTCATTTTCACTTTTTATTTTTTTCATATATATGTATATAAACAAACTAGGAATTAAAAAGCAAACAAACATAATAAGTCCTGTTATACCAATTTCCTTTATCGAAATATCCGGTGTTACAATGATACAAATAGCTAAAATCCCAATAACAATCCCTACTGGAATTAATAATAGTTTCATGAAATAACTACGAGATACTCCCCCTGTATGCTCATACACTTCCACCGAATTTTTTAAGTTTAAAAAGTTAATAACTATTATCCCGCCCATAAATACCATTAATAAATCCGAAACACTTTCATACCCTGCCCCTTGCAAGACGTAACGGTAAAAAACAATGCCTAGTATGACGACATTTTGTAAGATGAAAGCCAATCTAATATGTTTTAATCCCTCAATCATTAAACGTTCATCTTTCACGATTTTCACCCTATCACTCCTTTTCCTCCCAAAACAAATCATTCAATGTTTTATCTACTGCATAACAAATTTTCAAACATAAATCTAAAGATGGATTGTATTTCCCCTTCTCAATTAAACTAATTGTTTGCCTTGTGACGCCTACTTTTTCTGCTAATTGTTGTTGTGTTAAATCTAACTGAACACGTGCGACTTTTATTTTACTTACAGCCATTCATGTTCCTCCTCTGCCTTTATTGTAACATATATATTCCATTAAGTAATTTATATTTTACGTAATTGATTTGTTTTTTTCACTTTATTATACACAAAAAAGGAGCCTCTCATAAGAAGCCCCCTTCCCTATCTCTATACTATAAGAATAAATGACATCCAAATAAAATTGTAAATAAATATAGTAACGGATGTACTTCCATCCCTTTCCCCTTCACAATTTTTAATACTGGATACACTAAAAATCCAATTGCAATTCCATTTGCAATACTAGACGTTAACGGAATACCAACGAAAATTAAAAATGCTGGTAATGCATCTTCAAATTCATTCCAATTAATATCACGAATGCTTTGTGCCATTAAACTACCTACAATAATTAATGAAGGAGCTGTAATAGCAGCTACACTTGATAAAGACGCGATAACAGGGCTGAAAAATGCCGTTATAATCGTTAGACCAACAACTACAATACCTGTTAATCCAGTTTTACCACCTGCAGCAATGCCAGCTGACGATTCAATCGTTGCTGCTGTTGGGCTTGTTCCGAAGATAGAACCTGTCGTTCCGCCAATCGCATCTGCAATAAACGCTTTGCCAAAACGTTTCTCTGTATTATCTGTAATTAAACCAGCTTGTTTAATTAAACCGAGTAATGCACCTGTCGTATCAAATAAAAGTACAAGTAAAAATGAAAATACAACACCATATAATCCATACTGAATTACATCTGAAAAAGCATTGATTGGATTTGAAACGATAATACCCTCTGGTAAATGAGGCATCGCTACAATTTTATCCTCAAACTTCAGTTGCCCCGTAAAGAAGGCGATAATTCCTGTCACAATCATACTAATAAATAATGCACCACTCACACGTAATACCATTAATACTGCCGCTAAAATTAAACCAATTAAAGTTAAAATAACGGCTGGAGAATGAAAATCACCAATCGTAACTAAGTTAGATGGATGATCCACGATAATTCCAGATAGACGTAATCCAATAAAAGCAATAAATAGTCCAATTCCACCTGCAATTGCATGTTTTAAACTGTCAGGAATTGCGATAATTAGCTTTTGCCTAAATGAAGTGAAAGATAATAAAAGAAAAATAATGCCTGTTACAAAGACTGCTGAAAACGCAATGACATATGTAATCCCCTCTGCCTGTTGAACAACAGAATAAGCAAAATATGCATTCATTCCCATAGCTGGAGCAATAACAATTGGATAGTTAGCTAAAAACGCCATACATAGCGTCCCAATAACTGTCGCAATAATAGTTGCCGTAAACGCTTGATCAAATGGTACACCTGCATCAGATAATATTTTCGGATTGATGACAAGAATATACGCAAATGTAAAAAAAGTTGTGATGCCCGCTAAAAGCTCTTGCTTCACAGAAGTGTTATATTTTTGTAATTGAAACATGGCTATGTACCCTTCCTACACCTGAATTATTATCACACATTCTTTTCTTACTAGTATGTGAGAAAATATAATACTTAATCTTAACAATCAATAAAAAGAAGAGTCAATATATTCTCTAATAGTGAGAATTTTAAGTTTAAGTCTGACAAGTTCAGATGTAGTACAGTTCATTTTGATTATTTTTGTAGCATAACAGATAGAAATGTTTTATAATTTGAAATAGTTAAATATTTAGGTAGCTCATTCTACAAGGGGGATTCTTCTTATGCAGCACACAAACAAATCTGGAACTTTAAATCGAGGTTTAAAAGAACGACATATTACTTTAATGTCACTCGGTTCGGCTATTGGCGTTGGGCTATTTTTAGGATCTGCTTCTGCTATTAAACTAGCTGGTCCTTCCATCTTACTAGGTTATATGATCGCTGGACTCGTTATTTTTTTCATTATGCGAGCGCTCGGAGAAATGGCAATTGAACAACCGGTTGCCGGTTCTTTTAGTAAATATGCTAATGATTATATCGGTCCACTTGCTGGCTATATTACTGGTTGGAACTACTGGTTCTTATGGGTTGTTACTTGTATGGCTGAAATTACGGCGGCTGGAATTTACATGCAGTACTGGTTCCCAGATATCCCGCGCTGGACTTGGGCACTACTCGCTCTATTATTAATGAGCGCTTTCAACTTCTTATCAGTAAAAGTATTTGGAGAACTTGAGTTTTGGTTTGCTCTCATCAAAATTGTCACAATTATCTGTATGATAGTAATTGGCTTTGGTATTATTCTATTCGGATTTGGAAATGGCGGCGTTGCAACTGGTATTTCAAATCTTTGGGAACATGGGGGCTGGTTCCCAAATGGCTTCTCTGGATTATTGCTTTCCTTACAAATGGTATTATTCGCTTATTTAGGCGTTGAACTAATTGGTGTTACAGCTGGTGAAGCTCAAAACCCGAAGAAAACACTCGCAAAAGCTATCGATAACGTATTTTGGAGAATCCTAATCTTTTACGTCGGGGCATTATTCGTTATGATGGCAATTTATCCTTGGAACGAATTTGGTGAGAAAGGAAGTCCCTTCGTACTAACGTTCCAGCAAATCGGTATTGCAAAGGCAGCAGGTATTATTAACTTTGTCGTTTTAACAGCGGCTCTTTCATCTTGTAACGGTGGTTTGTTTAGTACAGGCCGTATGCTATTTACACTAGCAAAACAAAAGAAAGCACCTGAACGATTTGGACGTTTAAATAAAAATGGCATTCCAAGTCAAGGTATTGTAGCAACTGCGATTGTTTTACTCGTTGGCGTTATATTAAACTATCTCGTTCCTGCAAAAGTATTTACATGGTTAACTAGTATTTCAACTTTCGGGGCAATTTGGACTTGGGGTATTATATTAGTCGCTCAAATTAAATTCCGTAAAGGATTATCAACTGAGAAAAAAGACAAGCTCACGTATAAAATGCCTTTACATCCAGTAAGCTCTTACTTCTCACTTGGCTTCCTTGCACTTGTACTATGTATAATGGCGTATTCAGAAGATACACGAATTGCATTAATCGTTGGCCCAATTTGGCTTATTGGCTTAGCTATCGTGTATTACATGAAAGGATTTCATAAGATTGATGAAACACCTAATTCAAAGATTAGTTAAACAAGCTATCCCTTCCTTATTAATTGGAAGGGATTTTTTATTGTCTATATAAATATTTCTCAACAAAATTCACGGTATTTTTACAATTTTTTAATATTTTTTACGTTTTCTGTCTTTATTTTTTCAGAAAAATAAATTACATTATTAAAGCACATATATTTATTATTAGGGGGATTCTTCTATGAAGAATAAAAAATGGATTCAATTTTCTTTAGCAACAGCAATTACAATCAGTTTAGGAAGCGCTTATGTTCCATCTACTTATGCCGAAAGCTCTGTAGATCCAGCTCCTGAAATTGCTGCAAAGGTTGTAAATCAAAACAATGGGAAGAAAGTATTATTTGATAATACGCACGGTCAAACTGCAGGGACAGCTGACTGGGTTATTGATGGCGGCTTTTCTGATTTCGGAAACGGCATTGCCCAAAACGGATATCATGTAAAAGAACTTCGTAAATCAACACCTATTACATACGACGACTTAAAAAATTACAACGTGTTTATCGTTCCAGAGGCAAATATTCCTTACAAAAAATCTGAACAAGACGCAATGTTACAATACGTAAAAAATGGCGGCAGTATTTTCTTCATTGCCGATCATTATAATGCAGATCGTAATAAAAACCGCTGGGACTCCTCAGAAGTGTTCAATGGATATAGACGCGGGGCATGGGATAATCCAGCAAAGGGAATGTCTAATGAAGAAACAACTTCACAAGCTATGCAAGGAGTAGAAAGCTCTGATTGGCTATCCGATAATTTCGGTATTCGCTTCCGTTACAATGCACTTGGTGATGTTTCAGCTAAAAATATTGTCTCACCTGCGCAATCATTCGGAATTACAACTGGCGTTTCATCTGTAGCAATGCATGCCGGCTCTACCCTTGCGATTACAAATCCAAAACTAGCGAAAGGCCTTGTATATCTTCCAGAAAATCCATCAAAATGGAATAACGCTGTTGATAGCGGCGTTTATAACGGTGGTGGCGTTGCCGAGGGGCCTTATGCTGCTATTTCGAAAGTTGGTCTTGGAAAAGCTGCCTTTATTGGTGATTCTTCTCCTGTTGAAGATGCTACGCCAAAATATGTTCGCGAAGACTCAGGTCAAACAAAGAAAACTTATGATGGTTATAAAGAAGAAAACGATGCTGTTCTATTAGAAAACATCGTGAATTGGTTAGCGAAACAAGAAACATTTACAAGCTTAGATCAAGTGAGTGGTTTACAGCTTGATGCACCTACAGCTCTACAAACATTTGAACAACCAAGTTTATCAACAGAACCACAACCAGAACCTTGGAGCGCACCAACTCAAGGTTACCAGTGGTTCAATACAAATACTTTCAAACCAGGTTCATACGGCTATAACGGTGCAGTGACAACGAGTGATTACGTAATTACGCACCCTAGCATTCTACCAAACAATGAAGTGTTCCAAATGAAGATTCAAGTAAATAACTTATTACCAAATACAACATACAATAATTATTCTTTAGGTATCTTCACAACTGGCGGAACACAGGTGGCAAAAGTTCAAAATACAAATGGCACTTGGCCATCTTCTTTCGGATATAGCAGTGCATTCTCTTTCATAACAAATAGCCAAGGATCTGCTGAAAAAATTGTGAACGTACAACTTAATCCAAATACAACTGGACAAGCAACACTTCGCCTAAGACAAAACACAACAGCTAAATATAATGAGGCTGTAACGATTGGTAAGAAGTAAAGTAAAAGAAAAGGCAATCCGTAAAGGGATTGCCTTTTTCTCACTTCTCTTCTTTTGAGAAAAACATTCTTGAAATAACGATACCTATACTACCTACGATTAAGAATAACACCGCTCTAATCATCATCGACACCTCTGGTAGGTCGAGAAGGAATAACTTCCCTACTGTTACTACTAATACGACTAATCCAGCATATAATATTTCGTTCATCTGTCTATAACGGCCAAACCAAACTGCAAATAAAGCATATACCATCCATAATAATGATACAGATACGCTAATTATACTTCCATCTGTAGAAAGAACTTCACCGATCCTAGTAATTGTAATAAATACAATTACCATTAACGAGTAGAGCGCTATAGAATAAACATATTTACCTAAACTCGCTAACACTTCTTTTGCTTGTATCATGCAATAATAGAACGTTCCTATTAAAATAATATGAGCGACAAACCCTGCTGAAATGAACTCATCAAACGGGCTAAAAATCGTCTGTACCATTCCAATCGCATAAATCGTTGCACCTACATACAACTTAATATTTTGCTTTACTTTAATAGCAGTAACCATACCGAGGAAACCTTGTAACAATAATACGATCGCTGCATTCACCAAACTATACTCGTATAAAATCGCTAAACTAAATGATCCCATTGCAAAGCCAAATATTAGATTTGAAAATACCGAATGTTTATTCTTCCTATATTCAAGTACAAACATAACAGCATGCACAAATGAACTTATAACTAATCCCCACGTTGTAAATTCAGGAATTTGAGAAATGGCTAAAATAAAGAAAACTGCATTCGCACTAAATATCGCCAATCGTGCTTCTTGTATAAACCTTCTCTCCGAAAACATATGCCAAAATAATAGTAAATGAATTGCACCGTATACAACTGTTAACTGTACTTGCACATTCTCTACTAATATTGACATAACAACAAAGAAGACAAATAGGACAATTGCCGCAACAACATAAGAAATCATATACAAGTACTTATAAAGGTTTCTCAATGCATACCATAATAGGCTAATTGTTAATATCATCTCATAACTAAAGAAAATATACGTATTAGGAGTCGTACTATTTAACAAGAAAGGAACAAAAAATGCTCCCACCGCCACGAAAATAGCGAGATATTCCGATCTATATCTTTTCGCTAAATAAATCCCTAAAACAACCCATATAATGTTGCAAACAAACGCAATACTTGCAGGAATAAACTCATATAAATAATGTGCCGCAAACGTTGTTAAAACAATTCCCGTAATACTTCCTCCAGCTAATACTAACCCTAACGCTTGCCGCTCTCTTTTAATTTGTATATCTCCTACGTAATACAAGCCGGCAGATAGTACTATACCAAACACAACCCGTATCGCTGGTGTCAATAATCCGGCATCTACCCCTGCTTTGAATAACCAAATAACGCCAAGTAGCATAATACCGACAAATATGCGTGGTAACCACGTTTGACAAAACTTTATAATATTAAATGGTTCTGGTTTAAAAACAGATATATTTACTTGTTTTTCCTCAACTTTTTGAACAGGCTCTTTGATTTTCACTACATCTTCTTGTAACTTTTCATTACTTACCGCTTCAATATATTCTTTCTTTTCCTTATTAACATTTTGTTGAACTTTATCTACTTCTATTTTTCTTTGTTTCGCTTTCAATTCATAAAGTGCCTCTTGCATCGTTTCAATTGCCGTTTCGAGTGCTTCTATTTTCTTATTCAAATCCTCATTCATACGCTCCCCCCTCATCACTCATGTAAAACCTATATATTACCAATTACCTTTATCATACTCTTAGTCTATTCACTTTCAATACTATTTTTCCAAAAAAAGAAAGGTGTTTTCCGAAATAGGAAAACACCTCTTACTTATTTATTCTTATTTATAGCAATACTAACAATTACACCGAGGCAGACACCTACAAATGCCGGAACAATCCAACCTACACCTTCTGAATAAAACGGAAGCATTTTTAGTAGTGGTGTCCATTTATTCATCAGTACACTTTTGTTTAAAATATCAATCGCACTAAATACCGCTACGAGTCCAATCGTTACCGAATATACGTATACATACTTTCCAATATACTTATGGAATAACCCTAAAATAATAAGCGTTAGTGCAACTGGATAAATAAATCCAAGAATCGGTACCGATACTTTTAAAATTTGCGTTAATCCTAAATTAGCTAAAACCATACTAACAAAACTTAATATAAATGCCCAAACTTTATAAGATACTTTCGGAAATACACTTGCAAAAAACTGACTACAAGACGTAACCAGCCCAATTGAAACACATAAACATGCGATAGTAAAAATAAGGCCTAATAATACTACTCCGCCTTGTCCAAATAATGTCGTCATAACTTGTGCTAACACTTTCGCACCGTTATCAAATGTACCCAATGAACCACTAATTGAACCAACATATCCAAGAATGACATAAATAATAGATAATAAAAGCCCTGCTCCAATACCAGCAATACTCATATATTTCGCTAAACCTTTATCATCCGCTACACCTTTTGCACGCAGAGCATTTGCAATAACAATCCCAAATATTAAAGCTGCTAACGCATCCATCGTTAAATATCCATCTAAAAATCCTTGGAACATAGGAGCTTGTCCATAATTTCCTGCAGGCTCTTTCACACCGCCTACTGATGTAAACATACTTTTTATAAATATAATAGCAATCATACATAATAATAAAGGCGTTAACACCTTTCCAAACAAGCCCATTAATTTAGACGGTGATAAACTTAACCAGTAAACAATACTAAAGAAAATAGCCGTGTACAATAACAAAACTACGCTACCCGCTTCTGGGAACAACTGGCCTGGCCCCATTTCAAAAGCTAAACTTCCTGCACGTGGTATACCAAGACCTGGTCCAATAAATAAGTACACAATACACGGAAAAATAATTGCAAATGAAGAATGAACCCTGCCCGCTAACGTTTGAAAACTCCCTGCTTTCGCAATAGCGATAACACCTAATATAGGAAGCCCTGTTGCTGATATAATAAAACCTAACAATGCAATCCATACATGTTCTCCTGCTTCATATCCAAGGAAAGGTGGAAATATAAGATTTCCGGCCCCAAAGAACATAGAGAATAACATAAGACTAATAAGCAAAATTTCTTTTTTCTGTAACAATTTCATTTCTTTCTCCTTCTTCAATTTCACCTTACATGAAATCAATTCCACAAATAAAAAAATGCGGTAATCCGCTTCCTTACAAAGAAAACATAGTCCATAGTCTATCACAAAAGAAACACCCATTCTATAGCTATTTCCCTTTTCAAATTTCTTCTGAAAAATCAACCTTTATTGACTTATAATAGTTAATAAGGTAAAATATTAATCATATAATACTATTAACTTTGTTTTTTGCTTGTGTCAGGAGGAAAATATTATGGAATCAGCGATACAACTAGAAAGAGAACAACAAAGAAAAAAGAAACATCCTCCAGGTTTATACTTACTCTTCTTTACAGAAATGTGGGAAAGATTTAGTTACTATGGATTACGAGGATTATTAACATTATATTTAACAACAGCTTTAGTAAGTGGTGGTCTTGGGTTTAGTCCCGCTTGGGCACTCTCTATTTACGGATTTTATACTGGTGCTTGTTACTTCACACCATTGATCGGTGGATACTTAACGGACCGTTTTCTAGGCAAACGAAAAGCCATCACAATTGGTGGTATAACAATGGCAATCGGTAACCTTACACTATTTGCCTTGCAAAACCAAGTCGGTCTATACCTCGGATTAGCGCTTATTATTATCGGTAATGGATTCTTCAAACCGAATATCTCTACACTTGTTGGAGAATTATACGAAGAAAATGATCCAAAACGTGATAGTGCATTTACAATTTTCTATATGGGTATTAACGTCGGTTCATTTTTAGCTCCACTCGTTTGCGGGTTTTTATCAGAAAATTTATTCAAAACAACAGTAGATGGCGTTGCTCATTTCGGATTCCGTTACGGTTTCTTAGCCGCTTCAATCGGAATGATCATTGGACAAATTTTATTTACAACACTATCAAATCGCTTCCTTGGTGATATCGGTAAAAAACCAACTCGCGATTTGCAAACGGATGCTGGACAACAAACAATAGGAAATACACCGTTAACAAAAAAAGAAAAACAACGTACAACAGTTATCGTCATTTTAACATGCTTTGTTGTCTTCTTCTGGGCTGGATTTGAACAAGCTGGTAGTTCGTTAACATTATATACAAACAAATTTGTAGACCGCTCTGTGTTCGGATGGGAAGTTCCAACATCTTGGTTCCAATCGGTCAATCCGTTATTTATTATTTTACTTGCACCAGCTATTTCAGCATTATGGGCGAAACTGGCAACTAGAAAAAATGGTGACATGAAAATCCCAACAAAAATGGGACTTGGTATGATCTTACTCGGTATCGGTTATATTGTTCTTGTTATCGCTACATTAAAAACAGGCAGTGACGAACATAACATTACAGAAAAAGCAAACTTACTATTTATCGTCTTTACGTATCTTTTCCATACGTTAGGTGAGCTATTCTTATCACCTGTCGGGCTATCAATGGTTAGTGCTCTCGCTCCAGTAAAACTAGCCTCTTTATTAATGGGCGTATGGTTAGCAAGCTCAGGTATTGCTAATATTTTAGGCGGACAGCTTGCAAGCTTCACAACTTCACTTGGATATGCTGAAGTATTCACAGTTATTGGCGCTGTGGCGATTGTTTTAGGTTGTGTTTTATTATCAATTTCTAAGAAATTAGTGAAATGGATGGATTAAAAAAAGATGAGGAAAATTCCTCATCTTTTTTTACGCTTTCTTTCCCTTTTCTATTGCTTGTTCATACAAGCCTTTATGTTCTTTATATTCACTTGGCACGAAACTCTTATAGAAGAACGAAAGCCAGCTGTCTCCTTTTTTATATCCTTCTTCTCGAATTTCCGCTGCCTTTTTATTTGATTTAAATCCTTCAGTAAACCATTTCTTTAATGTTTCATTCTTTTCATACTTAGCAGGAACTTTTAAGTCGTAGTTTTCAAATGCATATGTATATCCAGCTTTTTCCGCTGCCTTTTTAGCGGCCTTATATCCCTTTTCATACGCGGTTTCATATACTTTCACATATGTATCCTTTTCAGTATTTCCAGGTTTCTTTTCAGCTAATTCTTTACCAGCCTTTTCACCAAGTTCCGCTTGTTCTTTTTCAATCTTTTCGGTTCTCTCTTTATTACCTACTTGGAAACCTTCTGCAAAGTTCACCTTAAACTCAGGAGTAATTTGACTATCGTCCATTGCTTCTTGTGTTAACCCTTGCTCTTTACCTTTTTCAAAATGTGCTTTTTTCTGTTCTTCTAAAGACCATGCCGCAGCATACGCAGTTGTAAATGCTTGTTTATATGCGTCTGACTTTCCAGCTACATGTCCTTCTGCATTATTCTTTCCTGCTTTAAAATCTGTCTCTCCACTTTTTTGACCTTCAAGCTGCCCTTTTTCCATGTCAGCTTGACGCTGGGCTTCCTCTTGCTTACGTGCCTCTTCTGCTTTTCTTTGCTCTTCGGCTACACGTTGTCTCTCTTCTTCAGCTTTGCGTTGTTCTTCTGCAGCACGCTGTCTCTCTTCCTCTGCTTTACGCTGTGCTTCTGCAGCACGTTGTTTTTCAGCCTCAGCATTGCGCTGCGCTTCTGCTTGTCTTTCAGCTTCTACAGCACCATTATTATTTTGACTAGGCGCAGGGCTTGTTGTTCCGCCGCTAGAAGCTGGTTTATTGTGATAATGATATTCCCCGTACTGCAATCCCCATTTTTCACAATTTGTACGACACGTATGTCCACCATTAGCATCTGTACGTCCTGGATGTGCATAAGCAGAAATTGGCGCTACCAATAACGCTACACTTGTTGTTAAAAGAAGTCTTTTTACTTGCTGTTTCACTTTTGTTCCTCCCAAAATCTAGAATCATTACTTTATTATATAAAAATAGAAAAATATTTAAATACCAACTAAAATATTCTTTTATTTCTCAACATTGGATAAAAAAAGAAGGTTCACTCTTTAAAGAGTGAACCTTCTTTTTTCTTTATTTCTTAGCCTTTGTTCCTACTAAATCACCCGTAATAACAAAACGCTTAGAATTATCCTTAACAGATACACATGTAATAAGTGTTATCTCATCTTTCCCATGATCCTCTACAACTTCCCATTTATCAGGAGTCACTTCAGATACACCGGTAACAGTATACTCATACTCATTTGCATTGTCATACAAATAAATTTTATCGTTCTTCTTTAAAGTTGATACATCACTAAATAAAACACCTTTTTTTGACATATTATGCCCTGCAAGTGCATAATTCCCTTGTCCCATTACTTGATTTTCTCTTACAGTTGCCGCACCTGATAATAAATTCTTTTCAGTCGACGCTTTTAAAACAGGAAGTTCTAATGAGATGCTCGGAATTGAAATACGACCGATTACTTGTTTTTTATCTAACGATGCACTCGCTACTTCTGCCAAGTCTGGTTGATTAATTTTTGAAGCATCTACAAATTCTGTATCATGCTTTTCATATTCCATCTTTTGAACAGCTTGTACATTCGCTGTCTGCTTCTTCTCTGCATTATATCCATCATAAAATGGCTTTCCGATTAATACACCACCTACAACAAATAGAAGGATTGCTACTATACTATAAATTCTTTGCTTATTCATATACAATTCCTTTCCGTTACAAAATCTTACTCTATATAAAATGATAAGACAATATTGCTATATGTACAAGTGTAAGCTAAAAAAGAAACCTTCTTGCATCAGCAAGAAGGTTTTTTTTAGACTAATTTATTTCTGTATAGGGATACGTAAAAGACTGTCATTTGAATAAAAAGCATGAAAAATAAAATATATAATGGATATCCAGGAATATATAAATTAGCTACAGGAGAAAGTGTTAAAAATCCAATAGCAATAACTATTCCATACCAAAATGAAATAAATGTTGTCCGGCATGCCTTTTGTGTAATTGCTTTTTCCCGCTCGTCTTCTTGTGGAAATAATAACGGGTACATCCAATAAGAAAGAGCTTTATGTTTCTTCTTTTGAACTTTATAAAAAATCGTCGTTATAATAGCTACAATTGTTAACAATCCTAATGGCATCATGTTGATTGTTACTTCAAACGGTAATTTCTCAGTTTCAATAATATTTGCCAGCTCTATCCAAGCATAATAGAGCTCAATAAACGCCCAAAAAGCTATCACAAATCTCAGCACATTTAAGATATAAGAAACCCCAATTCTATTCATCCTCTTCCCCCTCCTTATTTAAAACAAATACATCTTCCATCTTTAACTCGAATACATCACAAATCGTCAATGCTAGTAATAATGAAGGAACGTAATCCCCTTTTTCAATTGCAGCGATCGTTTGTCTCGTCACCCCAACCTTTTCTGCTAATACACTTTGCGTAAAATTAAAGCGAGCTCTTAATTCCTTCACCTTATTGCAAATGGTCAAATTTACCACCTCTTACCATCATTGTATGCTGTCCTTAACAAAATGTAAACTCAACTTAACATTATTTTTACAAAAAAATCCAACTTTACGTTTTGTAAAGTTGGATTACGTTTTAGTTTAAAATTGTAACTTTAACATTTTTTCTGCCCCAATTACTAGACGAGGCTTTATCCGGCATTAAAACATCGATTTTGTGACCTTTAATCGCGCCACCAGTATCTGCTGCAATTGCAATTCCATAGCCTTCAACATTTACAGTAGATCCTAATGGAATAACAGATGGATCCACCGCAATTAATTTCATTCCTGGGTTTGCAGTTAAGTTATAAGGCTTACCACCCGGTCCCCATGCAGAATATACTTGTTGACCTGCTGCATAACCATTTTCAGATGGATCTGCTGTATAAGCTGTTGCGTGTACATACATTTCTTTTCCGCCAGCAGTTACTTTAGGCTGTTCAGGCTCTACTTTCGAACTATTATTAGCAACTGGTTCAGCTGGTTTATTAGCAACTGGTTCAGCTGGTTTATTAGCTTTTTCTTGCTTTTGCTTTTCAGCAAATTCCGCTTGCGCTTTCGCTAAAGCTTCTTGCTCAGCCTTTGCAGCTGCTTCAGCTTTTGCGCGCTCTTCTGCTGCAATTCTTGCTGCTTCTTGTTCACGAGCAATTGTTTCTTGTACTGCTTTCATATTTGCTTCAACTTTTGCTTTCTCTTCCGCTGCTAAATTAAGTTGGCTTGCAACCTGATTATATTTAGCTTGAACTGTTTGTAAGTTATCTTGACGTTTTTTCAAGTTATCTTGCAAATCAGCTTGTGCTTTTGCTAATTTTTGTTTATCTACTACTAAAGATGCTTCTTTTTCATCAATCTCTTTTTTATCTTCTTCAATTTGACGAAGATCTTGTTCTTGTAGACGTAAAATTTCTTTATCTGCTTCTAGAATAGTCGTAACTGCGTTCATACGTTGTATGAAATCTGCAAAGTTTTTTGATTCTACAACAACTTCTACTACTAAACTCGTATTTGAGCTATTTTGAACAGAAACCATACGTTTTTTCATAATATCCTTACGAGCAAGGACTTTATCTTCTAAAACGACAATTTCGTTCTTTTTTTGTTCAATCTGCTTATGTGTTTCATCGATTTTACGTTGAATAGCAGCTTGATCCTCTTTATTTTTTGCAATTGTATTATTTAAATTATGTAGTTCATTTTCGATACCTTGAATTTCTTTACTAACAGCTTGCTTCTCTTGCTCTTTCTTCTGCATATCTGCATCGTTTTGCTGCAATTGCTGTTGCATGTTGTTAAGTTTCTCGTCGTTTGACTCTGCTTTTACAGCGACTGTACTAGAAAGAACGATAATTCCTGCTAATACTAGACTACTGATTCGCTTAAAATAGTTCATAATCCGACTCCCTTCTTATACAGTTATACATGATTTATTTTACAGTTTGTTTACAGAACCATTAAATACAGTTTATTTTTCATGACAAAAAAAGAGAATTGTGAACAAAATGTAATAGATTCTTAAATATTTAACAATTCCTATATTTAAAAATTATAAAAGATGCTAAAATCCAAATATAGAGAAATTAAAAATCCTAAAGGCGGTTGAATTAAATAAAATGTTTACTCAAAAGAAATCACTCCAACATAAAATTGATCAACTAGAAACTCATATACATGAACTAGAAGCAGAATTAAAACAAAAAGATGTGGAAAAACAAGAAATTATATCTTCTATCCATAATCGTGTAAAAAGCGTTATGCAAGAGCACGAACTTGTAAATAGCCAACATCATACACTCCAAAACTTAATTCAACAATTGAACGCATGCTTTGAAAATGTTTCTACGCGTACTACACATTCCAACGAATTAAATAACGAAATGCTACAAAAAGAGCAAAACTTAATTCAATCTATTGAAGAAATTATCGATTGCTCTAATGAAGGAAAAGAATCCGTTCATCGCTTACTCATTGTAATTAATAGATTAGGTGAACAATCTCAACGTACTTCTAATAGTATGAATCATTTAAGCGAACGCTCTAAAGAAATTGAACAAATTGTAGAAGTGATTCAAAACATTGCAGCACAAACAAATTTACTAGCGTTGAATGCAAGTATTGAAGCTGCACGTGCTGGAGAACACGGTAAAGGATTTGCTGTTGTTGCTAATGAAGTAAGAAAACTAGCTGAAAGTACAGCTGAAAGTACAAAAAACATCGGTAACTTAACGAAAAAAATTCAAGAAGAAATTGAAAAAGCATATGAAAATACAAAAGATAATTTACATTTAGTTGATGAAGGTGTAGAAATGAGCGCTGATACTAACGCTAGAATTGAAAATATTTTAATGATGATTCAAACATTACAAAGTGGTGCTACAAATGTTATTAAAGCTATCGAAAACCAAAAATCTTGTAATGATGATATATTACGTGAATTCGCTAATACACAACAAATGTTCCAAAAGTTAAATACTACTATTATGAATCATATTCATGATACTGAGAAAGTCGATGTTCAATTAACGAAAAGTCTTGAAGAAACAGTAGTTTCTCATTAATAATAAAAATCCCTTATACTGTTATAAGGGATTTTTATTATATTTTGAATATTTATTTCTTCTCAATATTCATCCGTATTCTTGTTATAATGGACAAGTTGTTTCTTTCGACTAATAAACAAGGAGGTTATTATGGAACAATTTTATTACATTTTAAAATATTTAATTCTTGGTCTATTCCAAGGACTAACAGAACCAATTCCAATTTCTTCAAGCGGTCACCTCGTTTTAGCACAGCATTTGCTAGGACTAAAAATAGAAGGGTTTAGCTTTGAGCTACTTGTTAATTCAGCTTCATTATTAGCTGTATTACTTATTTATAGAAATGACTTAATTCGTCTAACAAAGAATGGTCTATCTTATATATTCACAAGAGCAGAAGATGCAAAATCCGATTTCTTCTTTATTATTTACCTTGTTATTGCAACCATTCCAGCAGGTGTAATTGGAGTTTTATTTAAAGATTATATCGACCACTATTTAAAAGGTGTTAAAATGGTTGGGATTTCCCTTCTTATTACTGCTATCGGCCTTTGGATTATTCGAAACTTGCGTGGACGTAAAAATGATGGCGACCTTTCTATGAAAGATGCAATCATTATTGGTCTAGCACAAGCTTGTGCACTAATTCCTGGTATAAGCAGATCAGGTGCTACAATCGTGGCAGCAATGTTACTTGGTATGAAGCAAGAAACAGCTCTTCGCTTCTCATTCTTACTATACATTCCTGTTAGCTTAGGTGGGTTATTGTTAAGTATTACAGACATTGCAAACGATCCAAATTTAGATACATTATTTGTACCTTATATTGTTGCTTTCATCGCAACATTTGTCATGACATATATTTCATTAAAATGGTTTATGAACATTATGGCAAAAGGAAATTTAAAATACTTCTCTTTCTACTGTATTATCGTAGGTGTGCTAACTATCATTTTCTTATAAAATGAAACTTTAATCAGTGAGGGTTTTGTTCATCCCCCCTGATTATTAGCCCTCACCAATCGGGCTTTTACGGGCAGCAGGGCTCCCACCTAACTTCTTTGCTCCACCTGAATTTTGAGGTGGGAGTTTTACTGCCCACAAATAGCGGGATAAAAAACCACTTACTGCCCTCATACAGTAAGTGGTTTTTCCTTATGCATAAACTTTCTTTTCCTGACAATACAAGCGAATAACATGTGTATTTTTTTGAAATAAATCATGTGTTAAGCGAATAATAATAAAATTTCGTTTTGTATTATCATCATGAACAAAAATCTGTTCCCCCTCTTGAAAACGCCATGTGCTTTCAAAAGTTGTAATATGATCCCCGCTTACCGAAAAAAGCTCATATTGCATATCATGTACCCTCTTTCAACTTGTATAATCATAATATCTTTATATTAAACTTATTATAACTTAATCTATTTTAAATTTGTAATTTTTTCTATTTCGAGCTATTTCAACTTTGTTTTACATTCTTTTAAGCGCTATAATGATAAACGAAATTTCATTGAAAGGAGCTTCATTTTGACTGCATATTTATTTCCAGTAAAAACAGCTTTTATTTTATTTCCTATTTTAGCAATGTTTCTATTAATTCCTTTTTTAATATTTAATTATCGAAAATACGGTTATTTAAATAAATGGCGCTCATTTATTTTATACTCATTATTACTTTACTTATTAAATGCCTATTTTCTTGTTATTTTGCCGTTACCACAAACGTATGATACTTGTAGCCTACAACCCGCTAATACACAGCATATGCAACTCTCACCATTTTATTTCATACAAGAGATTAGTAATCATACATCGGCAATTTTAACGAAACCTACTACTTATTTCTTGTTATTAAAAGAATCTGCATTTTTACAAGTTGCTTTTAACGTTCTATTAACCGTTCCATTCGGTATTTACTTACGTTATTATTTCCGACGTAGTTTCTTCCAAACAGTGTGCATTTCTTTTTGCCTTTCACTGTTCTTTGAATTAACACAAGTAACTGGATTATATGGTATTTATAATTGTGCATATCGCTTATTCGATATCGACGATCTGTTTTTAAACACACTAGGCGGCGTAATCGGTTTTATCATTGCACCAATATTTACGTACTTCCTGCCAAAAACAAGCGAATTAGATAGTCATATTGATTTGGAAACGAAACCAGTCGGATTCGTTCGTCGTCTCATCGCTATGCAAATTGATTGGATCTTCTTATCTATCGTTGTAACTTTCATTAAAAACAAAGGAAACTCACTATTTATTTCTAACATCCAATCTTATACAAATGTATACGAACTCCTTTTCATCGCATGTTCAATCTTAATTTACTTTATTATCATCCCATACTTTACAAATGGAAGAACAATAGGGAAAGCGTTGCTTCGTATTTACATTAAAGGACAAGCAGAGCGTATTACACTAAAAGAATTATTCATTCGTTACGGTATATTCTATTTCATTTTAGGTGGAATCAATTACATTCTTTCTAGTAGCTCTATTTTAAATCATACAGAGCCTTTAGTATTACTAGTTATACTGTTATTCCAATTTGTAATTAACGGGCTATTTATTATTCATGTTTTATTACATTTATTTAGTAGTGATAAATTACTATTTTACGAGCGTATTAGTCATACAAGAAATGCAATTACACTTAAAAAAGCTGACAAATACTAATTTGTCAGCTTTTTTTCATAATCGTAAATAACTTTTCTGTATAAGGGCTTAAAAATATTCCTGTTTCATCTAGTGACTTCCTCACTTTTAGAAACGAGTGCAATTCTGGATATATATTTTGCAATTTTTCGTACGTTAACGTATGCATTTTCCCCCAATGTGGGCGCCCTTCATACTTTAGAAAAATTTTCTCCACTTCACCAAAATAAGCGGCATACTTCATACCTTTATACATATGAACAGCTATATACGCTGAATCTCTTCCATATGCTGGACTGAGCCATATATCATCACCTCTCACGTAGCGGCATTCAATCGGGAAGTGCACCTTATACTTTTTCTTTTCAATAAGATTTGAAATTTCTTCTACAACAGCCCTCATATACTTTGAAGGGACACTGTACTCCATTTCATAAAATGGAACTGTACGTGATGTAGCGAATACTTCATAGCTTGATCCAATTATTTTCGTGTTCGGTACAGCCTTAGCTGATAATCGGCTTACTCCTTTACTTATAGAAGGAAACCATTTACACCCTTTAGATAATAAAGAGAACATCCTATTTTCAAGTAACTCCACCTTTAGTTTATGCCATTTCAAATCACTTTCTTTACTCGTTGTTTCGTTTGTAAATTTCACTTGCACTTCATCTGAATAAGGAAAAACGAAAAATTCAAAATGACGATTCTTCTTATATTCTTCTAGTTTGTTCATTACAGTAGACAATGATTGTTTTTCACTTTCATAAACAAGCGAATACGCTGGGATAACCTTCAATTTTATCTTTGCAATGATACCTAGCATTCCAAGTGACAACTGAAATGCTTTCCAATATTCGGCGTTCTCGGCTTCTGAACAAACTATACTCTCACCTGTTGATAAAACTGCCGTGATCTCTATAACTTGTGTTGATAAACTCCCAAATGTAACACCCGTCCCATGAGTCCCCGTACTAATCGCTCCTGCAATAGATTGTGAATCAATATCTCCTAAATTTTCTTGCGCATAACCTTTTTCCTGAAGTAACTTCCCTAAATCATGTAACTTTGTTCCCGCCCATACTTCGGCAACCATCTTCTCTGCATCAATATTCACAATGCCCTTCAATTCATCTAAAGAAACTAAAATTTCTTCCGTTTGCACAAGAGGTGTAAACGAATGACCTGAACCGACAACACGAATTTTCTTTCCTTTTTTTCGTGCAAGCCCCACAACTTCTACTACATCTTGTATACTTTTTGGATACATCGTATAATGCGGCGTTCCTTCTACATTCCCTGTCCAATTTCTCCATTTTTGTCCCTTTATAGAAAGCATTGTCCATCCCCCCGATATGTTGAATACTCTCCAACAATTTCCCCTTGTTTAATGCGATATAAAATAGGAAAACGCTCACATAACTCCCCAGCTTTACTATGGCGAAACAAGATAGAATCTCCTATATCCACTCGTTCCTCGCCGTTATAAAAAATTGGTGTTTGCACTTCACCAGCACCTTCTAAAGCTAATAGTTTTGCACCATGCGGCATCCAAACCTCAGGCTCTTTATCTTTACCAACTGCACCTGAGGCAATATATCCGCCACCTAGGCAAGTATAAATAAAAGGATCCGGTTTACGTACAACTGGTAAAGCAAATCCGGCAGCTGGCTGAAATTTTACTTCTTTATAATAGTCAAACAGTTTAGGAGAGTAAAAGGCGGATCCTACAGTAATCTCTGAAACTGAGTTATCTTGCTCAGTTGTTTTTATACTTCCTGTTCCCCCCCCATTTACAAATCTTAGTTCAATACCAAGGTTTTGTATTTCTTTTACGATACGTTCTCTTCTTTCTTTAACCTCTAACACTGATTTCTTCTTTAAATACGAAACAGCTTTACTTTTCATCCATTGATTCGGTATATGATCCCCCACCCCGGCAATTTGAGCTTCATATCCCATTACACCATCTAGTATTAAATATGATGAGCCCTTCACCTTTTCTACTATTTTCAAAGCGCTCTGCACATCTTTTACGGGGGATCTTTTTACACCAAAATGAAATTTCAAAAAACGACTACTCATATCAATATCCAAACAAACGCGAAAACACCCTTTAGACTTCTCAGCAATCTTTTCTAAATAAGTAATATGGTCTTCACAATCTACCATACAAGTTATAATGTGCCCTTGCTTTGTTAGCAAACTAATTTCATGTAAAGCTCTTTCATCATAAACAGGATATCCGAGCAATAAATCATTAAACCCTTGTTCAATTAAAAACAAAGCTTCTCTAGGAGAAAAACACATAATACCTTGAAACCGATTATTTGCAGCTAAAATCTTTTTCATAATTGGAACAGAGCGTAATGATTTACTCGCTATACGAATTTTCTTATCTCCACTTAACTCTATAATCGATTGAATATTCCTCTCTAAAGCCACTTCATCTAAAAATGCACACGGTAATGGAACTTCCTTAAAAATTCCTCTATCCACATTTTTCTCTCCTCTTCTATATATGTCTTATACATATTGGAAAGAAAAAATGATTTTCCTGTTTTCAAATAAAAAAAGTTTCTTCTTCACGAAGAAACTTTTTTAAGACTACTCTACTTCATAGAAATAGTCGCCTCTACTGGATAATGATCAGAATAATCATCATACGTATATTTTTTGAACCATGATGTAACAGACCACTTTGGAGATTTCACTTGTAATACGTTATTCTCTACGAATGATGGATTCGCATGATCTTTACTCGCAATAATATAATCTAAATGTTCAGCAGGTGCATCTGGATAATTGTATTTCGCAATACTGTTTGTCGTCGCATCCCAAGTTGCTGTATGTCCTGTATAAGATGGAACAGACGCATGTAATGTTTTAAACATCGATGCATACTCTGAATTGCTATTATTCTCAGCATTTATTTTATTTACATTCATATCACCACCAATTAACACATACTCGTTATTTGGTATATTTTTATTTTTAATAAACTCTTGAATTTCTTGTAGCTGTTTTGTACGTACAGATGCTGGCGAAGTATTTCCACACATACTATCTTCAGCTTGTAAATGAGTCCCAATCACATGTACAAAACGATCATTTTTCTTAACTTTTGTGTATACAAATCCTTTATTTGATAAGTTATCTGGTCCACAGCCTTTTTCGAATACATATTGAATCTTTTCAACAATTGGCCATTTACTCACAATCGCTACACCTCCATCTTCAGGAGTCGAAGATGAATAGTTTCCTAACGTCTTATCCCACTCGCTTCCACTACTACGACCTAATACTGCCGTTTGATTTGGATATTCTTTCTTCAAATTTCCTAATAAGCGATTTGAAGCACTATTATCAAACACTTCATTTAATATAACAACATCTTGATTCTTTATATAATCTGCTGCTCCAATTAAATCAGCACGCTCATTTTGTCCCCAGTTCGGATATAGGTTTGTTGATAGCATGTATACATTATGCGTCATAACTTTTAACGTATCATTTTGATTTGTGGACATTTCTGCTTGAACGGAAGATCCGCTATATAAAGCTGCTAGACCAATCCCAAAGCTTAGTACACCTTTTAGCAATTTACCTTTCACGTTTCATACCTCCATGTACTGTGTAGTGATAAAAAGGCCAAATACTCTATTCTGAGATTTGACCTTTTTCAAATATTTAACGATTTCCGTACGTATCAAACCAAAGCTGGATGTACCCAGCAGTAACACGTTGTGCATCCATTAATCGCGTACCTGTCATTGGTGTAACTTCAGCGCGCCATTTATCTGCATATTCTTGTGATACAGCTGCTTTCACGAACCAATCTTTCGTATTATCATTTACAATGCCAGAATAATCTTGTTTCGCAGCTACTGCCGCTCCATGAATCCAATCTTCTGGATTTGTACCTTTCCAGTTCCAATATCCATTTCCATCCGTTACTTTATAATTATCTTTTATCGTATCTACAAAGTTTTCATATTTAGAATGGAACCCTTGTGGATAAGAAAGATTTGTAAAGTTTGCCGCATGCATCGGTTGATTTACATCCCCTAAATAATGAAGAGATAACCCCAAATAGAAGAATGCTTGTTTCATATCTTTATTTTTGTATGACTCACCTGCTAATTTAAAATATTTAGCTCCAGTTTCCTTTGCCTGCTTTGCAAATGGAATATAAGTTTTTCCATTGTCAGGGTCATAGAAGTGTGAAGCAAATGTGCTATTATCATAATAAGGATTTTCATAGTCAGCAGCATAAATACCGTTCTCTAACTCCGTACGCCATTCATTTAATAGTGCAACCTGATCTTGTTTTACAAGTGTTGTATTACGAGACATAATATCCATTGCACGGTTTACAATCCATAAATGAGAGTTTACGCCTTCTTTATGCTTATCTTCAGCAGACCAGCGGTGAACTATATTTATTCTACTTCCCCCATCATTTTCATGAGCAAATGCAACACTTTGTAACGGAGCTACTAATGTAATAGCCGCTGCTAAAGCAAGTACTTTCTTTTTCATATAAAATCCTCCATTTTTTAATTGAATTATTGTAAACTTTTTGTTAGGATCCTATGATATCGTCTGGTTAACCTATGACTAGAATATCCCACCTTTCATGAAATTTCTATCAATAAATTAAAATATGCAAATGTTCATATCATTATAACTTTATACATAGTGAATATAATGAATGAATACACTTACATTGTAATAAAGTATTGTTAAGCTACTGCAAATGATTGTCTAAACTAATGTAAAAAAAGAGTAAAGCATCCACATGCTTTACTCTTTTTTTCTTTTCGATAATATACTTGGCAGCTGTACATTAACTGCCAACTTATGAATAAATCCAAACACTAATCCAATCCCGATAAATATGTATAAGATCGTAAATACCTTTCCGAAATCAGTTTGCGGACTAAAATTCCCATCACCGACAGTCGTCAACGTGACCACACTAAAATATAGGGCGTCAAGAGGACGTAATCCTTCAACTGTACTATAAAAAATCGTACCTGATGTTAATGTTAAAAATGTTAATACGAATAATACTTGAAATTCTTTATCTTTCCACGCTCGTAAACAAGCTTTTAGCATCCGTTTCAATGTCAACATAAATGAAAGCATTAGACTTCCCCTTCCAAACAAAATACCTGTAGTTAAAGGAAAGTCTATCACCTTTCTGTATAGAAAAAAAGTAGCCCTCTTCTATTTCTAGAAAAGGGCTACTTTTTACTATTCTCTATTATTTAGGTGAAACAAGAATTTTCACTTGTGTTTTATCTTTTACAAGTGCTTCAAATCCTTCTTCAACAACTTGATCTACTGTGATTTTTTTCGTAATTAATTTCTCTGCTTGAATTTGGCCAGAGCTAATTAATTTAATAACAGCTGGGAAGATATGACGGTATCCAAGAATACCAATAACTTCTTTTTCTTTTAGTACAAGATTGTTTGGCGTAATTGTCGCATCTTTTTCCCACACACTAACAATTACAGTTTGTCCTTCAAAGCTTGTACTTTCAATCGCTTGACGAAGTACTACTTCGACACCTGTTACTTCAAAGCTCACATTTACACCTAAACCATTTGTTAAGTTACGAATTTCTGCTAGTACATCTTGAGTTGCTGGATTTAATACGTAATCAGCACCTGCTAATTTAGCTAGCTCTTGACGTTCTTTAGAAAGTTCCACTGCGATAACAGGAGTTGCTCCTGCTGCTTTTGCTGCTTGGATTACAAGAAGCCCAATCGGACCACAACCAAATACCGCTACAGCTTCCCCCTCTTTTAATTTACTTTGACGTACTGCATGAACTGCTACTGCTGCTGGTTCTACAAGTGCACCTTGTTCATACGTCATTTCATCAGGAATATGGTGGACCATATCTTCTGGTACTACTGTATATTCAGAGAAACCGCCGCCTTCTCCGCCAAGACCGTGGAAAACAAGTTGTTCACAAACATTGTAATGTCCGTGTTTACAAGCTTCACATTTACCACAAGAATAAATTGGTTCTACAACGACGCGATCTCCCACTTTATGAGAAGTAACGCCTTCACCGATTTCAACTACCTCACCACTAAACTCATGACCTAAAATAACCGGTGCTTTTACGTGTGTTAATGGGTGCTCTTCTGTTGGAATAAAAATAGGTCCTGCTAAATATTCATGCAAGTCTGTTCCGCAGATACCACACCATTTAACTTTAATCTTAACTGCTCCTGGTCTTACAGTTGGTTCTGGTACTTCTTCTACTCGTACATCACGTTGATTATGCCAAAGTAGTGCTTTCATTTTATCCATCCCTCTCTACGTATATACTTAACCTGGTGAAGTTTACAAATCTATTATAATACTTCCATCCATATATTTCAAAAAAACAATCTCATTTCCACTAAATTTTAACAAATAACGTTCAATATTTTGTCACTTTGTACTTTTTTCCACATCTGTTAATGCTAATTTCATTGCGGTTGAAATTAGCATTATGCCATAATAGCATAGGAGAGGTGAATATCGCTTGAAATATTTTATTTACTTTATTGTTATCGTAGCGTTTTTAGATACATTTTCACAATTACCTATTATGAGTACTTTCGCTCAAAGTCTTGGAGGAACCCCTCTTGTTATCGGGCTAGTTATCGGTATGTACTCATTCGCTAATATGATCGGTAATATTATCGCTGGAGCCGCTGTCGATAAATTTGGTGCAAAAAAAATCCTTTATATAAGCATGGGAATTACGAGTTTCATAGTCTTGTTATACACCGTTGTTCAAAGTGGTGAACAACTATTAGTTGTGCGCTTTATGCACGGTTTTAGTGACGGATTTTTAATTCCTGCTGCCTTTACGTTTTTATCAAAGCAAACGAATTCAGCAAGGCAAGGTAAAGCAATGGCTCTATCTGGTGCCGCTGTTGGAACAGCTGCAATCGTAGGACCTGCTTTCAGCGGCATTATGAAAGCAACAGCTGGTATAGAGTGGGTGTTCATTACTATTTCTATTTTAATGGTCCTTGGTACAATCGTATCTCTATTCTTCTTACCAAATAACGTATCAAGAAAAGATACATCAAGAACACAAATGATGAACAAAGAAGATATGATTGAACTATTGAAATCAGAACCGTTATTACAAGCATATATTGGTGCTTTCACACTAATGTTTTCACAAGGGATTGTCACTTATATGTTACCAGTAAAAGTTGAGGCATTAGCACTTAAAGCATCTACAACAGGCATGATGTTAAGTGTATTCGGAATTACCGCTATCCTCTTCTTCTTACTGCCAACAAATCGCATTTACGATCGATTTAATCGTTCCAAACTAATGCTAATCGGGATTGCAGTAATGGCACTAGCGTTATCTTTACTCGGATTATTTGCAACAAAAGGCATGCTCTTTATCGTTATGATAATTTATGGAATTGGATTCGCTATCCTCTTCCCAGCAATTAATGCTTTACTTGTTGAAAATACAACAGATAGTAACCGAGGGAAAGCATTCGGATTGTTTTATGCATTCTTCTCGTTAGGAGTTGTTGCTGGCTCCTTTACAGTCGGAGCAATCGGAGCATCACCTAGCGCTAGCTTCGTTATCGGAACTGCATTCTTGTTAACATTTGCTGGAATGATTTTTGTAAGAAGCAAAGTAAAAAAGACAATGATGGGTTAATTCCATCATTGTCTTTTTTTCGCCTAATATATATTACTTTTGCATATAACCAAGTAATACTGTAAATAAACTTACATATAAAAGCAATACTACATTCTTCCTTTAAAAAAGAAAGTCTATAAATACCGACGATACTTCGACAATTTCCTCGGAAATATTTCCTTTACCCACATAATTTGATACACTACATATGAACAGACAATTGTATTACATAAGCTAAAATAATAACTTAATGTACAAATTAAAAAGCACACTCTTCATATGAAGAATGTGCTTTTATGTTATTAACGTTTAATCCAAACAGCACCTGCAGACTTATCATCTGCCTGTCCAACAACTTGGAATTTAAGTCCAAGGTTTGGAACTTTTCTTCCCGCGTCTGCAATTTGTTTGTTACTATATACTTTTGAATCATCAAAAGTTGTAACACCTTGTAATCCAGAATAGTTAAACTGTCCACGTGTTAATGAATTTGCACTCCATGCGGGTGTTTGATCAAATGAAAAGGCAGCGTCTGCAATTTGCATGCCTGTATTACCATACGCTGGTTTCCCGTTTAAATTACCAACAAACGCTTCTGGATGAGAGTCTACAACACCAAGGAAGCCTTCACCTGGATGTACCCCAACCCAGTTATCTTTGAAACTATCATCTGCATACCAAACGACAAGACCAGTATTATACACCGGACCTTTTCCTGCTTTTAATCCATTATCTGACCCAGCATAGTTTCTCCACTCTAGATAATAATAATGGGGTTTCTGTTCTGTCCCATCAGAAACAACGAATCCATTTAACTTCATTTTAGACTGTCCTTCTGCGTCATCTGAAAATACTACTTGTCCATCAACTGTTACATTTACATTATCCATTGCGAAACCTTTATATGTTAAAGCTGGATCTGTAATATAGTCGAATTGTAGTTTAACTTTCTTCCCTTTAAATTGACTTAAATCGTATGATTTATCAATCCATTTTCCATCTGTTGTATCTTTATCTTCTTGGACTATGTTTTCTCCCAATCTATCAATTAATGTTTTCGTTCCATCTTCAGTTACAGCATGTACTTCGATGAAATCACACTCTGCTTCTAGTTCATAATTCGCTTTATAATCAAATTTCGCATTTGTTCCTTTTGTTAAATCAAAGAATGGTGTTTCTAATGTCGTATGCATATCATCTCCTCTTGTACTATAATATGCATGCTTTCCAAACTCCGGTTTAATTGTTTCAACACTTTTACCTGGTAAGTTAACACGTACAACGCCTGGACGATTGGATTTCGTAACACTTTGATCAATATATGTAGGAACGCCTACACCACTCTTAATTTTATCGTAATCTACTTCTAAAATTTTTGCCCAGTTTCCACCCATATTCTTTTGTAAGAAGTCTTTATTTTGTGGTGAAAAACTAGTTGGCTCTGTTCCTGCGATTTTTCCTGTCCAGCTACCTCCACTCATTAATGACCACGCTTCAACAGGTGAACCAGTTCCAGTATATTTCGTGTCATATTCATCCGGTAAGCCAAGGTCATGTCCAAATTCATGTGCAAACACACCTACTGCACCGTCTTCTGGTTCAATTGTGTAATCATGAGCCGCTACTTTTCCACCAAAGTAATCTACCTTTGATTTTGTACCTTCAATCGCTACTGGATCTGTTGCTAATTTTGAACGATGTGACCAAATCGCATCATCACCTAATTTACCGCCACCAGCTTCTTGACCAACACCAGCATGGATTACCATTAAATGATCAATTACACCGTCAGATTCATCTTGATTACCATCACCATTTGTATCATATCTGTCAAATTGATCAAATTGAGATAAATCTAATCCTTTATCCGCTGCAGCTTTTAATGCTTCTTTCACTAAATCACGCGCACCTTTTGGTCCTTTATTATCGTGACCGCTACTACCATCAGCACCATAATCAGCGGCTTTACCTGGAACAGTTAACCACTCTGTTACATATCCATCCGTCGTATAACTACCGCCAGACTGTTCTTCATAATATTGCTTAAATGTTTTTACTTTCGAACCATCAAATAATGTGTAAGGCTCATTACCAAATAACATTTTTTGATAATGTTCTCTACTAAAGTCTTTCGAATACATATAACCTGGTGTTTGCTCAATATTATTATGTTTATAATCACTAAATTCAACGAGTAACACTAACACTTTATCATTGCGGACAGGTCCACTATATGGAGCTTGTTTCGCCTTAGAAGTTGGAACTTTCCCATCTAATTGCTTTTTATTTGGCTCTGGCTTTTGCTCAGGGCTAACATTTTTTTCAGCTTTCTTTACTTTTTCCTTTTCTTCCATCTTCTTCTCTTTTACCTTTTTCACGAAATCAGATGCTTCTTGATTCGCATCGGGAAGAATTTCTTTATTCGCCTGATCCCCTTGTTTCTTTTCAATATATTGCTCTACGGCCTTTTTTGTCTCTTCTTTAGACGATGCTGGATTAATTGTTCCTCTTTCTTTCAGCGCTTCCGCTAAACGATCTTCTTGAATTAAGTTATGATCAATTGGCGTTGTAGACACACCTTCTTTTGCTGACGTTTCTGCATATGCTAACGGAGCACTCATTACAGCTGAGCATCCGATGAGTGTTGCGATCGTTAATGATGACAACACTTTAAATGGCGCTTTTTTTCTCATTTTAATCATCCCCTTGTATCAATCTTAAACTTCAGATAAAAATATGTAATCTATCCTCCCTTGTATAATAAAAGACATGATTCTATAAGAAATAAGCTTTCTGTTATAGAATCATGCCCTCCAGTTTTCTGGTCAGACCCTCTATCTTTTTATGTCGAAATGTGAAAAATAAAGAGTGATTTGTATATATTAAATAGCTTATATTAAAAATTTAAAAGACAATATGCACAATTGCATGAAAATTCTTTCAAACAAAAAAAGAACCCAAGTTAATTAAACTTGGGTTCTCCATTTCGTATTATTTCTCTTGTGTTTTTTCCCAATCAGCTAAGAATTTCTCAATTCCTTGATCTGTTAATGGGTGCTTCACTAATGAAGCGATTACGTTTGCTGGGATTGTTGCAATATGTGAACCGTTTAATGCTGCTTCTGTTACGTGAACACTATGACGTACAGATGCTGCAATGATTTCTGTTTCAATGCCGTGAATTGCAAAGATTTCTGCGATTTGGCGAATTAAGTCCATACCGTTATGACCGATATCATCTAGGCGACCTAAGAACGGTGAAACGTATGTCGCACCAGCGCGAGCTGCAAGTAATGCTTGCACTGCTGAGAATACTAATGTAACGTTTGTACGAATTCCTAAATCTGAGAATGCTTTTACTGCTTTTAAGCCTTCTGTTGTCATTGGAACTTTTACAACAACATTTGGAGCGATTTTTGCTAACTCTTTTCCTTCTTCAATCATTTTGTCAGCTTCTAAGCTAATTACTTCTGCGCTTACAGGTCCTTCAATAAAGCTGCAAATTTCACGAATACGCTCATGGAAATCTACGCCTTCTTTTGCTACAAGTGATGGGTTTGTCGTTACTCCAGCTACTACGCCTAATGCATTTGCCTCTTTAATTTCGTTAATGTTTGCTGTATCAATAAAAAATTTCATTTGTTATTCTTCCTTCCTAATTTTCATTTTATATTTATTTATTTTTTCTTAATAAGCTCTAATTCAATCGGAATAAATTTGTCCACTTTTTTACCTTGTGTTATCTCTTTTGCTGTTTCCATCGCCTTCTCTCCGATTAATTCCGGTTTTTGAGCGACTGTTGCTGCCATACGCCCATCTTTAACCGCTTTTACAGCATCATCCGTTGCATCAAATCCAACAACGACTACATCCGTTTTACCAGCAGATTTTAATGCCTCAATTGCGCCTAATGCCATTTCATCATTATGAGCAAATACCGCTTTAATATCGCTATTTGCTTGCAAAATATTTTCCATAACGGATAACCCTTTTGCACGATCGAAATCAGCTGCTTGTTTTGCTACTACTTTTAAAGACTTATCAGCTACGTTATGGAATCCTTTCCCACGCTCACGAGCAGCAGACGATCCAGGTATTCCTTCTAACTCAGCGACATTTGTTCCTTCACCAACTACTTCCCGAATGTAATCACTAGCCATTTGACCACCTTCTACATTGTTGGAAGCTATGTGAGAAACAACTTTACCTGAATTTGCAACTCTGTCTACTGTAATAACAGGAACATTGGCTGCATTGGCTGCACTTACCGCTGAAGCAACAGCATCTGAGTCGGTTGGATTAATAACAATTACATCGACACCTTTTTGAATTAAATCTTCAACATCGTTTGTTTGCTTCGCTGCATCATTTTGTGCATCAACAGCAATTAATTCAATGCCGCTATCTTTTGCTTTCTTTTCTGCACCTTTTTTCAACGTGACGAAAAATGGATTATTTAAAGTTGAAACAGAAAATCCAACTTTAATAGTTTTATTTCGACCTTTATCGCTAGAATCCTTTGCCCATTCTGGTGGTTCCATTGAACAACCAGCAGTAACTACCATGATACATGCAACGAGTATCAGTAACCATTTTTTCATGAATTGCCCCTCCATTACGCTTCTTTTCGACGATCAATTAGTACAGCTAGTAAGATTACAAGTCCTTTTACAACTTGTTGGAAGAAAGAAGATACACCTAATAAATTTAAACCGTTATTTAGTACACCAATAATAAGCACACCGATGAATGTACCAACAATCCATCCTCTTCCACCTGAAAGACTCGTTCCTCCTAACACAACTGCAGCAATTGCATCCAATTCGTAAGAAGTACCAGCAGTCGGCTGTGCAGAATCTAACCTTGATGTTAAGACAATACCTGCAAGCGCTGCCAAAATTCCGGAAAGACCGTAAATCATTACTTTAATTCTCGTAACATTAATACCTGATAAAGCTGCCGCTTCTTCATTTCCACCAATCGCAAACGTACGGCGACCAAACGTTGTTTTCTTTAAAATAAAGTACAGTACTGCAAAAGCGATCATCATTGTAACGGCTGGCACAGGAATACCAAGGAAATAACCACGGCCAAACATTTGGAACATTAAATGATCACCAAGACCAGTGATCGGACGTCCGTCCATATAAACAAGCGTCAACCCGCGAAAAATAGTCATTGTTGCTAAAGTTGCAATAAACGGAGCTACTTTTCCCTTCGCAATAATGATACCGTTTACAATCCCCATTGCAAGACCTGCTAATAATCCAACTGCCATTGCAAGGAACGGATCCATGCCACTTGCCATCATTCCGGCAACAAGTGCACTTGATAATGCTAAAATAGAACCTACCGATAAGTCAATACCCCCTGTTAAAATAACGAAGGTCATTCCAAATGCAATGAGTGCATTAATCGATACTTGGCGCAGTATATTAAATAAATTTGGAATTTCAATAAATGCTGGATTTAAAGCTGTAATTACTACGATAATTAATACTAATCCAATTAAAGAACCAAGTTGTTGTAATACATTCCCCTTCTTAGCCATATCTTACTCTCCCCCTGTAGCTAGTGCCATAATAGACTCTTGCGATGCCTGATCTTTCTCTAAAATACCACCGATTTTCCCTTCATGAATGACGAGAACTCGATCACTCATTCCTAAAACTTCTGGAAGCTCAGACGATACCATAATAACGGCATCTCCTTGCTCGGTAAGCTTATTCATAATAGAGTAAATTTCTTTTTTAGCCCCAACATCTACACCTCTCGTTGGTTCATCTAAAATGAGTAACTGCGGATGAATACCTAACCATTTTGCAATTACAATCTTTTGCTGATTTCCACCAGAAAGAGATTTGACAGCTTGCTCTCCGTTTGCTGCTTTCACATTAAGAAGCTTCATCATATCCTCTGTAAATTGCCGTTCTAAACCTTTATTAACCACGCTTCCCTTTGAAAGACTTTCTAAATTTGGTAAAGCTAAATTTTCACGAATCGAAAAATCTAACACAAGCCCTTCAGATTTTCTATCCTCTGTAATAAAGGCAATTCGTTGTCTAATCGCATCAATTGGACTATCAATTTTTACTTCTTGTCCATTCATGAAAATTTTTCCTGAATCGAGCGGTTCATATCCAAATATTGCTTTCATAATATCCGTGCGACCAGCTCCCATCAAGCCCGCAACACCAAGGATTTCACCTTTTCTAACTTGAAACGAAACATTTTCAAATTTTCCTTTTTTCGTTCCGTTTCGCATTTCAAAAATCACTTCGCCAATTTGACTATTTCGTTCTGGATAACGTTCACCAATACTGCGGCCCACCATCATGCTAACTACTTCATCAAATGACGTTTCTGGAATTAATCTTTTCCCTACATATTCTCCATCACGCAAAATCGTAATAGCATCACATATTGAAAAAATTTCTTCCATCCGGTGTGAAATATAAACGAATGAAACGCCCTCTTTACGCAATTTATTAATAACAATAAACAGAGTTTCAATTTCGCGATCTGTTAATGCCGCTGTAGGTTCATCCATAATAATAACGCTCGCCTTTGTCATTAATGCTTTAGCAATTTCAATAATTTGCTGTTGTCCAACTGATAATTCACCTGCTAGCATAGCACCTCTCACATGTAGACCAAGATCTGCTAATTGTTGCTGGGCAATCGCATTCATTTGACGCGTACGTAAAATGCCCGTTTTCCCATACATTAACTCTTTTCCAAGAAACATATTTTCAGCTACCGTTAAATTCGGTAATATGTTCAACTCTTGATGGATAAATGCAATACCATACTCTTCAGCTTCTTTCGCATTTTTAAAAGTTCGTTCTTTCCCATCAATCATGACTGTTCCACTGTCTTTTTTATATACACCTGTTAAAATCTTCATGAGCGTCGATTTCCCCGCTCCATTTTCCCCCATCAATGCATGGACTTCTCCTGTTTCAATCATAAACTGTGCGTTTTTTAGAACAGGATTACCACTGAACGCTTTTGAAATGTTCTTCATTTCAATATGCATTCTCATCACATCCCTTTATTAAAAAATCACGCCTGCATGTAAAATAACATTCGCATAAGGCGTTGCTTCTCCTGTACGAATAATCGCCTTCGCTCTCTTTGTATGCTCTTTAAATTCCTTATGAGACACATATTCAAATGCTGGCTCTATTAATCGCATCTCAACTTCTTTATTTACCTCTGCATTATTTATAATAACTTCTTCTGCTAACATCACTTTTTCAATTGCCATATCATCAGCAACTACTTGTAATACGTCTAAAAAACTAGGTTTTCCGATTTCAACTGCTAAATCAATTCGTTTTACTCCATCAGGAATAGGTAACCCGCAATCAGCAATTACAATCGTATCTGTATGTCCAAGTGAAGCAAGGACCGCCGCAATTTCACTATTTAATACACCGTGTTTCTTCATCCGACAATCACCTGCACTTCACGTACTCTATCTCTTGTTGGCATACCGCCCTGTGCCCCAAGTTTCGTTACAGAAAGACCACCAGCAATGTTCGCAAAACGAATTGCTTTTTGAAGTATTTCTCCTTCAGAAAGTGCAACTGCTAGCGCGCCGTTAAATGTATCACCAGCTCCAGTCGTATCTACTACGTCTACAGCAATACTTGGAACTTGAACAACTTCCGTTCCGTTATGGAAACGAACACCGTTAGACCCTTCCGTCATCAATAGCTTATTTGGATATTTCGCAAGTAACTCTTCAATTGGTGATGTGAAATCATTTAATACGATGCGACATTCATGTTCATTCGGCGTAATATAAGTCGCTTTTTCTAAAATATCTTCTGATAAGATTTGTGCTGGAGCCGGATTCAACATAACTGGAATGTTATGCTCCTCACAAATAGCCAGAACGTATTTTACTGTTTCAAGCGGAATCTCTAGTTGAAGAACAACCATATCTGCTTTTACAAGAAGGTCTTTTGAACGATCTACAATCGACTCATTTACAAGAGCATTTGCTCCTTGTACGACAACAATACTGTTATCCTCTTCTGCTAAAACGATATGAGCGATTCCTGTCGTCCTATCTGTAACCGGTACCACATAGTCGATAAAAATGCGTTCGTTCTCCAAATTTTTTCTAACTACTGTTCCGTAATCATCATTTCCTACTGCACCAACCATCGCTACATTTGCTCCTAATCTAGCTGCAGCAACTGCTTGGTTGGCCCCTTTTCCTCCTGGTATCGTATGAAACGCTTCACCAATTACTGTTTCTCCTGCTTTCGGCCGTATTTTTGAAACAGCCACTAAGTCCATTGAAATGCTACCTACTACTGCAATATTTGGCATCTGTCTCATCTCCTTACTTCGTTGTATTTCGTTCTATAATTTCAATCGGTAAACGATAGTGTTTCTCTTCTAATGGATTTCCTTCCATCTGCTCTAACAACAATTCTGTTGCAATTTTCCCCATTTCATAAATTGGCTGTGCAACAGTCGTAATAGATGGATACATCATTTCAGTTAAAGAAATTCCATCGAATCCAATAATTTGTAAATCGTTTGGAATAGAAATTCCCTTTTGAAGTGCAGCCTTTACAATACCAATTGCAATTAAATCATTCCCAGCAACAATTCCATCAATATGCGGATATTCTTCTAATAATTCCACCGCTACCTGTTCACTATTAGCTGGATCGAATGTACTCTCTGCAATCATATAAGAAAGATTATTTTGCGTAATAACGTCTACAAAACCTTCAAAACGTTCATTAGCTGTGCTCACATCACGCGGTCCACGAATATGTGCAATATGTTTACACCCTTTGTCTATTAATAACTTTGTCGCCGCCTGGATCCCTGCATAGTTATCTGCATATACAGTAGGAATGCGCTCATTAAACATACGGTCAATCGCAACAACTGGAATAGACAAATTCATGTAATTAACACTATTTTGTGGATTCGTTGCTACAATAAATCCGTCCACATTATTTTGTCTAAGCACATCAATGTATTGCTTCTCTTTTTCTAAATTTTCATCAGAGTTACAAAGTACAACTGTGTAGCCTTGCTTATGTGCTACATCTTCTACAGCACGTGCAACTTCCGGAAAGAATGGATTCACGATATTTGGAACAACTAAGCCAATTAAACGAGACTTTTTATTATATAAAGAACGCGCTACTGTACTAGGCTTATAATCTAGCATTTCAATTGCTCGCTCTACTTTCTTTAATGTATCCTCATGGACATATCCATTTTTATTTAACACTCTGGAAACGGTCGCAACAGATACCCCTGCTAATTTTGCAACGTCTTTAATCGTACTCATTCTCTTTTCTCCTCATTTCATGTAACCGTTTACAGAAAATAATATAACGCATTTATAAAAATACGTCAATCATTTCTAACTAAAAAGCTTTTACGGTTATACTCAAAAAAAGCATCGCCATAAGGCGATGCTTTTTTATTACGAATATGATACAGTTTTTTCCTTTTCTTCTACAGCAGGCTCTTCAGCATCTT
This sequence comes from Bacillus sp. P4_E1, assembly GCF_056401715.1. Classification (NCBI taxonomy): domain Bacteria; kingdom Bacillati; phylum Bacillota; class Bacilli; order Caryophanales; family Bacillaceae; genus Bacillus; species Bacillus sp. P4_E1. The sequence goes on from NZ_JBFUIV010000010.1 coordinate 60,742, forward strand.
TTTTACGATCAGACAGTTTAATTTTCTGTAAGAAAATCGTAAAGATAGCACCTACTACGATAAATACCAATCCTGTTAAGAATACAGTATGAAGTGAGTCCACTAAAGAGCTTTTCAAAATTGGTACGATGCTATTAGAAAATGCTTCTGGCATTTGTTTTAATGCCTCTGGACTAAATAGCATAGAATATAAACTTTGTGGATCTGTATGAATCATATCTTTAAATTTTGTTACCATTTGTCCCGCTTCTTTTGGGAATGTGTCTAATACAGGTACTAATTTATTTGTTAACGTTGTACCTGAAGTGTTATTCATAATTGATCCTAAAATTGTAATACCGAATGTTCCACCGATTTGACGGAAGAATTGACTTGATGATGTTACAACGCCAAGATCTTTTTTCGGGAAGCTTTCTTGTAATGCTAATGTTAATATCGGCATAACAAGACCCATTCCTAAACCGATAACCATCATATAAGAAGTAGCGGTAAGCTTAGTTGTGTGCATATCCATCGTTGTTAATAACCAGAAACCACTAGCCATAATAAGCATCCCTGTAATAATTTGTGGTTTCACACCAATTTTTAATACAAGCTGACCACCAATAATACTCATAACGATCATTGTAATCATCATCGGTGTCATAATCGTTCCTGATTCAGCAGCACTTACGCCTACAATTCCTTGCATAAAGAACGGTACGAACATAATTGCTCCAAACATTCCGATACTCATAAAGAAACCGATCGCATTCAGTAGTGTAAATGTGCGGTTTTTAAAGAAGTGCATCGGTAAAATTGGTTCTTCAGCCTTCGTTTCAACGATAACAAAGCTAACAATACCAATGGCAGCTAGTGCAAATAACCCGATAATTTGCCAAGAACCCCATGCATAATCTTTCCCGCCAAACGTTAACGCAAGTAATAAACTTACAACACCGAGAATCATCGTGAAGATTCCAGCGATATCAATTTTAATTGGTCCTGTTTGTTTATGTGCTTTTAATCCCATTGCAATGAAGATTGTCGCTAAAATACCAACTGGTAAGTTAATATAGAATACCCATCTCCAGTTCACTGCGTCTACAATCCAACCACCAACTTGTGGTCCAATTACAGAGGCAAGACCGTATAGAGCTCCAAAAATACCTTGCCATTTAGCACGTTCTTTTCCCGTGAACATATCTCCGATAATAATCATAGCCATTGGCATCATAATACCGCCACCAAGACCTTGAATACCACGGAAAATAATTAATTCTGTCATACCGTTTGCCATACCACATAACGCTGAACCAACCATAAAGATAATTAATCCTGCTATATATACGTTACGACGCCCAAGTAAATCCGCTAATTTACCTGCAATCGGTACAACCGTTGTTGATGTTAACATGTAAGCTGTTGTTAACCATGTCATTAAACTTAATCCACCTAGTTCACCGACGATACGCGGCATTGCTGTACCAACGATTGTTCCGTCCAATGCAGCAAATAGCATTGCGATTACTAAACCGATTAACAACAACTTTCTATTCTGATTTTCTTGTTGCTCCATGTAATCTCCTCAATTCCTCTTAGTTTTTCTCTTTTTTCTCTTTTTTCTCTTTTTTCTCTGGTTTCCCGCAAATAATTGTTTCTAGCTTTTCAAAGAGGCGCAACAAATCTTCCCTCTCTTGTAATTCTAAGTGTGAGAAGTATTTTGCAATATGCTCATTACGAGCCGCCATCGCTTCTTCTACTGTAGTTTTCCCCTTCTTCGTTAGCTCAATGACAACAACGCGGCGATCATTATCGTCGTGATAGCGCTCTACTAACCCATGATCAATTAAACGATCAGTCATTACTGTAATCGCGCTCGGTTTCACGTACATTTTCTCCGCCAATTGTGTCGCTCTTGAAGCTCCGTAATGATCTAAAATCTTTAAAATATAAAACTGCGGTGGTGTAAGTCCTGATGCTTGCATTTGTTCTAATAGCTCTGTTTGCATTTTCTTTCCTATAGCGAATGTAAGAGCTTGAATCTTATCAATATGAGTCATATCATTTGGCATGTTATCCACCTCTTATTTAAGCAATAAAATATTTAACGTATTTAAATATTAATCCCACAAACAAAATACGTCAACAACTTTCTTTATAAAAACGTTTACATTCTTGTCACAAAGTTGTATACTTTTCGTCGAAGTTAATATTGACAGTCACGGAGAATCGGAGTATATGGCTATGAATCATAAAAAAGGGAACTTTTTTATATTTCATAGCCTTTTTGTATTCTCTCTGTCTTAAAACGCTTCCAATTAATTAGGGGAGGATTTTCATTTTATGTTTTTCACACAATTATTTAAACCTGCGCCCCACGCAGAACGCTTACCAGCTGATCGCACTGATAGCGAATACCGCAAATTGCGTTTGCAAGTATTCTTAGGCATCTTCATCGGTTATGCGGGTTACTACTTTGTTCGAAAAAACTTTTCACTCGCAATGCCATACTTAATCGAACAAGGCTTTAGTAAAGGGGAACTTGGGGTTATCCTTTCAGCAGTATCTATCGCTTACGGATTAAGTAAATTTCTTATGGGTATCGTATCCGATCGTTGTAATCCTCGCTACTTTTTAGCAGCTGGGCTATTTTTATCCGGTATCATTAATATTATTTTCGGCTCATTTTCTTTCATTACAACGAGCATTATACTTATGTTTGTACTTCAGTTTTTAAATGGATGGGTACAAGGTATGGGTTGGCCTCCTTGTGGCCGTACGATGGTTCACTGGTTCTCCGTTAGTGAACGTGGTACAAAAATGTCTATTTGGAACGTCGCTCATAATGTCGGCGGCGCGCTTATGCCCTCTCTCGTTACATTAGGCTTATATTTCTTTGCAAATGACTGGAAAAGTATATTTTACTTCCCAGGTATTCTTTCAATTTTAGTGGGGATTTATGTATTAATTACGATGAGAGATACACCTCAATCTTGCGGATTACCTTCTATTGAAGAACATACTGGGGAATATCCATCAGATGAAAAAGTAGCGGACCGTGAACGCGAACTTTCGGTAAAGGAAATTTTATTTACATACATATTAAACAATAAGTTTTTATGGTACATCGCTATCGCTAACGTCTTTGTTTATTTCGTTCGTTACGGCGTTGTAGACTGGGCTCCTACTTATTTAGTAGAAGAAAAAAGCTTTACTCACAGTAGCTCACGTACAGCTTATGCTCTATACGAATGGGCTGGTATTCCAGGTACGCTTCTTTGCGGATGGATGAGTGATAAACTATTTAAAGGACGCCGTGCACCTGCTGGTATTTTATTTATGGTCGGTGTATTTATCGCAGTTCTTGTTTACTGGCTAAACCCTCCTGGTAATCCAATGGTTGATAGCATCGCACTTGTCGCAATTGGATTTTTAATTTACGGACCTGTTATGTTAATTGGCCTACACGCTCTTGACTTAGCACCAAAGAAAGCTGCTGGAACTGCCGCTGGGTTAACTGGGTTCTTCGGTTACCTAGGGGGAGCTACTTTTGCTAGCGCAGCTATGGGCTTTATTGTAGATGGATTCGGATGGGACGGCGGATTCATTTTGCTCCTTGCTTCTTGTGTGCTTGCAATGTTCTTCCTTGCTCTTACTTTAAATACAGGATCTACAAAACAAAAACAAGCTTAAACAATAATATTATACTTACAAAAAAAAGAGAGACAGTTCTTTCCAGAACACCTCTCTTTTTTCTACATATAGTACTTTTTTATTACAAATAATTTATCAATCCACCCCATAATTGTGAGCGTTTTAAAAGGGTTTTTATCCTTATATTACTGCATCTCATCTCTATATAAAAAGATTTTTGAATATTTACTCTTGTCAAACATTGTCACTTTATATTAAAATAGCAACAACATACTAAATATTTAGTCTTTTCAGAAAAGATGGAGGGATAACCATGAAGAATCCACTTCTTCGCATTGAAAACTTACAGACTTCCTTTCGCATACAAGATCAATATCATGCAGCAGTTGATAACGTTTCGTTAACTGTCCATGAAAATGAAATTGTCGCGATAGTTGGTGAATCCGGTTGCGGAAAAAGTGCACTTGCCCTTTCCATTATGCGACTGCATAATGAAGCAAATACAAAATTACAAGGGCAACTTAACTATAGAGATAAGGATTTACTTACTATGTCGACCGCAGAGATGAATAAAGTACGCGGATCAAACATCGGTATGATTTTCCAGGAACCTCTTACAGCACTCGATCCTCTTATGACAGTTGGAAAACAAATCGAAGAAAACTTAGACTACCACACAAACCTTTCGAAAGCAGAAAAGAAAGAACGCACCTTAGAACTACTCCATCAAGTTGGTATTCCAAAACCAGAACTTACATATAAACAATACCCTCACGAATTATCTGGCGGAATGAGACAAAGAATTGTTATCGCGATTGCGATTGCTTGTAACCCAGCACTCATTATTGCGGATGAGCCAACAACGGCTCTTGACGTAACCATCCAAGCACAAATTTTAGACTTACTAAAATCTATTCAAGAACAAACGAAAATGGGCATCATTTTAATTACACATGATTTAAGCGTTGTTGCCGAAACAGCTGATCGTATTGTCGTTATGTATGCAGGACAAGTTGTAGAAACAGGAACAGTAGAAGAGATTTTTAATAACCCGCTTCACCCATATACTCGTTCTCTATTAAACTCAATTCCATCTGCGTATGCGGAAAAAGAAAAATTGCATGTAATTCAAGGCGTGGTTCCTTCGTTAGCGAAGCTTCCTCGCACTGGATGCCGATTCCAAGCCCGAATCCCTTGGGTTAGACCAGATCAACATGAGGAAAATCCTGTTTTACATGAAGTAAAACCAGACCATTGGGTACGTTGTACTTGCTATAAGCACTTCAACTTCCAACATAAGAAAGGAGATGGCGTAACTCATGGCACTGCTTAAAGTAGAAGATTTAAAAGTACACTTTCCAATTAAAGGCGGTTTCTTCGGACGTACATTAGATTATGTACGAGCTGTCGATGGCGTAAGCTTTGAATTACAACCTGGTGAAACATATGGAATCGTTGGTGAATCAGGTAGCGGCAAATCAACAACGGGTAAAGCAATTATGCACTTAACGAAAGCGACAGGCGGTAGCATTCATTTTAATAATAGGGATTTAACGAAATTAAGTCGCTCTGAGTTAAGAGAACAACGAAAAGATATCCAAATGATTTTCCAAGATCCGTATTCATCATTGAATCCAAAAAAACGTGTTATCGATATTATTGCCGAACCACTTCGGAATTTTGAAAAGCTCTCACCCGATGAAGAGCGTCGAGCAGTTCAAGAATACCTTGATAAAGTTGGGTTAAATCCAGAGTCTATTTATAAATACCCACATGAATTTTCCGGTGGACAAAGACAGCGAATTGGTATTGCACGCGCTCTTACATTAAAACCAAAACTTATTATCGCCGATGAACCAGTATCTGCACTTGACGTGTCGGTACAAGCGCAAGTTTTAAACTTCTTACAAGATTTACAATCTGAACTTGGATTAACGTACCTATTCATAAGTCACGATTTAGGCGTAATTCGTCATATGTGTGACCGCATCGGTGTAATGTATCGCGGGCGCATTGTCGAAGAAGCAACTAGTGCAGAAATTTATAATAATCCACAGCACATCTATACGAAACGCCTAATATCAGCTATTCCTGATATTCGTCCAGAAAACCGCGAACAACAACGTAAATTACGTCAACAAGTAAGTTCTGAGTACGAAAAATCATACGAAAAGTATTTCAATGAAAACGGTCGTGCTTACGATTTAAAACCAATCTCGCCAACTCACCGGGTGGCATTACCTTAAGGGAGTGATAAAACATGTGGAAATTTATATTACGGAGATTTTTAGTGATGATCCCGCAATTATTCGTGTTAAGTATACTAGTCTTTCTACTAGCTAAAGCAATGCCAGGCGATGCCTTAACCGGTAGAGCAATGAATAACCCAAAAGCAGATCCAAAAGTCATTGAAGAACAACGTGAAAAGCTAGGATTAAATGACCCGGTTACAACACAATATGTACGCTGGATTAAAAATGCCGTCCAAGGTGACTTCGGTATTTCCTATGCACATAAAATGAAAGTAACCGACTTAATTGGTGAACGACTTGGAAATACAGTATCTTTAGCACTTGTTATTCTTATTCTTACTTACTTAATTGCCATTCCACTGGGAGTTATAAGTGGGCGTTGGAATGACACCTGGGCTGATCGACTCATTACCATTTACAACTATCTAGGTTTTGCTACACCGCTATTTATATTTGCACTAATTATGCTCTTCCTTTTCGGATTTAAGTTTGCTCTGTTTCCGACTGGCGGTAGCGTAGATCCTCAAGTTGCAACAGGTACATTTGCTTACTATTTAAGCAAATTCAATCACATGCTATTACCAGCTTTATCCGGCGCATTAATTGCGACAGTTGGTACTGTTCAATATTTACGAAGCGAAATTATCGATACGAAACATAAAGATTTTGTACGTACAGTAAGAGCAAAAGGTGTTCCAGAATCAAAAGTCTATTCTAGACATATTTTACGAAATTCATTCTTACCAATTGCAGCCTTCTTAGGTTATGAAATTACAGGATTAGTTGGTGGTGCCATCTTCTTGGAAAGTATCTTTAGTTACCCAGGGATTGGACAACTATTTATACAATCTATCTCTCAACGCGATTTTAGTGTAATAACTGCACTCGTTATGTTTACTGGATTTGCAACGCTACTTGGAACTCTCCTTTCAGATATTATTCTAAGCATCGTTGATCCACGTATTCGTATTGATTAAAGAAAGGAGGGTTTTTAATGTTAGCAAACCCTAAAAAACAAACTGAAGTTATTCATTACGAAAAAAGTCCTTCTGGTTTCTCTATTATGTGGCGAGAACTTCGCAAAGATAAATTAGCAATGTTTTCACTTTTTTTCCTAGCAATCTTATTACTAGCGGTATACGCAGCATCTTTTATTATGAAACAAGAAGATATTGTACGAGTTGATTTATTCGCCATTTATGCCCCTCCCTCTGCTGAACATTGGTTAGGAACAGATTACGGAGGACGCGATATTTTCGGCCAACTTATTATTGGTACACGTAACTCATTTACAATTGGACTAGCTATTACTATTCTTTCTTGTTTGATTGGTCTTTCAATTGGATTAATTGCCGGTTATTTTGGAGGAACTATTGATAATATCATTATGCGCGTTATCGATTTTGTCATGGTTTTACCATTTTTAATGCTTGTAATTGTTTTTATTACACTTGTTCCTACATTCAACATTTTTACTTTCATTTTAATTATGACCGTTTTCTTATGGACAGGAAAGGCAAGATTAATTCGCTCAAAAGTATTAACTGAAAAAGAACTCGATTATGTCTCTGCATCAAAAACATTAGGAACACCAAACTGGAAAATCATTCTTTTTCAAGTACTACCTAACTTAAGCTCAATTATCATTGTCAGTGTTACATTAAATCTTGCTGGAAACATCGGCATTGAATCTGGTCTAACTTTCTTAGGGTTCGGTCTACCAGAAAGTACACCAAGCCTTGGTACACTTGTTAGTTATGCTAGAAACCCAGATGTATTACAAGAGAAATGGTGGATTTGGTTACCCGCATCAATCATGATTTTAACATTGATGCTGTGTATAAATTTTATTGGCCAAGCGCTACGCCGCTCGGCTGATGCAAGACAGAGAAAAGGATAAGGGGTGGAGAAGATGACGAATAAACCAAATTTTTTCAAAGTATTAAGTACACTTGCAGTTTCAACATTACTACTTTCAGCATGTGGGGGCAGTGGGGGTAGTGAAAAAACTAGCAGCACAAAAAAAGTAGATACAAATAAATTTAGTACAACTGTTAAAAATGACAAAAAAGAAATTAAAGATGGTTCATTAACATATGGTCTTGTTTCTAACACACCATTTGAAGGCCTTTTAAACTTCGCTGTATATGAGGGAGATCCTGATAATCAAGTCCTTACAATTTTCGATGAATCTTTATTATCAAATGATAAAAACTGGGAATACACTAATGATGGAGCTGCTACATATGAACTTTCTGAAGATAAAAAGACAATTACACTAAAAATTAAAGATAATGTAAAATGGCATGATGGGAACCCTGTTACTGCTGAAGATTTAGAATATTCTTACCTGGTGATCGGTAGCAAACTATATGCTGGTTCTCGCTATGACTCTCAAATGCAAATGATTGAAGGTATGGAAGATTACCATAATGGAAAATCTGAAAAAATTTCAGGTATAAAGGTAACGGATCCAAAAACAATTTCTATTACATTTAAAGAACCAAACCCTTCAGTGAAAACAGGACTTTGGACATACCCTCTCCATAAGAAATACTTAGGAGATGTACCAATCGATAAATTAGCAGAATCTGATAAAATCCGTAAAAATCCAATTGGCTTTGGGCCTTTTAAAGTGAAGAAAATTACGCCAGGGGAATCCGTTGAATTTGAACGTTTTGATGACTATTATGGTGGAAAGCCAAAACTGAAAAGCATGGTTTTAAAAGTTGTCAATCCTTCCGTTGTTAACGCATCCTTAAAAAACGGCGATATTGACATTGCTGAAGTAAGTGCAGATCAATATCCAAATGTAAGTCAATTAAAAAATGCACAATTACTCGGCAAAACCGATTTATACTATAGTTATATCGGCTTTAAATTAGGGCATATGGATAAAGAAAAAGAAGAAGTAGTCATGGATAAAGATAAATTTAAAGATGTTCGTGTACGTCAAGCAATGGCGTATGCTATTGATCGAAAAGAAATTGGTGAAAAATTATATCATGGCCTACGTTATCCGGCTAACTCACCAATCCCACCATCTCTACCAAAATATCATAACAATAAAGTTGGTTCTTATGATAAAGATGTAGAGAAAGCTAAAAAGTTATTAGATGAAGCTGGCTATAAAGATACGAACGGAGATGGATTCCGTGAAGATCCGAATGGTAAAGAATTTAAAGCTAATTTCTTATCAATGAGTGGTAGCGATGTAAGTGAACCACTCGCAAAATTCTTTATTCAATCTTGGAAAGACATCGGCCTAAAAGTAGAGCTTCTTGATGGTCGCTTACATGAATTTAACTCATTCTACGATATGATTAAAAAGGATGATCCAAAAGTTGATATTTTCTCTGGAGCTTGGGGAACTGCATCTGACCCAGACCCTTCTGGTATTTGGGCTAAAAATGCATCGTTCAATTACACGCGTTGGTCTAATGACAAAAATAATGAATTATTAAAACAGGGTATTTCTCCAGCGGCTGCTGATGAAAAGTATCGTAAAGACGTCTACGATAAATGGCAAAAATTAATTCATGATGAAGTACCATTAATTCCACTTCATTATAAATTCGATTTAAAAGGTGTAAACAACCGCGTAAAAGACTATAAATATACACCAGAAGATCAATATAAATGGGGTAACGTTAGCGTAACAAGCGATAAAGCAGAAACAGAGAAATAAGAAAATAGCTCCTAGCACTAAGATACATGCTAGGAGCTATTTTTTATTTATAATACTTCTCTTGCTATTAATAACAACCAATTCCTTCCCTACTCTAAAATTAAAAGATTTGATGAACCATCTTTATTAAAATAGCTAACGTAACAGATGCAGCAAATCCGCCTAAACAAATTAAGCTTACCCCTTGACTATATGATAAATTTTGCAATGATTTCATTACTTCCACCCTCCCTATCTCCCCTTTGATACTCTTATTTTACCAATGGGAAAAATTTCATAACATCGATTTTTCTGACAACAAACTTACAAATTTGTAAGTTAACGATTTCCCTTTAAACTTATATCTAGTATTTCCATAATCTCCCCCCTCTATACATCAAAAAAGACCTCGAATTATATCAAGGTCCTGCTTACACTACATAATATCTCACTCAACTTATTTTATCCCGCTATTCGCCGGGCAGTAAGACCCCCACCTCAAAATTCAGTGAAAGCAAAGAAGTTAGGTCGGGGATGAACAAAACCCCCACTGATTAAAGCTTCACTTTATAATCATCACCGGGCATTTCACACGCTTTGCTATTTTATGACTTACACTACCAAGCACCATCTCTTGCAGTGTATTTAGCCCTCTACTCCCAGCAATAATAAGATCTATATCTCCTGTATTTACATATTGAACAATCGTATCTCCTGGATCGCCATGTAGAATCGTAATTTTGTAGGAAATGTTCTCTTTCTTTAATAAACCCTCAATCTCTTTTAATTTATCTTTTCGACTAGCTGATATTGTTTCTAAATCCGTTTGTCCTTGTATAATATCTGACTTTGCCGTTCTATTATCTACTACGTACACAACTTCAACATGTGTTTCTTCGCTAAATTTCGCAATATATGTTGCATGCTCGGCTGCTCGAAGTGCATGTTCAGAACCATCGCATGCTAATAAAATTTGTTTGTACATATGCTGAATCCCCTTTTCGTTATCCTACCCGTATTATATAATAAAGCCCCCTAAAAAGGAGGCTTCTAACTAGCAATTCTCTTATTATAAGTAGCTAAATTCGCAACGAGCTTCGAGCTACGTTCATTTAACCCTGTGATCCTTACTTTCACACCGTTCTGTTCATACTTCATTATAACTTTATCAATTGCCGCTACTGCTGAATCATCCCATACGTGTGCGTTAGTAAAGTTCATCTCAATTTCTTTCACATCTTCATTGTATGAAAAAGCATTTATATACTCTGCCGTAGATGCGAAGAATAGTTGGCCGTGAATTTCGTATATTTTCTTATTTTCAATATACAAATGTTTCACGTGAATCTTTGCCATATTGAATGCAAATAAAACTGCACTAATTATCGTTCCGATAATTACACCTAATCCTAAATTATGTGTAATTATGACAATCACAACTGTTACGATCATAACAAATGCGTTTCCTTTTGGTACTTTATGAATCGTCGCTACAGAGTTCCAATCAAACGTCCCAATCGAAACCATAATCATAACTGCAACTAAAGCTGCCATCGGAATATGAACAACGTAATCACCTAAAACAAATAGCAATACGATTAAAAAACCACCGGCTACAAACGTCGATAATCTCCCGCGACCACCTGATTTAATGTTAATAACAGATTGTCCAATCATTGCACATCCTGCCATTCCTCCGAAGAAACCAGCAACAACGTTCGCAATCCCTTGTCCACGTGCCTCTTTATGCTTATTACTTTCCGTATGTGTCATATCGTCTAAAACCGACGCCGTTAATAATGACTCTAGTAAACCTATAACCGCTAGCATAACTGAATACGGTAAAATAATTGCTAATGTCTCAAGTGTAAATGGAACATTAGGAATACTAAAGAACGGTAATTCTTTCGGTAAGCTTCCCATATCCCCTACTGTTTTTAACTGTAATCCGCTCATAAGTGCAATGCTTGTCACAATAATAATTGAAATAAGTGTAGACGGAAGAGCCGTCGTAATACGTGGAAATAAATATATAATTGCAAGTCCTAATGCGACAAGTGCATACATTTGCCAAGTTGCATTTTTAAAATGCGGCAATTGCGCTGTAAAAACTAAAATTCCAAGTGAATTTAAAAAACCACTCATAACGGATTTAGGAACAAACTTCATAAATGAGCTCAGCTTGAACACTCCAAAAATAATTTGAACAATACCTGTTACTATTGTCACAGCAAATAAATATTGCAAACCGTGATCCTTCACAAGAGTGACCATTAATAATGCCATCGCACCCGTTGCCGCCGAGATCATCCCTGGTCTTCCGCCGACAAACGAAATTGTAACCGCAATACAAAAGGCCGCGTACAATCCAACCGTCGGATCTACACCTGCAATAACAGAAAAAGCTATCGCTTCAGGAATTAATGCTAAAGCAACAACAACCCCCGATAGCACGTCCCCTCTCATATTTGAGAACCATTCATTTTTTATAGTTTGAAACAAAGTAACACTCCTCCACTCTTTTATCATTTGATTTTCTCCATAAGAAAATCAAGGCCGACTGCACGAAGGCTATTATATAACGAGCAAAGGATGTTGTGCTATGTAAAAGTTTCCTAAAGAAAAGACGCTACCTTAGCAGCGTCTTTTCTCATTTTATTAATGTCCACCGTGACCTTGACCACTTTCCTGAACAATCTCTAACCTCTCATCTAATATCCCTTGTGTTTCAAATGAGATATCACTAGTACTTCCTAATAGGAAACCATGGTTATACGGTCCAAGTGTTGGGTCATCCTTAAACTTCGGCTGAATAGTAGCAAGGAAGTCATAAACTGGTTGTTTTGCTTTTCCTTCCTCAAGCAAAACAACAGGGGCATGTTTACCCATATGTGAAAACGGTGCTCCCGCAATTGCTAAGTCTGGTGTTTTGCTTGAAACAAATGACAAACCGTGACCTGGTTTTGTGAATCCCCAGCCAAATTTCGTTTTTTCATCTTTAAATTTCGCAAATGCAACCGAATTTTCTGTTGGAGTCTCCCCACTAATACGCGTTACTTTCCCGTATTTACTTAACTCTTTTTCTACTTCTTTCGAAACGATTTTTTCTGGTCCTAACACATATATATTCGCTTTATCTTTTCTCGTCTTTAATGCCTCTATTGTCGCTTCTGGCACTTTATTTTTTTCAGTATATAGAAGAGGTTCCGGCATATGAGAAATCCAATTTACAGCTGGTGTTGTATATAAACGTCCTTCTTCTTCAGACGAACCGATAATAACGCTATTTGGATAATTTCCTGTTATATCGGCATATTCTTTATCAACATCTTTAGCAAATTTAGCTGGGTCCGTTTCTTTTATTTGCTTTACTTTATATTCTTTTAATTGCTCTAGGCTAGATGCCCCTATATCCCCCATCACCATAATTTGCGTTCCATCTTTCGTTCCGAGCGGATTTAATCGTTTTATTTCTTTTAACGTCATTTCGGGTACCTTTTCTTTTTCTATAAATAAAATCGGTCCGTTATTCGGGTGATGAATAAGATCCGCACTTGCAATACCTAATTGCCACTCGTTCACTGGCACTAAAATAATAGCGCCTGGCTGATTCTCTTTATGCGTTGCTGGCCATATCGTTTGCGAAGTTAATACTGCCATTTGCAGAGGATCATTTGTATTTAATCTCGTTACATTTTTTAAACTTGTCGTTAATAAATCATTCGATGCACCTTGATTCATTTCTTTCGGCGCAGTTACCTCCTGATTCATTTTCATTTCCTTTTGCTCTGTTTTCTTCTCTTCTGTAGATTCATGATTTTTATGATCTGTACTCGTTTGTCCGCATGCCGCAAGACCGACTGCTGCAATTATTGTTATCCCCAAAATTCGGGTCATCTTTTTCACTATATCGCCTCCGTATTATTCGTTTTCGAGCCAATATTATTACCTAAAATGGAATTTCAACTTTACAATAACAAGCAATTCTGAAGAAATTATGCAGATGCATTATAATCTGCACCATTTCTTCATGATTTTGACTTACAATTTAAGTAATAACTACAAATGCGGAGGTACTCTATGATCGATATACTACTCGTAGATGATGAACCGAGAATGCTTGAATTATTAACGCTTTATCTTACTCCAATCGGATATAACTGCGTATGTGCAGTATCCGGAGAAGAAGCTATTTCACATATAGAAAATCGAAACTTCAAATTTGTTTTACTCGATATTATGATGCCAAAGATGGACGGGTGGGAAACTTGCAAAAGAATTCGATCATTTAGTAACGTTCCTATCATTATGGTAACTGCTCGTGATCAAACGGTAGATGTCGTTCAAGGGTTAAAACTTGGAGCAGATGATTACGTGACGAAACCATTCCACGAAGAGGAGCTCTTCGCAAGAATTGAAGCTGTTTTACGCCGAACCAATCAACATGCACAAATCCAATATCACGGCATTTTATGGGATGAGGCCAAGCATTTCATTTCTGTCCATAATGAAGAACTTCTTCTCACCCCAATCGAATTCTCTTTACTCGGATTATTTTTACGTCATGTGAACTACGTATTAAGCCGTGATCAGCTCATTGAACGAATTTGGGGATTAAATACAAATACAGAAGATAGAACAGTCGATTCACATATTCGTAATTTACGTGATAAATTACGAAAAGTAAATTTCCCCATTGATCACCATTTAAAAACTGTTTACGGAGTAGGATATCGATGGATTGATATTGAAAACTAAGGAGCAAAACGATGAAGCGAATTTCTATTCAACTCGGATTTTATTTTCTAATTGTTACACTTTTAATCGAAAGTGTTCTATTTGTCTTGCTCTATTATAGCCTTGTAAACAATAGAGTGAATGAAGAAATGACTGCTTTATTAAAGCGTGGAAATAGTCACCGAGATGTCCTTGAAAAATATTTTGACAGGCAAACAATCTCCCATGTTGCTTTAATGGAATCCGAAGCTGAAACAACTGTTATTATTACAAATGCAAATAAGGAAATACTAGCTAAATCCAATGAAATAAATACTACTATAAAAAAACATATTGAAGGAATGCAAACACGAACAGATCATGATGGAGCAATTATAGAGAATCATTGGAAAACATCTAATTATATATGTACAGTTAGCCCAATTGTAGTGGCAGGAAAAACGGAAGGCTATGTATATATGTTTCTCGGGACGGAATCAATCGAAGAAATGGTTAACGGGCTCACACGGCAATTCATTATCGCTGGAGTCATTACTTTCCTATTAACAGCCATCACCATTTTTCTATTATCACGTTTGTTAACAAAACCATTGTTACACATGAAACAAGCGACTGAAAAAATGAGTAAGGGCGATTTATCCGTTTCATTAACAACTACTCGAAATGACGAAATTGGTGAACTAGCACAATCTATCCAAACTCTCGCAAATGATTTACATTATATGAAAACGGAGCGAAGTGAATTTCTAGCAAGTGTTGCTCACGAATTACGAACACCATTAACGTACGTAAGAGGTTATGCTGACATTGCATCAAAAGAAAACACACCCCCAGAGCAACGTTTACGATACTTATCCATTATAAAAGACGAGTCTGATTATATTACAAACTTAGTCCAAGATTTATTTTCACTCGCTCAAATGGAAAAGCATAACTTTTTCATTCAAGTACAGGAAGTGCATTTACACACCTTCCTTACTCGCATCACTGAAAAAATAAATGTGATGTACGGAGAAAAACAAATTAAAGTTGTTTTCACATGTCCTTCCTCACTCTTAGTAAAGCTAGATGAGCAACGCTTTGAACAAGTTATGGCTAACATTTTAAATAACGCGTATAGACATTCAAAAGAACATTCTCATATAAATATTTCTGTTACAGAAGAACATAAACGTATTTCCATTACAATTGAAGATGAAGGCGAAGGGATTCCGCCTGAAGACCTCCCTCACATTTTCGATCGCTTTTACCGTGTTGATAAAGCGCGCTCTAGAGCTACAGGAGGCACTGGTTTAGGGCTCTCCATCGTAAAAGAAATCGTAGAACTACACGGCGGGAATATTACTGTCACAAGTGAAATTGATCACGGATCTTGCTTTACAATTTCATTGCCATCTATATAGAAACACGACTATCATCAATAGTCGTGTTTTCTTATCCTTTAGGACTTTACTTTATAATATAAATTTACGAATTGGCCAAAACGTTTCGTATCCGTTAAAGTTAAATTAATTTCTGGATTCTTTTCTTTAAATAACGGAACTCCAGAACCTAATATGTGAGGTGTAATCGTAACAACATATTCATCAATTAAATTATTCTTAAAAAATCCTTTCAGTAGACTCCCTCCACCGACCATCCATATTTTAGATCCTTCCTGCTCTTTCAACCTTTTTGTAAACTCTAATACATCTTCATTTACAAACTCTACATGTTCGTTTGAACCTTTTTCTGAATTAGAAAAAACATAACATTTTTTATCTAGGTACGGGAATGTTTCCGTATGCTCTACCACATAATCGTACGTTCTCTTTCCCATAATTATCGTATCAATTGTTTCGTACATTTCTGTATAACCGTTGTCTCCCTCACCTTCTGTTTCCATTAACCACTCTAAATCATCATCTTCTTTCGCGATAAATCCATCTAAACTCGCTGCAATAAATAAAACAATTTCACGTGACATATCTTTTCCTCCTTACAGCTTCTATTGATAAAATCATCTTATAAGCACTATACTAACCATAAAACATGACAACTTATGTCATGTTAAAAAAGAAAAAGGTGATATCCTTGTCAAAAGCAAAACGTTTACTAGACATTCTTATATTTGCTTCTGCAAAAAAAACATTTACAGCTCAAGAAATAGCTGATGAATTTAATATTTCCGTTCGTACGGTCCATAGATATATTTTAGATTTAAGTGATATGGGATTACCCATTTACGCTGAACAAGGTCGTAACGGAGGATATAAAGTATTAACGAATAAAGTCATTCCCCCTATTTTATTTACCGAAGAAGAAGCAGTATCCATCTTTTTTGCTTTTCAGTCTTTAAGCTACTACAGAGACTTGCCTTTTAACACAGAAATCAATTCCGTTACGCATAAGCTGTATAGCTCCCTACAACATGATGCGAAAGCGAAAGTTGATAAAATACGATCTTATATCTCTTTTTGGAATCCGAAGAGAACAATTGATACACCTCTTTTAAACGAAGTATTAACCGCGGCTATTGAAAATAAAAATTTACACTTTCAATACGAATCTAAATCAGGGATAAAAATAAAATATGTTCATCCTATCGGTGTATATGCTCATGATGGGCTATGGTACTTACCATCCTATGACTTCAGCAGAAAAAAAGTATTACTGTATCGCGTGGATCGTATTCTTTCCATATTATCGACCGAAGAAAATAAAGATAAGTTTATGAATTTAGAAGAATGGTTCGCCTCTAACTCTAACGTAATAAACATTCCTACTCGGTTACATGTTTTACTAACGACAGAGGGTGTGCGCCAATGCAAAAGCGTTCCTTACCTTGAAGAATTCGTTGTAGTAGACGAAGATGGGACAGGATATATAAATTCAACAATTGATAAAGGTGAAATTAACTTTATTACTCCTTTATTTTATAGACTTGGAAAAGATGCAAGAGTTTTAGAACCGAAAGAATTGATAAATGGTTTACGTATACGTGCAAAAGAGGTTTTACATATGTATGAAGACGAAAAAAGCTGCTAAATATAAGCAGCTTTTTGTGTATTTGTTCCTATTGTTTTGACTGTTGACGAATATCAATCCACCAACGATATGACGCATTCATATTTTCAGTACTTCCATTCCCTCTGTAATGAAAAGCATCAAGGAAAATTGAATCTAGTTTATCCTCATCCACAAAATAACCCAAGTTAACTTTCATCGTTTGGCCAGGTCGGATACTGCCAATATTGTAAAAGCTTTTTCCATCTCCATGAGGTTCTAAATAATCGACTTCGCCCGTCATAATACGCGTTGCGTCCATTCCCTCTTCTTTAGCGTAGTTCCATGCATTTCCTTCAAATTTAAGCTGTTTTATGGATGGAGTCATATAGATTTCTTCTGTCACCTGTTTACCTATATTTTTCACTGTTGTTGTCAGGTAGACAAATTTAACATTAACTAATTTCGAATCTACTAATGTATCAATTGAATCTTTACCATTCCCTAATTTATATACATCCCGTCTGTACGATAGCAATTTTCCCGTCTGATTTAAAGCCTTCTTCTTGCTTAATATCCCTAAGCCAAGTTCATTAAAGTTCTCTTGTTTAAAATCTTTAATCGAATCAAAAACTTCAACTTTTTCTATCACATATTCAATTTGGCTGTTATCCATAGATATCGTTACTGGAACCTTTTGTCCTATGTGAAATAGTCGTTTACTATCTTTTTTCAAAGGAATCACCTTAGTTTTTTTAGGTTCATCCGCTTCACTAAAATACTTTTTATCATAATCTGTTATATGTGCTGCCTTTTCTTTTGACGTAGGCTCAAGTGAAATGTTCCCTAACACATCCATCATTTGTTCTTCATTTACATCTGATCCAATAAAACTTTCTAACATAATCCCTTCTTTCTCAAAAAAGAGAAAGACCTTCCTATCAAACATTACATTGTTGTTTCCAGTTTCTTTATGAACAATTACTGCTTTCCTGCCATTTATCTCTTTTTCTTCATAGCTTTTTGAATATAAAGTTTGAAAGTCCGCATTTCCCCCCACTCTCCAAAGAGCGAATGAAAATCCACCCATTGCGTCGTTATCTTTAAATGAATATTTCATAGCCGAGTCATCAATTGCTTCCATATTTTCTGGTAATTTACCAACTTTCAACTTATACCACTTATCAATATTTTTCGATTCCTTATTCGTTACTGAAACATTTACTTCGTAATTTTGTTTTTGAACAATCATATTATAGACTTTTACTGCACCAAAAACGGTTGTCGGCATACCAATCAATAAACAGGCCGCAGCGATTAACATACGATGTCTTTTACGCTTTGTCTGTGGTTGCTCGTCTTTCAGCTTCATTTCCTCCATAAACAATTTCTTTTTGTGTGTATATGTATGTGAAAATTCATGTTGTTCATCCAGTTTATCAAAATCATCTAAAGCAATTTTTTCAGCAAGGTCATACATTTCTTTGGAGTTCTTTGAATTCGTCATTTTGTATACCTCCTATAATACTTTGTACTCGTTTTCGAGCGCGCTCAAATTGCTTGCGGACATTAGCCTCTGTTATCCCCATTACACTTGAAATTTCTTGATACGTTAAGTTATAGAAGACTTTGTACTTAAACACTTGTCTGTTAGATTCATTTAGCTCTTTTAGCAATGTATCAATCTGAACCTCAGACATTATACGTTTTTCCCACTCTTCAATATTTTCATCTACTACCTCTGTTGATTCTCGTTGATATTCTTCTAAAAATGTTTCATGTCGTTTATTTTTCCGGTAACTATCAATCGCCTTGTTTTTCGCGATCCTCAAAATATACTGTTTAAGCTCTTGAGTGTTCAAACTATGCAGCTTTTCCAAATTCTTATAAAGAGTAATAAACGTCTCTTGAACTGCATCTTCAGCCTGCTGAATATTATTTAAAATAGAATAAGCTACATAATAAATTTTTTGCTCATACAACTCGTATAGCTCTTCCATCTTTTCGTAATCTTTGTTTGTAACTTTCATATAATTCCTCCTCTCATTCTATATAACGAATGAGCGATATACTTTGTGACACTGCAGAATTTTTTAATAGAGAAAATTGAATAATAGAATAAAGAAAAGCCCAATTTCTCTATTTTAACTGAGAAATTGGGCTTTTTAATATTAGAATTTTCCTGACTGTCCCCTTAAGAAAACCCCTCTTACGCCTTTTCGCTATGTATTATTTTCTCTATTGCTTCTTTTAATAAATTCTTTGTCTCTTCAAGGTTATGATTCTGCTGTTCTCCTGGCTGCACCGTATAAAACTCAGCAAACGAACGCTCTTTATATCTCGGCACAACATGCATGTGATAATGAGTTAACTCGTTAAAGATTCCACCATTTTGATAAAGTGAAACTTTAATCAGTGGGGGTTTTGTTCATCCCCCACTGATTATTAGTTGAACCAATCGGGCTTTTACGGGCAGTTGGATTCCCAACTAACTTCTTTGTTTTCACTGAATTTTGAGGTAGGGGATCTTACTGCCCCGTTAATGCGGGGCAAATTGTAACTCCGTCTGGTTTATATAATAACTTAATAGCCTTTGAAATAAGCTTAGAAGCATCCATAATCGATTTCGCTACAACATCATCTAATTCGTCCACTTCTAAAACATGCTTCTTTGGCACAATTAAAGTATGTCCTGGGTAGAAAGGCGCATGGTCTAAAAAACAAGTTACATAATCATCTTCATACACTTTATATATAATTTCTTCTTCATTTGCTAATTTACAACCTAAACATTCCATCATTCTTCCCCCTCTGCCAAAAACATAAAAACGTGAGCGCCCTATTCTCACGTTTTTATGTTTCACTTTACTAATTCAATTGTTTCTGTAACTTTTATACTATCCTTTATAGATTGAACAATTGTGCAATTTTTCACCGCAAGTTGCAGCGCCTTGTCTAATTGCTCTTCTGTAATGTTTTGCGCTTTAATTTTATAGTGCAAATGAACACTTTCAACTGGTTTTGATAAAGCTTCACTTCTACCAATTTCAGTTTCAATTGTAAACGTATCGTATGCAATACGTTTCTTTTCTAAAATCGTTCGAAAAACAATTGCACTACATCCTGCGATAGAAGAAACGAGTAATTGTAACGGTGAATATCCGTTTTCTTTCCCAATCGCTAATTGACCATACGATAAATCTGCCTCTATATCATCATGCTTAATTTTTATTTTCATACTTTGCTTCCATCTCCACTTTCATCGGTTTCTTCCGTTTCTTACTCATATAATAATATATGTAGCAGAAAATGATAAATGGAATACCACAATATAACGCCATTCGTTGTTCTGGAATAAACGCTAAACTAATAACAACGATGCTATTTGTAATTAAAGCTAAAATTGGAACAAGCGGGTATAGTGGTGTTCTATACTTTAAGTCCTCTAATTTTCCTCCGCCTTTTAAATACTGACTTCTAAAACGAAGTTGCGATAAAGCAATAATGATCCAACTTGAAACAGCAGATAAACCAGCTATAGATAATAAGTACATATATACTGTATCTTCTGCAAGGAAGCTTGTTAATAAAGATAACGCCGCTACAGCAATCGTTACGACTAACGCTGTAATCGGAATACCACGTTTATTTACTTTCTTGAAAGAAGTTGGTGCCATTCCTTCATTTGCAAGTGACCATAGTATACGCGTTGCTGCATATAACCCTGAGTTCGCTACAGATAGAAGAGCTGTAATAATAACGAAGTTCATAATATCAGCTGCATATGGAATACCGATTTTATCAAATACAACTACGAATGGGCTTTCAATTATCCCTGCTTCTTTCCAAGAAATTAACCCTACTAAAATTGTCATTGTTAAAATGAAGAATAACATAATGCGCCATACTGTATTACGAATCGCACGTGGAATTGTTTTTTCAGGATTCTGACTCTCTCCTGCTGCAATCCCGATTAACTCTGTTCCTTGGAAGGAAAAGTTAACTGTAATCATCGTAAGAAGCACTGCAGCTAGTCCATTTGGGAATAGCCCACCATCACTTACAAAGTTAGAGAAAAGAGGCGCTGCTTCTTTTCCATCGTATGGTAAGAATCCTAGTAATGCGCTACCACCAAGTAAAATGAATGCAATAATTGTAACTACTTTAATACTAGAGAACCAAAACTCTAATTCAGCATAACTCTTCGCTGATATTGCATTTGAAGCATATAAAATAACTCCGAATACGAGACACCATACCCAAACATCAACATTCGGAAACCATCTTTTCATCATTAAACCGATCGATGTTAATTCTAATCCTACTGTTACTGCCCATCCAATCCAGTATAGCCAACCGATCATAAATCCAGTTCCTGGTCCAATAAACTTCGTCGCATACTTTTGGAAAGATCCTGAAACTGGCATTGCTACCGTTAGCTCTCCAAGACAAAGCATTGTTAAATACATAATAAATCCGCCCACTAAATATGAAAGGATGGCTCCCCCTGGTCCAGCCTGATTAATGGTGTAACCTGAACCTAGAAAAAAACCAGTTCCGATTACACCACCTAGTGCGATCATAAATAAATGTCTACTCTTCATCGTACGATGTAATTGCTCATTCGTTGTTTGCTGCATCTTAATCCTCCCCCTACAAGTACCCCTATCTCTTTTTAAAATTTTCTGATAATAAAAATATACACGAAAGCGATTACAATTTCTATATAAAATTAAAACTTTTCTGATAAAACAATATAAAAATTCAACTATTAAGAGCTCACGATACTAATTTGAGGCAAAAAAGGATTTATAAGGAAAAAACTCTTACATTTTTTGTAAGAGTTAACGTATTTCTAATCTTCTAGATAAAATTGATAAACCGTAGTTTACAACAAAATACATACAAGCTACTACTATAAACGTTGGAATCATATAATTTACATTCTGCCCGCTAATAATTTGAGCATTATGCATAAGCTCTGGCAGTGATATACCAACTGCTAATGATGTATCTTTCAGCAATGAAATAAACTGACTGACAAGCGGCGGGACCATTCTTCTTAATGCTTGTGGTAAAATGATATGCCACAGTGCTTGAACATACGTTAATCCTGAAGATCTTGCGGCCTCAATCTGTCCTTTTTCAATCGATAATAGACCACTTCGAACAATTTCAGATATCATTGCTGCTTCAAATATTGTTAAAGCAACAATTACAGCTGTTATAATCTCTAATTTCAAGCCTACTTCTGGAAGCGCAAAATATGTGAAAAATATAATTAAAAGTAGTGGTAAGTTTCGAATCACTTCAACGATAATTCCTAATACTTGTGAGACGACAGGTATTTTCATGTAGCGCAATATCCCTATTACACTACCAATAATAAAGCTAAGTACAATTGCTACGAGCGCTACCTCTAACGTTATGAGTAATCCTTTTAATAAAAAGAGGATATGATCACCTGTTATCGCTCCTTTAAAATCCATTTATACCGCCTCCTTTGCCAAGCGTTTTTCTAAATAACGCACTAGCATACTTAGCGGTATTGTTAATACTAAATAAAACATCCCGACAAATATATATACATCAAACGTAACGAACGTCTTCGTTGAAATTAAGTCTCCTTGATACATTAAATCCGTTCCAGCAATAATTCCGAGTATTGAAGAGTTTTTTACTAAATTGAGAAATTGATTTCCTAGAGGAGGAATGACGATTTTCATCGCTTGAGGTAAGACGACATGATACATCGCTTGCGTATAAGTTAATCCTGAAGAACGTGCTGCTTCCATTTGACCTTTCGCGACTGATAAAATACCAGCACGAATTACTTCCGCAATAAAAGCCGCTGTATAAACTGTAAGCGCAACTGTCCCTGCTACAAAACCGTTGAAAGTAATTCCTATTACAGGCAAAGCAAAATAGAAAATGAATGCAATTAATACGAGTGGAATATTTCTAACAAACTCTACATAGGCAGAGCCAATCCAATTCAAAATACGAATAGGTGAAATTCGCATCACTGCCATAACAATTCCTAAAACAAAACTTCCTATTAGTGCAACTACACTAGACATAACCGTATATTTAAATCCTTCTAAATACATATCAATGTTATTCGTTAATATAGAAAAATCAGGCACATATTCTCCCCTCTTTCTTTACAAGAAGAGGATGAGTACTCTCATCCTCTCACTCTTACTATTTATCACGAGAAATAAAGTTTCATTTTACTTCTCTTGTTTTTGACCAATCCATTTTTCATACAATTTATCGTATTCTCCATTCGCTTTCATATCTTTTAATAAACTATTAATCTCTTTCGTTAAATCGTCTGCACCTTTTTGTACTGCAATTCCATACGGTTCATCCGTGAAAATTTTCCCTACAACTTCATAATTAGAATCTTGTTTTGCCATTCCGTAAAGAATCGCATTATCTGTAGTTAAAACATCGCCTTTACCTGCTTTTAACGCTGTAAATGCCTCACTATAATTCTCAAACTCTAATACTGTTGCTTCTGGTGATTTTTGGCGAATGTTATTTGTAGATGTTGATCCTTTTACAGCTAATACTTTAACGCCTTGTTTTATATCATCAATGCTCTTAATATTGCTTCCTTTTTTCACAAGTAACGATTGTCCTGCTTTAAAATATACATCTGAGAAATCTACTTCTTTTTTGCGTTCTTCCGTAATTGTCATTGTCGCAATAATTGCATCAATATCACCATTTTTCAGCATCGGAATACGTGTTTTAGACGTTACTTCTTTCAGCTCTAGTTTCTTTTCATCACCAAGAATTTTTTTCGCAAGTGCCTTCGCGATATCAATATCGAATCCTTCTACTTGCCCTGTTGAAGGGTTTTTCAATCCAAATAAATTCGTATCATTCTTCACTCCAACTACTAACTTCCCGCGCTTCTTAATTTGCTCAACAGCCCCGCCTTGTTTCGTATTCGTTTCTTTCGTCTCATCTTTTTTACTTCCGCATCCAGCAACGACAAGTACGAATAAACATGAAAATACGATTAACGTAAACAACTTTTTCATTTTAAGCATAAAACTCCCCCTTTAATGATTTAACACTCTTCTTAAAAATAGACGAGCTCTTTCTTGTTCAGGACTTGCAAAAAATTGCGCCGGTGTTGTATCTTCGATAATTTGACCGTCATCCATAAATAAAATTCTATCTGCTACCTCACGTGCAAATCCCATCTCATGTGTGACGACGACCATCGTCATTCCTTCTTTAGCCAGCGCTTTCATAACATCAAGCACCTCTCCGATCATCTCTGGATCAAGAGCGGACGTAGGCTCATCAAATAGCATAATTTTCGGTTGCATCGCGAGCCCTCTAGCAATAGCTACCCTTTGCTGTTGACCTCCGGATAATTGATGAGGATATACACCTGCCTTCTCCGGGATTCCTACTTTCTCTAAATAAACCATCGCTGTTTTTTCTGCTTCTTCTTTTGAAGTTTTATTTACTTTAATTGGTGCTAGTGTAATATTTTGCAGAACTGTTTTATGTGGGTATAAGTAAAAATGCTGGAAGACCATACCAATATTTCGGCGTAATTCATTCATATCTGTTTTTTTATTGTGTACGTCTGTATTTTGTACGATTAACTCTCCATCAGTAATCGCCTCTAACTGATTTATACACCGAAGCAATGTACTTTTTCCTGATCCTGAAGGACCAACAACTACTACCACTTCACCTTTTTTCACTTGCATATTAATATTCTTCAAAACTTGGAAGTTACCATAATATTTATTTACATTACGAAACTCTATCACCATACTCCCCCTCCCCTAAACAAAGCATGTACATTCTTTTTATATTCAAAAATAGGCAAAAAAATAACTTTCATCTTCATTTTGTCCATAAAAAAGAGCAAAGGGATCTCCCTTTGCTCCTTCATTTCTATTCTCTTAAGATACTTCTTCTTTCTTGTCTTTCCCGTATTCATGCTCCCAGAAATCAGCATTTTTAATTCCTAGTTTCTGCGGATCGAACACTGGATCTTTTCCTTCTTTTTTCTGCTTTTCATAATCCTTTAATGCGATCAATGCCGGTTTTTGTAATAATAGAATCGCAATAATGTTAACCCATGCCATAATTCCTACACCAATATCCCCTAAAGCCCATGCTGTTTCTGCTGTTTTTACACAACCGTAGAATACAACTCCTAAGAATACAAACTTTAGTACGATAGACATCCAAGGACGGTCTTTATCACGATTTAAGTAAGCTATATTCGTTTCTGCAATGTAGTAATAAGCCATAATTGTTGTAAATGCGAAGAATAGTAAAGAGATTGCTACGAAACCGTTTCCAAATCCAGGGAAAACAGATTCTACTGCTGCCTGTGTATAACCAGGACCTGGCTGTGCACCATTTAATTTATTGACGATAAAGTTTTTTCCGCTTGCATCAAATACGTTATACATGCCTGTAATAATCATCATAAATGCTGTTGCTGAACAAACAAATAATGTATCAATGTAAACGGAAAATGCTTGTACTAACCCTTGTTTAGCTGGATGCGATACTTCAGCAGCAGCTGCTGCATGGGCCCCAGTTCCTTGCCCTGCTTCGTTTGAATAAATACCACGTTTTACACCCCAAGAAATTGCTAAACCAATAATCCCGCCAAAAGCTGCTTCTAATGCAAATGCACTTTTTAAAATTAACATGAAAGCGTCTGGTAATTTTTCAATATTCATACCTACAATTACACAAGCTACTAAAATATAGCCAAGCGCCATAAACGGTACTACAACTTGCGCTACGTTAACAATTCGCTTAACTCCACCAAAAATAATAAGTGCTAATGCCGCTACTAATACCGCCCCTGATACAGAAGTATTAATACCAAAAGCTGTTTCTAGACTTACAGCAATACTATTCGCTTGAACACCTGGAAGCAGCATTCCTGTTGCAAGAATTGTCGCTGCGACGAACACTAATGCGTACCATTTAACACCTAGTCCTTTTTCAATGTAATAAGCAGGACCACCGCGGAATTGCCCTTGATGCTTCGTCTTATATATTTGTGCAAGCGTCGATTCTACATATGCAGAACCAGCTCCTAGAAAGGCTACCGCCCACATCCAAAATACAGCGCCTGGACCACCAAAGGCAACAGCCGTTGCAACACCCGCAATATTTCCGGTTCCAACGCGCCCTGATAACGAGAGTGCTAACGCTTGGAACGAAGAAACACCCGCATCAGACTTTTCTCCCTTAAATGTAAGCTTCACCATTTCCCCTACATGTCTTACTTGTAAAAACCTTGTTCGAATGGAAAAATATAGACCTACTCCTAAACATAAATAGACAAGTGCTGGACTCCAAACAATATTATTTATCCAACTTACGATAGCTTCCAACTTTCCCCCTCCTCTTTTATAAAGAATATTCAGAATATATATAAAATTATAAGTGTATACCGAATCTATAACAATATTATTTTAATAAAGTAAACATATTTTTGTATAAAAAAACAAAGTATACATTTATTTTGTATACTTTGTTTCGATATGAATGTATTATATATTCACAATTGCTTCTTTCTTTATAATTCTTTCATAGAGTTGTTCCGCTAATTCTATGAAATGATTTGGCATATCTTTCCCTTTAAACTTCTTTTGAAGCGTACCGTATAAACCAATATCACGTAGACGCAAAAATAACGGTAACGATTCATACCAACTATCCGTCAGTCTGTGCTCATATTCATAACCTTTTCGTAACACTTGTAACTGTTTGCCAGCAAATTCTTTCCTCTCTTCTGTAGTCCACGGTGTAAAAAGAACAGAGTAATAAAGAACCATTGCCAAATCATGAATGAAGTAATTATAGGCAGCGTCATCAAAATCAAAGATTGTTAGCCCTTTTCCATCATAATGAAAATTACCTGGATGAATATCGCCATGCATAAGGCCAAACGTTTCTCTTTCAATTGGAAGAGCCTTTATTTCATCCATTAATACAGTGGCAATCCCTTTCACCTTCTCATCTTCTAATCCATTAACAATGCTACTTTCATCCTCTTCCCACGTATCACGGTAGTCTGTTTTAGGATAATCCATTGTAAGGCGGTGCAGTTGTCCAATCGCTTTTCCCCACGCTTCAAAGTAAGCATCTCCCCAATAAGGCGATTCTTCTCCTTTTACTTGCTCACCTTTTGCATATGTAAATAAAGACGCGAAAAAGAAAGTGCCATCTTCCGCTCCAATTTCTTCTACAAGATTTTGAGATATTGAATTAAGAGGTCCCGCCACTTTCGCCCCATGCTCCGCAACATACCGTAAAAAATCTAGTTCGGCCTCTACCTCTTTTTTAGAACGATGAGAAGAATGAGTTAAGCGTAATACGTAATCTTCATTATTTTTACCCTTCGCCTTAAAAATATAATTTTCAAAATCACCAAGTGGCTTTTCTTCTACTTTCACATTAAATATCTTTGCAGCTTCTGCTAAAATCTTATGTGTAAAAACTCGTTCCACAGCTATTTCCATATTTATTCCCTCCTATATGTACCCTCTAATTAATTCGACATGAATGTGAGAAGTACTGCTATGAAATTGAATAATGCGTGGGCAATCATAGCCGATAAAATAGAATTTGTTTTCTCATATAACCACGCAAATACTACTCCGCTTAAAAAATTCACCGGTAATGTGTTATATGTCGGGATATGAACAATAGTAAATATTATTGAACTTATAAGCATACCGCCCCATATACCATACCTATCACGAAAAAATGTATAAAAAACACCTCGATATAAAATTTCTTCATAGATTGGTGATATAACTGCTGCTCCAATTACCGCGATACAGAACGCATATATTGATTTATCATTTTGGATCGCCTCCGTTTTACTATTTTCAAAAGAAATCCCCAGTTTCTCCATTATCATTAATACACCTATACTAACTACAATCAAAGAAATAACCGCTACAAATGTCCACAATAAATCTTTCCATGAAAGCTTCCGAATTCCAATATCTTTCCACGACAGTTTATATCTTTTTATGCAAAAAAGATAAACTACAAACGTAAATATCACTGCCATTATAAGTCCCATTAATACTCCAGCATATAATGAGTTCCCTAGTATTTTTAAAGCATAATCATAAAAAAGAGATTCAATCATTACTGGTACAATTAGAAATACGAAAACAAATAAATATAAAATTTCTTTCCATCCCCACATACATTTTAAAGTCATCTACACCATCCCCCTATATCCTATTTTCTTTAGTATAAAAGATGACGTAACGTAACTTTCAAGCTACTTTTTTCAAATAATCTAAGCATAATTTTCTCACAAAATAAAAAAGGTTGATTCACTCAATCAACCTTTACACTATTAAAAATTCTATTCCTCAATTCTTCATCAATTCATTCTCATATATAATATTTATCTTTATTTCTCTTCACCTTTTGTCTGCATTGAGTTGAAGGTCCAATTTAACTTCAATGAATCTCCTTGAAATACATTTTGCTCTTCATCGTTATCTACAAATGTGAACATTACGTAGAAAGTATCATCATCACCAGGAGCAAGTCCATTTCCTTCTCGGTCTACAACACCTTTTTGTACAAGATCAGGAATACTTCCGTTTTGCGTAGCTACCTTTAATTCAGATAATGTAGTAGACCAAATTGGAACCTCATTTTTATCCAAATTCCACAAGAAATCAACACGGATATGATCACCAAAATCAGCATTTCCATTATCTCCTTTAGCATCGATTACACTGTAATCTGTCAGAAGTTTCACATCTCCTATTGCTAAGGTTCCTTTGTTTACTAATTGAAAACCACGCTCCATTTCATCACCTGGTTTAATATTGTCGACATTAATAACAACTTCAGGATTAACACTCAAATCTAAAGTACCGGCTGCAAACGTGTTTTGTGATACTTCCTTATCACTAAAATACGCATATGTTCCCCCACTAATTAAAGATAAGCCAAGCGCTGCAGTTACAACACCCATACCAAGTTTTTTCTTAATACTCATTTCACAAGCCCCCCTATTTTTAAAGTTTAAACTACAAACCTTATTTCCAGCCCACAAACAATAATAATTAAGCAACTACCTTGTCCCACAACGAAAGCGAACTAACTTTAAACTAGTTACTTCATGTACCCAAACGACTATTACTTTTAAAATAACCGGTAATGTTACCGTAAATCATTACCGGTTATTTGTTAGCCAATCTCATTTAATTTTATATTCATTGTCCTATTGCTTTATTTACTCTAGAAGTTTGTCCACTTATTTTTTTGGTTCTAAGCCAATAGAACGTAAGATTTTATCTAACGTCACTGGCCCTACATTTTCTTTCGGCTTCTGATTTTCTTTAGCATCTCGACCCTTTTTCAAGAAATTCTTCTCGATAAAACGAATATCTGTTTCATTTACAACACCATCTTGATTGACATCTCCATCTTTTGCAGCCACTTTTCCTTTTTCATATGAAAGAGCTGCTATTCTAGCATCTTGAATATCCACCATTTTATCGCCGTTTACATCACCTGCAAGGTTGTCATCCATATCGGCTCTAAAGTTTTGTCCCACTAATTCTCCATCTTGCATTTTCCCTATTTTTGTAGTTAATTTACTATTTAAATGACCCGGCATTTCTACGAAAATATCATATTCTTTATCGCTTACAGGAACACTATGAATTTCAAATTGCCCATTATCATTAACCGTTCCTGTATATTTCTTTCCATCCTTGCCAACTGCGTAAACTTTTGCTCCTAGTTTTGTGTAATCATTCTTACCTAAATACCCCTCTTCATTCAAGAAAGCTTCTGGACCAATATATCCTGTAACTGTTGAATGCTTCGAAACAATAGCAAAAGATTTATCTTTAAACACAGGAATCTCAGTACCTTCTGATGCACCAGCTTTTATATAAGAGAACTTATCTGCTCCAAATGCAGTTAAATTATTAAAATATTCATCGCTCGTCATTTCGAATGTAACATCTAAAAATGGTGTATCTCCATCTAATCCTTTAAATTCTTTTCCTTCCAATGATGCGCCAACTTTCACCTTGTTTTCCCAAGTTCCTTCTGTATTTATAGCCGTATCTTCTAATGTCAAGTTTAATCCATGTTGTTTTGCATATTCCGTAAGCGCTGAATTTGGTTTCACATCTGTAAATTTAAATAGCTGCTTATCATAAGGGATTTCAAATGTACCTGCCGTAAGTTGTTTTACATTATTGAGATTTAAAGTTAACGTAATTTTTTCTCCTAATTTTATTTTATCTTTGTCATAACTTGGAACAGCGTATTCTGTCCCTTCTTTTACAAAGACGTAATCTTTATATCCAGTTGCCATATTCCCTGCAGTTGCGAGGTCATATCCAAATAATTTTAAATTTAACGGTTCATTTATTTCTTCTGGAAGTACTCCAAATTTAAAGTCACCATTGGCCTGAATTGTATTCAGCCAACCTGATGGAAAGGCCGAGTTCTGATAATATACAATTTGATTAGCTTTTTGGTCATACTGCAGGCCTTTTGCCTTTAATGCATCCACTGTAGAATCATAAACATTACCATGCACCCATAATGCCCGCTGGCCATCTTCTTCTTTGAACATAGAATCATTTACTTCATGAATACCAGGTTGTACATCCGTAAATTTCATTTCAGGTATGACATTATCAATGATAATGCTATCGCCTTTTGTATAAGATTTCCCTTCTTTATCATATCCAACGAAGTTCAATTCGTAATCTCCATCAGGCAACATAACAGGTTTATCCCCAATTGGATGGGCAGGATCTCCTGTGAACGGAAATACATATCCTCCCATACCAGAAAACATCATATATTCAACATTCGGTGTTAGACTACTTGCATTAAGTGTACCAACGACTCCTAATGCCTTTCCTGTTTTTCGATCTTTCACAACTGCATCAATGGTTTCAAGAGGACTATTTAATTTAAATGTCAGCGGTGAACTTGGGCTTTCCATAAATGGATGGAATTTAGACCCATCTGTTGCCATTGCGTCTCTCAGTAAATCTACAGATTCAATCCCCTTTTCTGTGAACTTCACTGCAAATGGCACTTGATATACTTCTTTTTCATTATTTTTATTTGAAATATGAATATACCCCTCATATCTACCGAATTCAGCGTTTTCTGGAATGATAATTTCAGGGCTAATTTCCCCTGATGTACCAGGAGCCACTTTAATAGAATCTTGTACGTTCAGCTTCACACCATTCTTCGCTGCGTCCTTCACACCTACATTTGTTGGTGAAAACTTTACTTCTAATTTAAACTCTTTCCCGTCTGTTTTACTGCTGTTCTTAATTAAGACTTTTCGACTATCTTTAATAGGTCCATTTCCCAATTGATTTTTATACCCGAATGCAATAGAACCTGTTTTTTCTTCAATTTCTACTTCTTCATCATTTACAACGTTTGATGTTTTATCAATAACCTCGATAGCTGTATCTGCATGAACCGCACGATACGCATCAATTCGGCCTGATCCTACTTCAAATACAGAACGCTCTTCTTTTAAGTCAACTGCGGTATTCATAAGTGCTTCTTTTACTTCAAATGGACTATAGTTTGGATGTTCTTGTAAAATGAGTGCCGCTACCCCCGCAGTATGAGGAGTTGCCATAGATGTACCTGACATACGTCCATACGCTACCGGATAATTTTCTCCATCCTTTGGATCGTTAATATATTCAGGAACAGTAGAGAAAATAGACACACCTGGCGCTACAATGTCCGGCTTAATATCATCTGTTTTAGTTGCAGGACCACGAGAGCTAAAATCGGCTAAATGATCTCCCTCTGTTTTTATATTACTAATTTCTCCAAACGCTAAAGACACATCTCCTTGTACAGCTTTTACTTGTAATTTCTCACCATCTACTTTCGCTAAGCGGAACGATGGAATAGATGACGTACTTTCTCCAAGATAACTTGTGATTTCACCATCAACATTGTTATATACAATTACGGCCTTTGCACCTGCTTCTTTCGCATTCTTAATCTTTTCATCAAATGTAATCTCACCGCGTTGGATGAGCGCTAATTTTCCTTTTACGTCTTTCCCCTTAAAATCATCTAATTTCCCAAGTCCTGCATATACAACCGATAAGGATTGACCTTTTAAGTCTTCAAGCTTATCAGTAAAGCTCTTTCCAAGTAGCATCATCTTATCGACATGTAAATCACCTGCATCGGCAGAAAATGTCGGGATAGACATCGCAGCATCACTTGCTCCAACTGTAATTGGAAGTGCCGCCGCACTAGGTGATCCAATAGTACCTTCTCCAGGACCACTATTACCTGCCGCTACTACTGTAACAACACCAGCTAACATGGCATTGTTCACTGCCACAGAAGTTGGATATAAAGGATCATTAATAGCTGCACCTAATGATAAATTGATAACATCCATATCGTCTTTCACTGCTTTATCAATCGCAGCAAGAATACCGCTTGTTTGTCCACTTCCATATGGTCCTAATACACGATATGAATATAAATCTACATCTGGAGCGACTCCCTTAACCGCATAATCCACATTATTCTTTTTGTCTGCAGCAATTGTCCCAGCTACATGAGTGCCATGGGATGTATAATATGCACTTCCATCATAAATTTCAGGATATCCTCCAGAATTTTGCCAATCCTTATACGTTGTCTCCATTGGATCAGCATCATTATTAACAAAGTCCCATCCTTTTATTGAGTTCGGATCTATTTTGCTTGGATCTTCACCTTGCTTTGCACGATATCCTTTATATGCATCTTTCAAATCCGGGTGGTTGTAATCAATACCTGTGTCCAGTACACCTACCTTAATTCCTTTACCTGTTATTTTTTCATCATGCAGCTTGTCCACACCAATTTGCGGTACACTATCTGCCATTTTGGGTTCAGCAGCAGTCTTAGCTGTTTCTTTCGGCAAATCAATTTTGACCTCACTATCTTCCCATACGCGCTTAACAATACCAGTGCGAACTAAGTCTTCAATCATATTCGCAGGTAACGAAATCGCTACACCATTAAAAGCATTCTTATATTCTCTTGTTATTTTGGCAGATTTAAAATTCGTCCCTTTATCTTTATTCTTTTGAAGCTGTTCAAACTCTGATTTAAATTCTTTATGAGATGCTTCTACCTTTTGTTCCGCAGTTGAAAGAGCTATTTTTTTCCCTTTAGCTGCTTGTTTTAACATCTCGATTTTGCTAGGTGCTTGCTTAAACTCTACAATCACATTCACATTATCAGGACTTGCTGTATTGATGCCTGGTGAAATAACAAAACCTGGTTTTGTATTTAACGTTTTTAAGGCATTACGTTGTTCCTTTGTAAGACCTTTCAATATAGCGTTTGCATCATCAATCCCAGTTAAAGTAGTTGTATTTACCTCTTCTGCCAATACGTTATATGGAATTCCTTGAGACATTAACATACCAACAGTTAGCGTTCCAATAAGTATTTTTCCGAATTTCCCCTTCTTCATAGCGCATCTCCTTATTATTAAATTTATTTTTCTAAAATAAATCCTCTGAGCTCCTATTTAGCATTGGCAATTCTATCAACCTTGAATCTATTTAAAATAATCGAGAATCTCCAACACTACTACCGCCATCCCCACACTTCTAATCTTCTTTCTATAAAAGCCCCCATAAATTGTTTCCAACTACAATGATTTACAACATGAATTATTAGTAGCGTTAAGCAATAATTCTATTTTTATTATTTCACATTTTGATTTTTCTGAATATTGAACAAAAGGAGTAATTTTTTTCTAATGATTCTATGCCCAAATAGTACAAAAGAACTACCTTGCCCTTTATTCTTTGTAATATAGAATAAAGAAACACGATAGTTCTTTTAAACATCTCTTATTTAATCCAACGGAACCAATTGATTTCGAACAGCATAAATCACCGCTTGCGATCGACTTTTTACATTTAGTTTTTTAAAAATTTTATTGATGTGAATTTTAACTGTTTTATCACTAATATATAGAGCTTCAGCAATTTCTTTATTACTAAGTCCTTTTACTAATTCAAAAAGAATTTCCTTTTCACGTTCCGTCAGTTCATTTTCATTTGATTCTAATTTCATTTTTTGCTGATGATATGTAATTAATTTTTTAGTCATACGCGGATGAATAACTGAATCGCCTCGATATAACATTCGAATTGCTGCTATTACCTGCTCCGATGATGAATCCTTCAATAAATAACCATCAGCACCAGACTGAAGCGCATCCATTAAATACTCATCATGCTCATACATTGTAAAAACAAGTACTCGGCAATTAGGATATTTTTTTTTCACTAATCCCGTAGCTTCAATTCCATTTTTCCCTGGAAGATTAATATCCATCAAAATACAGTCTGGTCTACATTCCTCTACTTTTCCCAATACCTCGTCCCCAGAGCTCGCCTCTCCAACCACTTTCATATCAGATTCAACCTCTAGTATGCTCCGAATTGCGTCTCGTAAAAAAGCATGATCATCCACTACTAATATTTTAATCATTTTACGCACCCCTTGTTTGTGAATCTGGAATTAACAGTGTAATTTCTGTCCCTTTACCTAAAGAACTATCAATCTGTAAAGTAGCCCCTAGTTGTTCAGCTTGTTCATTCATATGTAATATACCATAATGTGGCTCATGCTTCGTTTTAACCATAGACTCAAATAGTGAAAAGCCAACTCCATTATCCTTAACCTTTAAAAGCACGTGCTCACTTTGATAACTTAGCAAAACATCAATTTCTTCTGCTTGTGCATGTTTAACAATGTTTTGTAAACTCTCTTGTAATGTATCAAAAATAACTCTTTCTTTTGAAAAGCTGAGTGCACGTGAATGACCTCTTTCATGATATGTAATGTCTAGTTCATATTCTTGTTTTAAAGATTTTATTTTACTTGCTATCGCCTGTTTAAGCCCTAATTGTTGTGTGGGATACGGCTTTAAAGCGTAAATAGAATAGCGAACTTCTCCTAAGCTTTCCCTTAAATCCTTTATACTTTTCTCGACTACTTGCTGCATATCAATAGGTTTATCATGGTATTTTTTCTGAGCGGACTCTAGTTGAAATATCACCCCAGCCAAAGCTTGTGCAATACCATCATGAATCTCGCGTGCAATTCGATTTCTTTCTTCTAAAATCATCCTTTTTTCTTGTTCAGAAATAAGTATTCTTGTTTTAACTATGTTAGCCAATTGGTTGGAAAATGTCGCTAACAACTGCACATCTTCCGGGAAAAAACCAGCACCTCTACTTTTACCTGCAACAAACATCCCGATCAACTCATTATTTACAATAAGAGGGAAATAAACTAAAGAACGTATAACATCCTCAAACACCCCATCTCCTGGTGCTGTACCAACCTTCCAATTATTAAAAACCGTATTTTCAGTTATTTCACAGAATTCTCCTTTTTCGTCGGAATAATCAGTTATATCATTTTTCAATTTTCCATCCCTCAACTGTATATTCCATTCTCCCTCGTCTTTTGTCCATAATACATATGCTTGTATCCCTAGAAATCCTTTAAGTGATTTTTTTATGTGCTGAAGATTCCCTCCAGATAATCCACGGCTTATTTCTGTCGTAATAAGAAAAAATTCGTACAATCTTTCTTTTTCCATCCGTATTCGTGCAGAAAATGAACTAATGATAGAGATTGCCACAAGTGGGAAGAAAAAGAACAAAACAATAATTCCTTTTAGCTCTAAAGAATATTGGCTATCTAATATGTGTATAAGAACAGCATAGAATAGACAAAAACTTTCACAAAAAAAGACTGATATATTTTTTTGATTCCATCGATGTATCGAATATGTCTGAGGAAGAAGTACCATTAGTAAATCATAAAAGAGATTGTTGAAAAAACAGAAAAATATACTAAACAATAGTAAAAATAATAAGTTCTCATATAAAACTTCCATATTTATTACACTGGCAAGCCACACCATACATTTGCTAGAAAACCATTCTGCTAACACAAGGCTAAGAGCATGCTGTGTACTATTAAAAAGCATCCTTTCCACTGGAGAATGCCGAAGCAAATGAATAATTAAAGTAACAAATACAAGAGCGAGCGCGGTTATATGTGTCCCAAACAACAAAAGCATAGAATAAATAATCGGAAAGCTAAGTGAACTTACTCCCCTCCAAAATCGTACAGGAAAATACTCTGTGATCCCCATAAACAGTACTAACAATACTAGTATTGTTAGATGAGAAGGGATTTTAATTTCAAGTAAAGAGATAGTTATAGTAATTAAACCAAAAAAAGAAATGAAATAAAGATAAAAGCTAGCAACTTTTTCTCTCATAGAAATAGAATCTACATCTTTCAAAACGATCCCTTCCTTCTTATATATTTTCTCTATTATCCAACAAAAAACCGGCACTGGCAAAATGGAAAAACCTCCACTAGCCAATCACCGGCTGTGTACTACACCTAAAAAGGCAAGACACAATATTAGTATAAATCGATTCTCATAAATTTCCTATTCATCAAACGATGTAATTATGCATACCACTAGGCTTATCCTCTATAGTACAAAAGATATATATTAATATCGCTAATCTAATATACGCTTTCTTTCCATCCCCACATATACCTCAGAGTTATCTATACCATCCCCTATATCCTATTTTCTTTAGTATAAAAGATGACGTAACGTAACTTTCAAGCTACTTTTTTCAAATAATCCAAGCATAATTTTCTCACAAACAACAAAAATTAACAGAAACAATTTCAATGTAAAGGAGATGGAAATTATGGCCGAACAGAAAAGTTCACAACAAGATAATAAAAAAAAGCATATGTTTCCATCACTTCCGGAAAATATTAATTACATTGAAAATAAGCTCTGTCATTCAGATGATATAAAAAAATTAGATGTCCCTTTCCAAAATGGAAAAGGAACAATCTTATATATCGAATCTTTAGCAGACCAAAATTTAATTCATCAATTGGCTCTTGAGCCATTATTAACGCGGTCGGATTTGCCTTTAGATAAAGCTTTTTCCACATTAAATATGAAAAAAGAAACAAATTTAAATTATGGTGTGCAACTTTTATTACAAGGAAAATCATTATATTTTCATGAACAAGTCGACAGTTTTTGTATTTTCGAAACAGCTTTATCTTTAAAAAGGGATATAAAAGAGCCTGACAATGAAGGTGTTGTACGCGGACCACATTCTGGTTTTGTAGAAGATTTAGCTACTAATTTAGCTTCCGTACGGAAACTAATTAAGAGTCCAAATTTAGTCGTTAAATATTTTATCCTTGGTGAAGAGATGCACACGAAAGTAGCAATTGTTTATATGCAAAATATAGCTAATGATGATCTCGTCACAGAAGTAAAAAGAAGATTAGAAACGATTAAGACCGATGCACTAATGCCACCAGGATACATACAAGAATTTATAGAAGACACGTCTTTCTCACCATTTCCACAACAATTAAATACAGAGCGTCCCGACCGAACTGCGGCTAATTTAATGGAAGGGCGCGTTGCCATTTTATCAGATGGAGATCCAACAGCACTTATCGTTCCTGTCACTTTATTTGCTTTTTATCAATCACCTGATGATTATAATAATCGGTGGATTGTTGGTTCTTTCGTACGAATGATTCGGCTCGTTAGCTTTTTAATCGCATTTCTCTTACCAGCTATATATATCGCAACCGTCGCTTTTCATCCTGATGTATTACCACTCGAACTCGTTTATACAATTAAAGCTTCATTAGAAAAGGTACCTCTTCCTCCTATATTTGAAGCTTTATTAATGGAATTAATCTTCGAATTATTAAGAGAAGCTGGTATTCGTCTGCCGAGTCGCGTTGGACAAACAATCGGTATCGTAGGAGGTTTAGTAATTGGTGATGCGATTGTAAAGGCTGGGCTTGTCTCTTATACAATGATTATCGTTGTAGCTTTAACTGCAATTGCGTCTTTTCTCGTTCCATCAAACGATATGAGTTCAGCAGTTCGGATCCTTCGTTTTCCGTTAATGATCCTTGCTGCTATATTCGGGTACGTAGGAATATCATTTGGTCTAATTATAACTTTCGTTCATTTATGCCAGCTACATTCATTTCATACACCATATCTTTCTCCTATTGCACCGATGCGAATAAAAGATATGAAAGATTCTTTTGTAAGACTTCCAATTTGGTCGTTTCGGGAACGACCTCATGATCCAAAGCCGAAAAAAATGCAACGACAACATGTAACGAGAGAGGATGAGAACGGTGACAAACACGCAAAGTAAAATTTCACTTGTTCAATTTACCTTTTTCGTTATTCAATGCCAAATTGGAGTTGGTATACTTTCTTTACCAAACCGCCTTCACCCCATTGCGAAAGGCGGTGGGTGGATTTCTGCTCTCATCGCTGGTCTTGCAATTCAACTTATTATTATACTTATGTGGCTTTTCTTAAAACGCTTTCCTGATGCAGATATGTATGAAAGTGTTTGTATGCTATTTGGTAATAAAATCGGAAAGTTATTAGGTTTTTTTTATGTTTTTTATTTTACTCTTATCGGTATGACCGTCATGTTAAACGCTTGTAACGTCATTAAAGTATGGGTCTTACAAGCCACCCCTTGGTCTGCAATTCTCATACTATTTACAATAGCTTGTTGCTACGTAGCCTATAATACATTTAAAGTGATTGTACGATTTTATGTCATGGCTTCTATTCTTATTATCCCAATGGCACTTTTAATTGCACTTGGGCTCACACGAGCTGATTTTTCTTATATTTTTCCACTTACAGAAGCCGGATGGTGGAATATAATTCAAGCATCCAAGGAAACAATTACAGCCATGTATGGTTTTGAAATTATTCTTATCGCTTTTCCAAAAGTAAATGGCAGTTCTGTGGCAAAACTGAAGGCCATTTCTATCGCTAATGGATTTGTAACGCTTTTTTATACTTTTACTGTTTGGATTTGCTTTATCGTATTCAGTCCAAAACAAGTTGAACTTATTCCAGAGCCAGTTGCTTACTTATTACGCTCCTTGCATATCGGGATTATAGACCGAACTGATTTACTATTCATACCAATATGGATGATAACAGTTGTCGCTTCTATTGCTAGTTATTACTGTGCTGCCTCAATAGGAATTGGACATATATTCAACCTTGCTAATCATAAAAAGGCCGTTCCAATCGTTGGTATTATTGCTTTTAGTGTAGCCTTATTTATAGATACACCTGAAGAATTAAAAGTAATTTCAACTTTCACTGATAAGTTCACCTATATTTTCATAGTTGTTCTCCCTCTTTTATTTCTACTTTATTCAGTAATACGAAATAAGAAAGGAGAACAGTATGTTCAAAAAAAGAGTTAAACTACTTTTTATATTATGTGCTAGTTCATTCCTTTCTGGCTGTTGGGATCAAGAACCATTAAGAGAGGCCAGATTAGCTTATAGCATTGGATCTGATATTACGGAAGAGAATAAACTCCAGCAAACAGTCGAGCTCGTAAAAAGTTCAAGCGGAGAGCAATCTTCATTCGAGAATGAAATACATTCAGCAACCGGGCATAACATAAGGGATACAAGCGATGCCCTAAAAAAAAATGTAACTGGGAATATTCGCTATTTCAAATATGGTGTTCAATTACTAGGAACCAAAATTCTAAAAAAAGGTATACTACCCTATTTAGATGTTAGCTTTCGGGATCCAACAAACCCAACTGCTTTAGTAAAACTTATTGCAGTAGATGGTGAAACATCCGAGATACTCGAAAAAAAGAAAGTAGGAAATTTACTAATTGGAGATTTTCTAAAGAAAAAAGTGAAAAGCTTAGAAGATATGAGTGTATTTCCAAAAGAAACTTTAGAAACAGCCGCTACAAAAATGTTAGATCCCGGTAAAGACTTTACCCTCCCTTCTATAAAAATAAAAGGAAAAGAAGTAATTACAAACGGGTTAGCTTTATTTAACAACGATAAATTAACTGGGCATTTACCTTTGAAACAATCTGTTCTATTCGTGTTATTAACCGGAAAAATGGGAACAAGTGCCCGTATAACCCAAAAACTTACTAGCGATGAATCAGAGAAGACATCTGATTATTTAACAATGGAAGTGAGCAATCGGAAACTAAAAAGAGACTTGAATATAACGACTGACAAAAAAGGAAATGTTTACGCTCATCTAAAACTAAAGCTACAAGTAATCGCTCTTGAAGCACCGAGAGATAATCTTTATAAAATGGGAGAAAGAAAAAAACTAAACAAAGAATTATCTAAGCAGCTCACAAAAGAAGCAAAACGCATAACGAAAAAACTCCAAAAAGCAAATTGTGATGCTTTCGGGATTGGCAGACATCTTATCGCTTATCATCCTGATTTATGGAAGAAAAAAAATTGGAATAAAGATTATGCAAAGGTAAAATTTAAACCGGAAGTAGAAGTAACGATTTTATATAGTGGCGTCTTAAAATAAAAAGGTTGGACGCCCGCCGGCATCCAACCTTTTATTTCATATAACGATATACAATTGACTCATACGGTCTTAAGTTAAGATTGGTAATATCTTTACTTGAACCTTTGTAATTTGATAATAATACTTCTTGTCTCATACCATCCAATTGAACATGAATTGGTACAGAATACGTTATTTCTTCTCCGTAGAAGTTATTTATAACAAGTAATACTTCATTATTTACAGTACGTGTATACGCCCAAATGCTAGGATGATTTCCATCTAAAATAGCATATTTCCCTTCTGTAAGGACATCGTATTTTTTTCTAAGTTCAATTAGCTTTTTATAATGATAAAATACAGATTCTCTATCTTCTAATGCCTTCTCTACGTTTATTTCTTTAAAGTTTTCAGCCACAGAAATCCAAGGTGTACTCGTTGTAAAACCACTATTCACCTCTTCATTCCACTGCATCGGAGTACGGGAATTGTCACGAGATTTTTGTTTTAAAATCCCGATAATCTCTTTTTTTGATAATCCTTCTTCTAGCTTTATATCATATATATTTAATGATTCTACATCACGATATTGCTCGATGGACTCGAATTTAGGATTCGTCATACCGATTTCTTCACCTTGGTAAATGTAAGGCGTTCCTTGCAACATATGCATAGCTGTCGCTAACATTTTCGCAGATTCATTTCGGTACTTCTCATCATCACCAAACCGTGAAACGATACGAGGCTGGTCATGATTACACCAAAATAACGCATTCCATCCTCCGCCCTTTTGCATTTCAATTTGCCAATTAGACATAATTTCTTTTAATTTAATGAAATCAAAATCAGCTTTCGTCCACTTATCACCATTCGGATAATCTACTTTTAAATGATGGAAACTAAACGTCATGCTTAGTTCATTGCGCTCAGGATTCGAATATTTAATACAATTATCAATTGTCGTAGATGACATTTCTCCAACTGTAATTACATCTTTCCCTTCAAAAACATTTTGGCTCATCTCTTGTAAATATTCATGGACGCGTGGACCATCTGTGTAATATTTACGCCCATCACTTGTAGCAGTGGTGCCTTCATCACTTAAAAATCTTTGATCTTTTGAAATTAAGTTAATAACATCAAGGCGGAATCCTTTTACACCTTTCTCCAACCAAAAGCGCATCATATCGTACACTTCTTCACGAAGCTTTTCATTTTCCCAGTTTAAATCAGCTTGCGTCTCATCAAATAGATGTAAAAAATATTGCTCTGTTTTCTCATCATATTCCCAAGCAGATCCTCCAAATTTAGACTGCCAATTATTCTTTTCATCACGCCAAATATAATAATTTCGATACGGACTATTCTTATCTTCTTTTGCTTCTTTAAACCACTTATGCTCCGTTGAACTATGATTTACAACGATATCAAGCATGATTTCAATGTCACGTACTTTCGCTTCTTTTAAAAGCTCTTCAAACTCTTCCATCGTCCCGTAAGATGGATCAATGCTGTAATAATCACTTACATCGTATCCATTATCATTTTGTGGTGATTGGTATATCGGTGTTAACCAAATATAATCTACTCCGAGTTCTTTTAAATAATCTAGTTTCTCTGTAACTCCCTTTATATCACCGGTTTCTTTATTGTAATAGCTATTAAAGCTCTTCGGATAAATTTGATAAACTACACTTTTATGCCAATCTTTCATGCTTAATTTCCTCCTACTTCTGTTTTACTCGTTTCGCAAATAACCATGTTAATGTAAATGGAATTACTACTGCGATTATCATCCCTACAATAAACATCGGAATCGATTTCGGAATGATAGAAATAAATGCTGGCAATCCGCCAATTCCGATTGCTGGTGCTAATACACCATTTAATGTAATAAATATCGCTGCTATAGCAGACCCAATAATCGCTGCATAGAACGGGAATTTATTTCTTAAATTCACACCGAACATCGCTGGCTCTGTAATACCGAAGTACGCTGAGATTGCTGATGTTGATGCCATACTTTTATCATTTTGATTTTTAGAAATCCAGAACATCGCTAGTGCCGCACTACCTTGTGCAATGTTAGAAAGAGCAATCATCGGCCAAATAAATGTACCGCCGTGCTGTGCAATTAGCTGTAAATCAATTGCAATAAACATATGATGCATTCCTGTAATTACGAGCGGTGCATATAATGCTCCAAATAATACTGCTCCAAGTACTGGTACCGTTTCATATACGCCAACTAATCCAGCCGTTAATAAATCGCCAATATGACGTGTAACTGGACCGATAATTCCTAACGCTAACACACCCGTTACAACGATTGTTGTAATTGGTACAACTAATAATTGAATTGCGTTTGGCACATGTTTCTTTAAGAAGATTTCAACTTTACTTAATACGAATGCTGCTACTAAAATGGGTAAAATTTGACCTTGATACCCTACCTTTTCAATTTGGAATAGCCCTAAAATATCGAAGTACTCAATCTTTTGTCCCTCTAAACCAGTCGCTGCTTTTCCATAATCCCACGCGTTTAATAAGGCCGGATGCACAAGCATTAATCCCATAACAATCCCTAGTATTGGACTACCACCAAAGCGCTTCGTTGCTGACCAACCAACAAGTGCCGGTAAGAATACGAATGCTGTATTGGCCATCATATTAATTAAATCCCAAAGCCCACCTAAGTTCGGATATACTTCTAATAAATTTTTCCCATCAAAAAATAAGTCCTTTGCCCCTAACAGGTTATTAATCCCCATTAGTAAGCCTGCCGTAATAATTGCTGGCAAAATCGGCATAAATACATCTGAAAATACTTTTACAAACTTTTGAACTGGATTTAATTTTTTATCCCCTGAACCTTTTACGTCAGCTACTGTCGATTCTTCCATACCTGCAAGCGTTATCAATTCAGCGTATACTCGATCGACATCACCTGGACCAATTACAATTTGAAATACCCCAGCGTTATGAAACGCTCCCTTTACTAATGAAACAGACTGTAATTTATCATTATCTATTTTATTTTCATCTTTTAAAGCGATACGTAGCCTCGTTACACAGTGCGCAGCTTGTTCAATATTGTCTTTCCCACCAATATACTGCAACACTTCTTTTGCTGTTTTACGATAGTCTTTCCCCATATTCCCGTCCCTCTTTTCTTTTTTTGATACCGTTTACACTTACATATTAACTCGTATATATAAGTTAGTCAACACTCGTATATATAAGTTGGTGATTTTTTTATAAAGTGAAACTTTAATCAGTGGGGGTTTTGTTCATCCCCCACTGATTATTAGCCTTCACCAATCGGGCGTGGCAGTTGATCTCCCACCTAACTTCTTTGCTCCAGCTGAATTTTGAGGTGGGAGTTTTACTGCCCACAAATAGCGGGATAAATAAAGAGATGGAACGATTATTTCGCTCCATCTCTTTATTTTCTTCGCGCCACATCCGAAAAGTGAAAAATATCTAAACGGTGACGTGATTCCGTATATTCG
This sequence comes from Bacillus sp. P4_E1, assembly GCF_056401715.1. NCBI lineage: Bacteria > Bacillati > Bacillota > Bacilli > Caryophanales > Bacillaceae > Bacillus > Bacillus sp. P4_E1. The sequence goes on from NZ_JBFUIV010000010.1 coordinate 105,043, forward strand.
AACTGACTCCCATCGTATAAATGAGTAAAGTTTTTTACAACGACAACATAGTCTGTTCCATTTAAATCCAAATACTTTCGGTCATCCTCTGTACATGGTTGCACTTCAATTACCCGCTGTGAATAGCTAATATGTAGCCCTAATTCTTTCTCAATGTATTTATAAATCGATGCAGTTGCAATTTCTCTCGTTAATCCTGGAATATATTCCGATACAAAATGGTTTATATCTAAAATTACTTTTTCTCCATCAATATTTCGTACACGTTTAATATGATTTATTTCCGTTTTTTCTTTCACGTTTAATAACTTTGCTACATCTTGTGTCGCTTTCATTTTCTCTATTTCCACGACTTCTGTAATACAATGACGTCCTAAACGTTCATTTTCTTCTTGAAAACTTACAATACCACCAAAGTTAAATTCAATGTTTTTGCGCTTTAATACAAAAACACCTTTTCCGTGTATTTTTTGAACATATCCACGCTCTTGCAATAAATCTACAGCTTTTCTTACAGTACCCCTACTTGCCTCATACTGCTTCATTAATTCCGTTTCTGATGGGATTTTACATCCTTCTTTTAATTGTTTATTATCAATAGACTTGCTGATTTCTGTATAAATTTGTTCATACTTACTCATCATCTACAATAGCCCCTTGTCACCTTCTAGTTCTATATGTATTATACCACGCTATACTCTTCTGCCAATCTCTCACTTATTTTCCAGTACAAGAAAACTATAGGTAAATATTTAGTCTCTAAAACGTATTTTTATAAATTTTTCTTTTCTTTCAAAAAAACATGTAGTATACTAACTTCAAAATCAGAGGAGAAAGGGAGCAAAGAACTATGCTTACTTATACAACAATTGTAGTTACATTTGCACAAAAACATCATCATCATACTTAACCCTTGAAACCTAGCGGAAAAATTACGCGTAGGTACAAGGGTTATTCCCGTTGTACCTACGCTTTGGCAAAGAGCCATGTAGGTATTTTTTATCTACATGGCTCTTTTTTTATTGCCAAAAATGCTAGTAAAAAATGATGTTTAAGCAAAACTTACTACAAAGGAGTTAACAAAAATGGAAACGAAAAAATGGGGATTATGGATTTTAACAGCTTTTGTTATCGGGAATATGGTTGGCGGTGGCGTATTTATGCTCCCAGCAAATTTAGCACACGTATCAGGTCCAATGGGATCTACACTGGCATGGAGTATTACAGGACTTGGTGTATTTATGATTGCACTCGTATTTGGAAATTTAGCAATTCGTAAACCAGAATTAAAAGCAGGACCACAAAGTTACGCCCAAGCAATGTTTACTTCTCAAAAGACAGGTAAAGTTGCAGGATATAGTATGGCTTGGGGATACTGGGCTGCTAACTGGGCTGCTACAGCATCTGTAATTATTTCCTTTGCAGGATATTTATCAACATTCTTCCCAGTTTTACAAAGTAAGCAAATTCTCTTTTCAACAAACGGATTTTCATTAGAACTTGGAAAAGCTTTAACCTTCATAGTATGTAGTATGATGCTATGGGGAATTCAATATATTCTTTCTCAAAATATTGATAGAGCCGGAAATATGAACCTTCTTGCAACAATCGCAAAAATCATCGGATTTACAATGTTTATTGTAATCACATTATTCATTTTCAATGCCTCTAATTTCGGGGACGGTCAAACATTTATGAATGAAGCTGGACAACCTATTTCGTTGGGTGGACAAATAAATTCCGCTGCTATTGCAACACTTTGGGCGTTTATCGGTATTGAGTCAGCAGTTATGCTCTCTAACCGTGCAAAATCTCAGCACGATGTTAAGAAAGCTACGATTTTCGGATTAATCATCGCTCTTCTTATTTACATGGCAATTACTCTACTAACAATGGGCGCTCTTCCACAAGACGCTTTAAAAGAGTCTCAAAAACCATTAGTAGATGCATTAAATTTAGCAATTGGTACTAAAGGTGCTTATATAATGGCCTTACTTGCACTCGTATCTTTATTCGGCTCTACTGTAGGATGGATCGTTGTTAGCTCAGAAGTACCTTACCAGGCTGCTAAAAATGGACTTTTCCCTAAGTTTTTCAGTAAAACAAATAAAAAAGGTAGTCCTTCAAAATCATTATTTATTACAAATGTGATGACGCAAATTTTCTTATTCTCAACGATTTCTGGTACTGTTTCAGAAGCATATAATTTCGCTATTGTTGTAGCGACATTAGCATATTTAATCCCGTACCTTGTTTCTACCTTGTATCAGTTAAAATTAGTTATTACGGGGGAAACGTATGATATAATGCCGGGATCCCGAATAAAAGATGGAATCATTACTGCATTAGCATTTTTATATTCCATATGGGTTATTAAAACGGGAACTGCTGATTTAAAAACATTCTTCTTAGGCATTGGTTTGTTTGTATTAGGTCTTATTCTTTATCCAGTTTTAATGAAAGATTCACAAAAAAAACAATAAAAAAGAGAAGCTTTTCGCTTCTCTTTTTTTATTAAAAATCAGTTAATAACTTTTCTTTTAGTTCCCCTATATCTAACGGTTTCGCATAATAAAAACCTTGTACAAAGTCGCAACTCATTGATTTTAATAAACTTTCTTGTTCTACCGTTTCTACCCCTTCAGCAACCACTAATAAATTTAAACTATGGGCGATTTCAATAACCGATTTTACAATCGTTCGCTCTGGTTGTGCATGATCATAATGAAACTCACGAATAAAATTACGATCAATTTTCACAATATCAAGTGGTAGTTGTTTTAAATAATATAATGAGGAATACCCTGTTCCGAAATCGTCTAAAGCGATTAAAATTCCCATACTTCTCAATTCTTGTAATGTAGCAATAATATAATCAAAATGGCGTACAGCTATACTTTCTGTTATTTCTAATATTAAACGATTTGGCGGAAACCCTGTTCGCTTCAATATACTACGAACAGATAAAATAAATCGCTTTTGCATCAATTGTTGTATTGATAAATTAACAGATAACTTCAGTCCCTCTTGATAATCTGGTAAAGTTTTAAACAGTCGACATGACTTTTCTAGTACCCAGTCTCCTAGTTTTATAATAAGTCCACACTCTTCAGCTACAGGGATAAATTCACTTGGTGAAATAGGACCTTCTTCTGTCTTACAGCGTACTAAAGCCTCAATACCAGTACATTTCTTTGTTTTCAAATCAATAATGGGCTGTAATGCCACTTTTAATTCTTCGTCACGAATCGCTTTTTGCAAAGCAAATTCTATTTTCATTCTACGGTTTATTTTCGCACGTAATTCATCTGTAAAGAAGCACGCCGCATTTCTTCCTTGCTCTTTCGCACTATACATGGCTAAATCCGAATTTTTTAATAACGTTTCAACGTCTTTTCCATCTTGCGGATAGGAACAAAGTCCTAGACTAGCTGAAATATATACTTCATGACCTTCAAGCATAAATGGCGCTTGAAAGCATGACAACACGGATGTCGCTAACTGCCTCATCTCATCATGTGTATGAGTTTTTGTTAACAGTACAAATTCGTCGCCACCAAGCCTAGCTAGAACATCTTTCTCTCCTAGCACATAATGCAACCGTGAAGCAACTTCGCTTAAAAGTAAATCTCCTATCATATGACCTAACGTATCATTCACTAATTTAAAACGATCTAAATCAAAGTAAATCATGCCAAACTCTATTTTCTCTGCAATCATCTTATTTACAGTCGTAATTAACTGTAAACGGTTCGGTAAACTTGTTAACGCATCATGATAAGCAAGTTCCCTATAACGACTTTCGCTTAATCGTAATCTTTGTTCTGCTTCTTTCCTACTACTTATATCATTTCGAATTGCAATAAATTGATAAGGTTCTCCCTTTTCATTTAAAAATGGAACAATTGTTGTTTTAACCCAATAATACGTACCATCTTTTGCTTGATTTCGAATTTCCCCTGTCCAGACTTTTCCACTCAAAATACGCTTCCATAGGATTTGAAAAAATGCTTTCGGATGATATCCGGAATTTAAAATACGGTGATCTTTTCCTATTAACTCTTCTCTTTTATATTTTGATATTTTACAAAATTTATCATTCACATATGTAATAAGACCATTTCGGTCTGTAATAGCAACAATTGAAGACTCATCTAATGCTAATTTTAAATCTTGCAATGAAGAGTCATATAATGCATGACCTCTTTGTTCTAGCATGCGCACCTCTCCTTGCTTCCTATCTGACTAAAACACAACTCGTTTCTCTTCATAGAAATAGAGATATTTCATTTTCTAACAATACGCCTTTACATAAAATGAAACTTTAATCAGTAGGGGGGGGGGTTGTCCATCCCCCACTGATTATTAGCCTTCACCAATCGGGCTTTTATCTCCCACCTAACTTCCTCACATTCACCGAATTTTGAGGTGGGAGTCTTACTGCCCGTTAATGCGGGATAAATCACAATTTTTTTCTAAATAGGCCGATTAAAATAACATAATATTATTTATAAAAAAAAGCAATATGGTGCTGTTTTAATTATAGTAGAAGCTTCTCATCTCTCTACTTATCTAAGCTTATTATACAGTATTCTCTTACATTCTTTGAATTTGTAAAGTGACAATTTCATCACTATTAGCCTCTGCTCCCTACTAATACGACCTCACACCTAACCTCTTTTATTTCATTAAATGTTAAGATGTAAATCTAACTGCCGATACATAATGAAATAGAGATTAATATACAAAATGCAACGATTCACGAATAATAATATAAAGTGAAACTCTAATCAGTGGGGGTTTTGTTCATCCCAACTGATCACCAATCGTGCTTTTACGGGTAGCAGGGCTTCCACCTAACTTCTTTGTTCCAGCTGAATTTTGAGGTGGGGGTTTTACTGCCCACAAATAGCGGGATAAAGCCAAAATTTGCATTTAACATATTGAATTATAATAACAACATATTAACATATTTTCACCTTGTTTTTGGAAATATTTATAAATAAAGTATTAAACTAAAAAAGAGGATATCCTCTTTTTTAGTTTAATACTGATATGGTATTTGCTGATAACCCGGGTATGGCATTGGATATGGTGCTGGATACGTTACTGGGTACGGTGCTGGATAGTAGCCTCCACCTGCTGCACCCGTTAATGCGCCAGCTGTAAGCCCACCTAACATGCCTCCAGCAAAACTTCCTGGGAAAAACCCTCCGCCCCACGAGCCGCCACCCCAGCCCCATCCACCACCGTGATGATGATGATCATAATGATTGTGCCCACCATGGTGATTATGTCCTCCATGGTGATTATGCCCTCCCCCACCATGATGATTACGATAATATCCTCCGTGATTTAGCATATAGTTCATTTCTCTTCCTCTCCTTTTCAATTTCCCTACTTTAATATGTGTTGTATGAATAGTAAGGATACTGTTAATAATCCGTATAGTATGGACAGCAATATCCGCCATAACCAAACGCAGGACTAAGTAAAGCCCCTTCCAGGAAAGAATCCTCCTCCTAAAAATGGAGAATGTACAAATCCACCAAATGGAAGATCGTACATTTTATTCATCCCCTTTTCTATATAAAAATGTAATAATATACTGTATGTAGGACAAATGCGGAAAGCATGGGGAAAATGTCTATATTTTGTAAAAAAAACAAAACACTTTATAATAAGAATGTCAGATTACACCTTTTATATAAGAAGTCTATATTTAAGAAAGATTTGAGGAATTTTATAGAAATGAAGAAACCTATCGTTCAATTATTATTAATATTTACAATCGTATCTATCGTTCTTTTCCTATTAAATACATCGGTTATTTCGTTATATACGTTTGTTGGTGCTCTATGGTCCATCACAATCGTAGGAATTTCATTCGTTATTTTTATCGAAAATAGATCACCCCAAAGCACCTTAGCGTGGTTTTTAGTATTAGCACTTCTTCCTGTTGTAGGTGTCCTTTTATACTCTATTTTCGGGCGTAGCCGTTGGAGAAGAAAAAAACATCTTCATCGTTCAGAAGAACAAAGAAAGTTATTCCGCGAAATATTAGAAGGAAGACGACTAGAATTATCACTCACAGTCCCATTACATGAACGTTCTATACATTTAACAGAAGTCGTACAAAAATTCGGAGGCGGGCCTGCCGCAGATAGAACGACAACAAAACTTTTAACAAACGGTGATCAAACCTTTTCAGAAATTTTGAATGCAATCGAGAATGCAAAACATCACATACATATTCAATACTATATTTATAAATCTGATGAGATTGGTACAAAAGTACGAGATGCTTTAATACAAAAAGCAAAAGATGGTGTTATTGTACGCTTCCTTTATGATGGACTCGGAAGTAATACGTTAAGACGACGATTTTTACAACCTATGAAAAAAGTTGGAATTGAAATTGTCGAATTTGACCCTATTTTTTCAGCTTGGTTACTCGAGACAGTTAATTATCGTAATCACCGTAAAATCGTCATTGTAGATGGAGAAATTGGTTTTACCGGAGGGCTCAACGTCGGTGATGAATATCTTGGTCGCTCAAAAAAATTCCCTGTTTGGCGTGATAGTCATTTAAAAATAGAAGGAAAAGCATTGTATAAATTACAAGCCATCTTTCTAGAAGATTGGCTTTATGCGTCTAGTGGATTGAATACTTATTCTTGGGATCAATTTATGAATAGACACTACTTCCCAGGAAAAGAAATTCCGGATGCAGAAGGTGCGGTGCAAATTGTAGCAAGTGGACCAAGCTCAGATGATAAAAGTATTCGTAATACATTACTAGCTATTATGGGCTCAGCCAAAAAATCTATTTGGATCGCTACACCATACTTTATTCCGGATCAAGAAACTTTAACATTATTACGCTTAAGTGCAATATCTGGCATAGATGTTCGCATTTTATATCCTGGTAAGAGTGATAGTATTATTAGCGATCAAGCATCTCAATCCTATTTCACTCCACTTTTAAAAGCTGGTGCTTCTATTTACAGTTATAAAGATGGATTTATGCACGCAAAGATTGTACTCGTTGACGATAAAATTGCAACAATCGGAACAGCAAATATGGATGTACGTAGCTTTGAATTGAATTATGAAATTATTAGCGTACTATATGAATCAGAAACCGTTCATGATATTAAACGCGATTTTGAAGAAGACTTTAAACACTCCACTGAAATTAAATGGAACTCGTTCCAAAAAAGAAGTATCAAAAAACGAATATTAGAGTCCTTTATGCGACTCATTTCTCCTTTACTATAAGCAATCAATGTGATATTGATTGCTTTTTCTTTTATATTTCCCCCTTCTCCTTTTCTTTGCATACCATATTAAAACAAGTTATCATAAGATGTATTACTTTATGAAAATAATGTTAGGTGGGAAATACATGTTAGAACAATTTCATATACATTCTGATTTAAAACAGCAGCTTTCTACAATTCATGAAAAGAATAAACAAGAAGCTGGTGAAAATGCACATTTAATTGGCAAGAAAATATATAAAGCATCTGATAACAGCATTATTGAAGATGCCATTACAGCACTTTTACTTGGTAAAAACATTCTATTAAAAGGACCAACTGGTAGTGGTAAAACAGTACTAGCGGAAACTCTTTCTTCTTTATTCCAAAAACCAATGCATAGCATTAACTGTTCTGTCGACTTAGATGTAGAAGGTATTTTAGGATACAACACATTACAAACAAAAGACGGCGCATCTGAAGTTACGTTCGTTAACGGTCCTCTTATGAAGGCAATGAAAAACGGTCATTTCCTTTATATTGATGAAATCAATATGGCAAAACCTGAAACGTTACCACTTCTTCATGGTGCGTTAGATTACCGTAAAATGATTACAAACCCATTTACACAAGAAGTTGTATACGGTGATGACGAATATCGCGTAATTGCTGCGATTAACGAAGGTTATGTTGGGACAAGTGAACTAAACGAAGCGTTAAAAAACCGTTTCGTTATTATTGAAGTTCCTTACATTCAAGGTGATACATTAAAAGAACTATTACTATCTGAATCAAAATTAAATGATGTTGCAACAATTGAAAAGTTCGTTGCATTCGCAAGCGATCTTATGCCTTTAGCTCGTGATGGGCGCGTAAGTGAAGAAGCAGCTAGTATTCGTGGCATTATCGATGCATGTGATTTAGGTGTATATATTCCTGTTATGCGTGCAATTGAACGTAGTATTATCGCAAAATTAAACGATGAAACAGAACAAATGACTGTCCGTGAATTAGCAGAAAGTTATTTCTTTGAGGGATAATTCATGAGACAAATTTTTAGTGACAAAAAAATTGATGCGTCGCTGTTTCTACAAATGGAAAACTTAATGTATGCTCTTCTAAAAGAAGACGATGCCTATCTTGAGTATGGCTATAAAGCATACTACGACGAAATTGAAAAAAAGGTTGTCATTAGTCACTTTTGGGATGATCGAAAAGAAGAGGATACAGTAATCGGATTAAAAAGCGAAGTGTTCTTAAAGGCACTTGGTAATAAACATTACTCGGACATGACTTTAATTCGTTCTTATGCGATTGAGTTACAAGAATCGCCTCTAAAAAAGTTTTTAACACAATTATTTGTTCTATTAGAAGATTTACGTGTTGAGGAAATCGTCAAAAATTTACGTCCTGGCACAAAACATATTTTTAAACGCCGAAAAGAAATGTATCGCAATTACTTTGGCTCACAAAATGAAATAAATCGTGTTCGTAACTATCACGGTGATCGTCTATTTTGTCTATGCTATCTTTCATTAACGAGTGATAAATATGAAATGTTTAATAATGAATATTTCGAGCAAATTGAATCAATTTTGCATGAAACATTCCAAGCTCGTAATACGGAAGATATTATGTATATTGTTGAGAAAATTCGCTATCGTTTAGAAGGACTTCTTGAAAGTGATATGCTTAATAATTATTTCGGACATGCACCGCTTTATTTATCTGTGATTGCAGATGAGAAAGACAGTCGCGCTGAAAAATTAGCAAATGATGATACGCAGCTCCTAGATGACGATGATAACAAAAACAAAATGGATGAAAGCTTCTCGACATGGCACCGTGAAAATAAAAACAATGAAAACGAGAACTTTTTACGCTTTGATTTAGAAAGCGGAACAAAAACAAATATGATGGGTGATACTGCTCGTGAATCAGAAGATGGTGACCAAGCACTTGGTTCTGTACAAGGTACTTCCCAAAAAAGTACACAATCTAACTTTGATGGTGCTGATACAGAGGAAGCAAGAGCGTCTCATGCTTCTAGCCAAAACGACGGTGCATACGGCAAGTATAATGTGGGAGCTTCTCATACATTTAAAGAAGCTCGCAAATCGAATCCTGATGAGAAAAAAGATTACCAAGCTATCAAATCAGTCGTTAATAAAGATGTAAAAGAATTAAAGAAAATTATCGAAAAAACAATTGAAAACAAAACGAATGCAAACAGTGATAAATATTACGGAAGGCTTCGTAAGAAATTCCTTCGTATTTATACTGAAAAGCAGCCGCGTATGTTTTATAAAAAAGGACAAGAATCACAAGAGCTCGACGTTGCATTCCAACTATTAGTGGACTGCTCTGGTTCTATGTATAACAAAATGGAAGAAACGAAGAAGAGTGTGGTCCTATTCCATGAAGCGTTGAAATCTTTAAAAATCCCGCACGCTATTAGTGGATTTTGGGAAGATGCTTCTAGTGCTAAACCTGAAGATAAACCGAACGTTATCCATGAAGTTGTTACGTATAAAAACTCAACGTTACCAAACGTCGGTCCAGAAATTATGCAACTTCGCGAAGAAGAAGATAACCGCGACGGGTATATTATTCGTATCGTTTCCGAAAAGCTTGCGAAAAGACCAGAAAAACATAAATTCTTACTTGTCTTTACAGACGGTGAACCTTCTGCACTAGACTATCAACAAGACGGAATTTTAGATACGCACGAAGCAGTCAAACTTGCTCGTAAAAGTGGTATGGAAGTAATCGGCATCTTTATCGAAGAAGGCGAAGCGAAAGAAGCAACTTATCAATTAATGAAGAACATTTATAACCATCACTTCTTAGTTGCAAATCATGCTGAAGATTTACGCCTGAAGATTAAACCATTGTTGAAGAAACTATTACTGAAGACGATTGAATAGAAAACAGGAGCCTTGTGGCTCCTGTTTTTTCGTTCACTCACTTTGTTTCTGGTTGAAATTTATATGGAATGGCTACTTCTAACAATGCTTCAAATCCCCCATCGTAGAATGGGAATCTTTCATTTGCGATTGTCCGATCCACCCACTCGATTGCGGAAATTTCTTCTTCATCTTCTGCACGAAGTTCACCTGTTACAACATTTGCTCGGAATGTAAAAAATAATGCATGATGTCCCTTCTCTTCAAAAAACTTCTCATTTATTGCAACAAGTCCACTGAGTGTAGCAGTTAAACCTGTCTCTTCTTTCACTTCTCTTACTAGTGCTTGCTCTAATATTTCACCTTTTTCAACAGCCCCGCCTGGCAATGACCAAACGTTTTGTTCTACATTATGTACCATTAATATTTTATCTTTTTCGCTATCGTGTATTAATGCATATACAACATCAACTCTTCGCATGTTGCTTTTCTCCCTTCCTAAAATAATTAAGAGCCAATTCCTAAGAATCGGCTCTTCCTATTAATTCATTACTAACTCAGATGCGAGCTTTTTTTTTAACTTAGCCAGCATATCAGTTGTCATTCTGTCTAAATCATATTCTGCTTTAAAGCCCCACTCTTTCATTGCTGCTGTTGCATCAATAGAGTTCGGCCAGCTATCAGCGATTGTTTGACGAGCTGGATCTACTGCGTAATCCATTGTAAAGTTCGGAATGTGTTTACGGATTGATGCTACAATTTGCTCTGGTTCAAAGCTCATTGCTGTAATGTTAAACGCATTTCTATGAACTAGTTTATTTGGATCAGCTTCCATTAATGAGATGATTGCTTGTAAAGCATCTGGCATATACATCATGTCCATGTATGTTCCTTCTGCAATGTATGAGGTGTATGTACCTTTTTTAATCGCCTCATAATAAATTTCAACTGCATAGTCAGTTGTTCCGCCTCCTGGAGGAGCTACGTAAGAAATTAAGCCTGGGAAACGTACACCGCGCGTATCAACGCCAAACTTTTGATGATAATAATCACATAGTAATTCTCCTGCTACTTTGTTTACCCCATACATCGTAGTAGGACGCTGAATTGTATCTTGTGGTGTATTATCTTTTGGCGTTGATGGACCAAATGCACCGATAGAACTTGGCGTGAAAAACTTACAGTTTAATTCACGTGCTGCTTCTAATGCATTTACAAGTCCGCCCATATTTAAATTCCAAGCAAATAACGGATTTTTTTCTGCAGTTGCTGAAAGTAAAGCCGCTAAATGAATAATTGTATCTACTTCATTACGCTTTGCAATATCATGTAATTTTTGTCCATCCGTTACATCTAACGTTTCAAATGGACCAGACGTTACTACTTCACTGTCTGTTTCACGAATATCTGTTGCAATAACATTTGATGCGCCGTATACATCACGAAGTTTCATTACTAGTTCAGAACCAATTTGCCCTAAAGAACCGGTTACTAGAATTTTTTTCATTTTTCCCACTCCCCATTTGCAAGCTATTCAAAAGATGTCGTTACTTAAATGATACCCATTTCTTTCCCTACTTTTTCATACTTACGAATTGCTTCATCTAGCATTTCTTTCGTATGAGCTGCTGTAGGCATATTACGAACGCGTCCCATTCCTTTTGCTACGGTTGGGAATACGATAGATTTTGCGTAAACGCCTTCTTCATTTAGACGTTTACTAAATTCTTGTGTTAATACTTCATCACCAATAATACAAGGTGTAATTGGTGTTTCACTTTTTCCAATGTTAAAGCCAAGTTCTTTTAACCCTTGTTTTAAATAGCGACCATTTTCCCATAAACGATCGTGTAACTCTGTGCTTTCCATTAGAATTTCAATTGATCTCATACAAGCAGCTGCATCAGCTGGTGTTAAAGCTGTTGAGAATAAGAATGGACGTGAACGCACTTTTAACCAATCGATTAAGTTTTGTTTCCCAGCTACATATCCACCAATTACCCCAATTGCTTTTGATAATGTACCAATTTGGAAATCAACTTTATCAGAAAGGCCGAAATGTTTTACAGTACCTGCACCTTTGCCAAGTACACCTGAACCGTGTGCATCATCTACATATGTCATTAAATCCAGTTCTTCTGCAATTTCAACAATCTCTGGTAATTTTGCAATATCTCCATCCATTGAGAAAACACCGTCTGTAATAACCATTAATTTATTATAAAGACCTGATTCTTTTGCCTCGATTGCTTTTTTGCGTAAATCTTCCATATCAGAATGCTTATAAACGATGATTTTCGCTCTTGATAGACGACTACCATCAATAATAGATGCATGGTTTAATTCATCCGAAAGAATCGCATCATTTTTATCCATAACAGCTGAAATCGCTGCCATATTACAGTTAAATCCTGATTGATAAGCAATTGCTGCTTCTGTATGTTTAAACTTTGCAATTGTTTCTTCTAATTTAATATGCAAATCTAAAGTACCGTTAATTGTACGAACAGCTCCTGCTCCAACGCCGTACTTATGAATTGCACCAATTGCTGCTTCTTGTAAGCGATTATCAGTCGCTAATCCAAGGTAGTTGTTTGAAGATAAGTTAATATATTCTTTTCCGCCAATTGTAATAATCGGCCCATTTGGACTTTCAAGCGGATCAATTACGTTATAAAGCCCCTTTGATTTTAAATCCTCTAAATTTTCTTCTAAAAAATTTGCAAGTGTTTTACTAGACATCGTGAAGCCTCCCATCGTTCATGTAAGCGGATTATTATCTTAATAGTTCTAATAATCCCTCTAATAGCTTAACACGTTTTCAGAATTTATTATAGAAAAATAGTTTAAAGAAACCGCTTACAATTTTAGATTATAAATGATTCATTACAAGAAATCTATCATTTACTTTTCATATTTGATAGAATTAAAAAAATATTTAGGAGGCTTTTAAAATGGCGTTTACTGAATCTGATGTATATAATAACGAATCGTTTTTAGAGCAATATATGCAGCGAAGATATCGAGAAAATAGTCCAAACGAATCCCTTGAAAAACCAGCATTCTTTCAGCTCATTGGCAATGTAACTGGAAAACAAATCCTCGATTTAGATTGTGGTGGCTAAATTCGGCGAAGAATTATTAGAACATGGATGCCACTCTTACACTGGTATTGAAGGCTCCGAGCTTATGTATGAAAAAGCTAAAAAACAACTAGAAAATAAAAATGGCACCGTTCATTTTTTAAACCTCAAAGACTACACATACCCTCCTTCTACTTTTGATTTAGTAACATCTAGACTCGCCTTACATTATATTGAACACCTTGATATCATTTTTCAAAATGTGTTTCAAACTTTAAAAACAAACGGAACCTTCACCTTTAGCGTTCAACATCCCGTTATTACCTCTTCATTTGAAAGCTTGCAAACGAGTGGTAAAAGAACTAGTTGGCTCGTCGATGATTATTTCGAAACAGGAAAACGAGTTGAGCCATGGATTGATCAAGAAGTTATTAAATATCACCGGACTACGGAAGAATATTTTACATTATTACAACAAGCCGGATTTACGATTACAAGCTTAAAAGAAGCTACACCAAATCGAAACTGTTTTCAAGATGAAGAAGAATATGAACGACGTTTACGTATTCCCCTTTTTCTATTATTTTCTTGCCGAAAATAAAAAAGACGATGAATCCTCATCGTCTTTTTTCGTTATCTCATCGCCTGAACAGCCTCTTTAAATACACGTCTTCCTCTTCCATGCGGGATACAGAGCGGTGTCCCAAATAACGGATCAGCGCTTATTTGACACTCCATACGGAATACATCCCGAACTAACTTCTGGTCAATAACTTCTTCTGGTTTACCTTGCGCATATATTTGTTTATCTTGAATAGCTACAATGTTGTCTGCATAACGACATGCCAAATTTAAATCGTGCAATACCATAACAATCGTTCTTTTCTCTGTTTCATTTAATTCGAATAATAAATCTAACACTTCAATTTGGTGCGTCATATCTAAATATGTAGTCGGCTCATCAAGCAAAATAATATCTGTATCTTGTGCAAGGGTCATTGCAATCCAAGCACGTTGACGTTGTCCACCTGAAAGGGCATGAACATCACGCTCAGCAAATTCTGTCATACCCGTTGCAGCAAGCGCTTTTTGTACCATTTCCTCATCTTTTTCGGACCATTGCTTCAGCCATGTTTGATATGGATAACGTCCTTGCTTTACAAGTTGCAATACTGTAAGTCCTTCTGGAGCTTGTGGCCCTTGCGGTAAAATTGCCATTTGGCGAGCAATTTGCTTCGTTTGCATACTTTGAATTGCTTGATTATCTAACAAAATGTCACCGGTTGTTGGCTTTAATAATCTAGCTAGTGAACGTAATAAAGTTGATTTCCCACAACCGTTAGAACCGATGAAGATTGTAATTTCCCCTTTTGGAATTTCTAAATTCAGCTCATCAATAATAATCGTTTCACCATACGACAGCGTCAAGCGTTTCGTCTCCAATGCTTTTTGCATATTCATCTCCCTTTATGAATTCCGACTTTTATAAAGTAAATAAATAAAATAAGGTGCACCAATTGCTGATGTAAATACCCCTGCTGGAATTTCAAGTGGTGCGAAAACTGTACGCCCAATTAAATCTGCAGCGAGTACTAGAATTGCACCGATAATCGCCGCAACTGGGAGCAATGCACCGTAGAAAGAGCCAACTAATCTTCGCGAAATATGAGGTGCCATTAAACCAACAAATCCAATTCCTCCTGCAAAGGCAACTGCCCCGCCAATTAAAGCTGTACTAAGTAATAACATGAATACGCGTGACTTCGTTAAAGGAACACCCAGTCCTACCGCAATATCATCCCCTAACTCTTGAGCATTTAAATGTCTAGCCGCTATAAATGATATTACCGTTAAAATAAGAACCCACGGCGCAAGTACCATAACATTTTGCCATGAAGAACCGTAAACAGTACCTGTGATCCATACATTCGCTTGACTTGCTTGATAAATTGGCGCTAACAACATAAATAAAGTTGTTGCTGCTTTCGTTAATGCCCAAAATCCAACACCAATTAAAACGAGACTAATCGGTGATAATCCATCATTTTTCCAGGCAAATAAATATACAAAAAACGCTACAATTGTTGCCCCAGCAAAAGCTGCTAGCGGCATATAATGAATGCTTACTGTTAACGCATTGTTTTTATCACTAAATATAGCTAAAAAGAGTACAACTGCAACACTTGCCCCGCCCGTAATTCCGATGATATCAGGAGAAGCAAGTGGGTTTCGAACGAGCCCTTGTAAAATACAGCCCGCTACCGCAAGCGCAATTCCTACGAGGATAGCAATTAAAATACGTGGCATACGAAATTTATTTACAACCATATTTGACATCGCATCACCATTTCCGGTAATCGCTTGCCATACGTCATAAGGAGCAATTTTCATATCTCCCATACCTGCACTCGCAAAAAATAATCCTATTAAAACAACTAGTAAACTCAATAAGACGAGACAAGCTCGTTTATACATTAAAAACGAGAGCTCGCCTTTTCCAATACGAAACGGAATATACTTCTTCATTTGCTAAGCCCTCTCTTACGTGCAATATAAATAAAGAATGGGGCCCCGATAAATGCTGTCATAACCCCTACTGGTACTTCTTGTGGCATAATGACATATCTTGCTGCTATATCAGCCAAGATTAATAGTATTGCACCTAACAATCCGCTATAGGGTACTCTCCATCTGTGATCTACCCCAACAAGAGCTCTTGCGAAATGAGGAGTAACGATGCCAATAAATCCAATTGGACCAGCAACCGCAACTGAACCACCAGACAACAGTACAATAATAAGTAACACGAATGATTTCATTAAAATCGTTCGTTGTCCGAGCCCCTTTGCGACATCTTCCCCCATCATTAATGTATTTACTTTCCCTGCCATCATAAAAGATGCAATCCAGCCTATTAATAAATACGGGAATACTGATTGTAAAATCTCTAACTTTCTTCCTTGCACAGATCCGGCAAGCCAAAATAACACTTCTTCAAATGCTTTTTCATTTAATACAAGTAACCCTTGTGTTAATGATGAAAATAAAGCGCTTATCGCTACACCTGCTAATGTTAACTTAAGAGGCGTTGTCCCTTCTTTTCCTAAAGAACTAGAGGCAAATACAAGTACTGCTGCAACTGCCGCTCCTAAAAAGGCAATCCATGTGAAAGCTGATAATGATGTCACGGAAAAGAGTACAATTGCTACAACTATAAAGAACGCAGCGCCTGAATTTAATCCAATAAAATCTGGAGAAGCAAGCGGATTCTTTGTTAAAGTTTGCATTAAACAACCCGCAATGGCTAAACTAGCACCAACACTTGCTGCAATTAACGCCCTTGGTAGACGCACATTTTGAATAATAATATGCTCATTTGAACCATTAAAATGGAAAAAAGCATCTAAAGCTAATTTCCAGCTCGTATTTGTATATCCGAAAATAATACTTCCCCAAATACAAATAACGACTGCAACGATTCCAACAAATAATCCAATCCATTTTGCTTGATTTGTTTTTAATAACATGCAGCGTTTCCCCTTCAATGTATAATGATACGTTGTAAGTGTATTTCAACTTAATTCTCATTGTCAACGATAATGAGAACTATTTTCAGTAATATATATTGACAATCAAAAGATAAAAGCTTAATATCATGCTTGCTATTGAAAAATATTCTCAACATGTAGGGGGTACATAATGAATTTCATGCAAAAGAAATCGTTTACAGTATTTGTATTTCTACTAGCTTTTTCACTTCTTTTAAGTGCTTGTGGAAAATCAAATAACAAAGAAGAATCAACAAAAGAAGATAATAAAAAAGAAATGATTACCGTTGAACACGCAATGGGTAAAACAGAAGTTCCTGCTAATCCAAAACGTGTAGTTATTTTAACGAATGAAGGAACTGAAGCTTTACTTGAATTAGGTGTGAAACCCGTTGGTGCTGTAAAGTCTTGGACTGGTGATCCGTGGTATCCACATATTAAGGATAAAATGAAAGATGTAAAAGTTGTTGGCGACGAAGGACAAGTTAACGTTGAAACGATTGCTTCTTTAAAACCAGACTTAATTATCGGTAACAAAATGCGTCACGAAAAAGTGTACGAGCAACTAAAAGCAATCGCACCTACTGTGTTCTCTGAAACATTACGCGGTGAATGGAAAGATAACTTCACATTTTATGCAAAGGCTTTAAATAAAGAAAAAGAAGGTCAAAAGGTTTTAGCTGATTACGAAAAACGTATGAAAGATTTGAAAGGCCAACTTGGCGATAAAGTAAATCAAGAAATTTCTATGGTACGTTTTATGCCTGGTGATGTTCGTATTTATCATGGCGATACATTCTCTGGTGTTATTTTAAAAGAACTTGGATTTAAACGTCCTGGAGATCAAAACAAAGATGATTTCGCAGAACGTAACGTATCTAAAGAGCGTATTTCGGCAATGGATGGCGATGTATTATTCTACTTCACATTCGATAAAGGCAATGAGAAAAAAGGTTCTGAACTAGAAAAAGAATATATAAACGACCCTCTCTTTAAAAACTTAAATGCAGTAAAGAACGGAAAAGCATACAAAGTTGACGACGTTATTTGGAATACAGCTGGCGGTGTAATGGCCGCTAACTTACTACTAGATGATATTGAAAAACGCTTTGTTAAATAATTTCATTCTAACCAGCTCCCTCTTTTATGGAGCTGTTTTTTTTCATTTCACTGAAGTGTCACATTATTTCATTTTGTATTTTTATTCCCAATATGTTATATTATAAAAGTAAATAAAATATTTTTTCTCTATATCAGAATAAATATTTTAATCTAAATTTTCTGATTAATCACTATTTTGAATTCGTTTAGAATTCAATTACTACATTTGAAAACGCTTATTATCGAGTTTTCAGGGCAAAATACAATAACGGTTGAAGAACAATAGAACTTTTTTAGAAATTTTCTTTCTATTTCCATATAATTCTATTGACTTCTAAATATTTTGTAAATTAAAATGATTACATAAATATCCGTTATACAGGATTAGGGGGAAACAAAAATGGATGCAGCTTTAAAATTAGACAAAGCTGGAGAGCAACAATCACCAAAAAAACATCCACCAGGGTTGTATTTGTTGTTCTTAACAGAAATGTGGGAAAGATTTAGTTACTATGGAATGCGCGGCCTTTTAGTTCTTTATTTAACAACTGCTGCTGTTAGTGGCGGGTTAGGATTTGATAAAGCAGTCGCAGTACAATTATACGGTACTTTTACAGCGGCAGTATATTTCATGCCAATTATAGGCGGATGGCTAACGGATCATTATATTACAAGACGTCATGCCATTACTCTCGGCGGAATTATTATGGCAATCGGAAACTTTGTACTATTCTCAATGAATACAAAAACAGGACTACTCCTTGGATTAATACTATTAGTTATTGGTAATGGATTCTTCAAACCAAATATTTCTACACTGTTAGGTGAATTGTATGGTGAAAATGATTCACGTCGTGACAGTGCATTTACTATCTTCTATATGGGTATTAACGTAGGTGCTTTCTTCGCTCCACTTATTTGTGGATTTTTAGCAGAAGATTTCTTTAAAACAAGCGCTAATGGCGTTATTGTTATGGGATATAAATACGGATTCTTAGCAGCTTGTATCGGTATGATTATTGGACAAATTGTTTTCAACTTATTAGCTCCTCGTTACCTTGGTAAAGCAGGAACAACAGTTGTCGGTAAAAAATCAAAAAATCAACCTGTAATCGAAAAGAAACCTTTAACAAAGCAAGAGAAAAATCGTACTTGGGCAATTGTCATTTTAACTTGTTTCGTAGTATTCTTCTGGGCAGGATTTGAACAAGCTGGTAGTTCTCTAACACTTTATACAGATAAATTTGTTGATCGTACAATTTTCGGTTGGGAAGTTCCAACCTCTTGGTTCCAATCAGTTAACCCAGCATTCATCGTACTACTTGCACCATTCGTATCTATGTTATGGTTAAAACTTTCTAAAACAAAACGCGGTGATTTAAAAGTGCCAACAAAAATGGCATTAGGTATGATTTTACTAGGTATAGGTTACCTTGCTTTAACATTAGCAGTTCTAAAGACTGGAAGTAGTGAAGCAGATATAACTGTAAAAGCGAACTTATTATTCATCGTTATCACTTATCTCTTCCATACAATTGGTGAGTTATTCTTATCACCAATCGGTCTATCAATGGTAAGTGCGATTGCTCCTGTAAAATTAGCATCATTACTAATGGGGGTATGGTTAGCTGGTACGGGTATGGCTAACTGGTTAGCAGGTAAACTTGCTTCATTTACACAATCATTAGGATACCTTGAAGTATTTGCAAGTATCGGTATTATCGTTATCGTCTTAGGATTTGTACTCCTTCTCTTCTCTAAAAAAGTTGCGAGTATGATGGAATAACACAAAAAAGACGCTTCTAAAATTAGAAGCGTCTTTTTTATTATTTCTCCTCTAAAGCCGTCACGTCCACATGAACGCTCTCATCAGGATTAGATACGTCATACACTTGAGCAACTCCGCTCTGCTCGTCACAGCTCTCAATCCATACTGGTACGCCTTCATATGTAACGTCAATTCTACTTGAAGAAGATAAGATTTGTTTCACACGTGTCACATCCATACTACTATCCCTCCTTTTTCTTACTACACTCCTTTCTATCTTTTCATATCCCTTCAAAATATATTCCATCAATTTAGCACTTCAACCGATAGTTTGTTTCTTGCTCACGCGCTAATATATACGCTCTCAAATCTTCCTATTATTAGATCCTTCCCAAATAAAAAAAGACGTATATTTCACACGTCTTTTTTCCATAATATTCAAAAATTAAGAAAATAATGTTTTTACTACTTCACTTACTTTATCGTTATGAATTTGATAATACACTTCTAACCCGCGTCTCTCAAAGCGTACTACTTTATTTTGCTTTAATTTCGTTAAATGCTGTGAAACAGTTGATTGTGGTATTTCTAATACCTCTTGTAATTGTGTTACATTACATGTTCCACGCTGCATTAGTTCCATTACTAAACGTAGACGAAGTGGATGAGCTAATGCTCTTAACATCTGTACGTCTTCTTCTGAAATACGACAGTCAAATTGATTTTGGTTCATAAAGTTCCCCTCATTTTCGTTTTTTATTTTCTTTATTATTTATTTATATATCTGTTCTTATATTTCCTGTTACGACATAACTTTATCAACCTATAATGCTGAAAAATTTTTCCTCCTTTTATCAGCACACAGTTCAGGAAAAAATCCCTCCTGATTTTGAATATTATACTATATGATACAATAAAAAAGCAAAACAAAAGGCTAGTGATACTTTGCTTACAAACGTTGTTTTATCAGCCTTTTTGTTATATTTTCACCTTACTGAAATGTACAGTAATGATATTGTAAAATACCGTCCATAATTGATAACCTATCGTAAAGTAATTTGACCATATTTAACCAATTTGTTACGATGGAAATGGAAATTTAAGTAAGGAGGATGTAGTATTAAAAAATGGTTTATTATTGTGTTACTTAGCATTGCGGTTGGCTGGACTATTATCAATCACTTCCTATTAGACAAAAAAGAAGATATAGCTTCAAAATCAAACATCCCCATTGGAACTGAAGTTGGCAATGTTGCCCTCGATTTCCTTCTGGAAACAACCACTGGTCAAGAAGTTCGTCTTACAGACTATAAAGGAAAAAAAGTAATATTGAACTTTTGGGCAAGCTGGTGTGGTCCATGCAAAATAGAAATGCCTGATATGGAAAAGTTTTATCACGATACTAAAGATATGGGGATTGAACTTGTTGCTGTAAATGCGACAGCTACTGAAAAAGACCCGAACAATGTTAAACAATTTCTTGAAGAAAACAAATATACCTTCCCCGTCCTATTAGATCAGAAAGGACAGGCAAGTGCTGCATATCAAATTATCAGTATTCCAACATCTTTTGTCATCGATTCAAACGGTGTTATTCAATATAAGCATGTAGGACCAATGACATATGAAAAAATGAAAGAATATGTCAATAATTTATAAAAGCGTATTCAAATCAATTTGATTACGCTTTTTGTCTACTTTATGAACAAAATGTTACTTTTAATACTATTATGGAATAATTATACTTTTTCACGTTGACAATAGTGTTGAAGGAGAATATACTAAGCATGTAAGTTGATTGTGAATAGTTTCACAAATAATGTGAATTTCTTCACATATAATAGATAGGAGTTGTCATTATTATGAGTACTTGGACACAAATTTATGACCCATTAAACAATATTTGGTTATCTGCACTAATCGCAGCACTCCCAATTTTTTGCTTCATTATTTGTTTAGTGGGATTCAAAATGAAAGGTTACATGGCTGGGCTTTATAGTGTGATCGTCGCTATTATTCTTGCTATATTTGTTTATAAAATGCCCGCAACTGTAGCTGTAGCATCTGCCGGATTCGGTGTTTTATCTGGATTTTATCCAATTTGTACTATCGTTATCGCAGCTATCTTCCTTTACAAATTAACTGTTAAAACAGAACAATTCAATGTCATTCGTGATAGCATTTCAAGTATTACAAATGATCAGCGTTTACAAGTATTATTAATCGCTTATTCTTTCGGTGCTTTCTTAGAAGGCGCAGCTGGTTTCGGTGTTCCAGTTGCTATTACAGCTGCATTACTTGTAGGTATGGGCTTTAATCCATTAAAAGCAGCAGGTATTTGCTTAGTAGCTAATATCGCTGGTGGTGCTATGGGTGCTATGGGTATTCCAGTTACAGTACCTGCACAATTAACTGGGCTAGATGCATTAACTGTCGGTCGTCAAGCTGTTTACATTTTGCCATTCATTAGCATTGTTTTACCGTTCTTACTTGTTTCAATGGTAGATGGATTTAAAGGCATTAAAGAAACTTGGCAAGGTATTCTTGTAAGTGGTGTTTCTTTCGCAATTACTCAGTTCCTTGTGACTTACTTCTTAGGCGCTGAACTTACTAATATTTTCGCAGCAGTCGTAAGTATGGTCGCTCTTACATTATTCTTACGTGTTTGGCAACCAAAATCTTCTGCTAAAGAAGAAAAACAAGAAGAAAAAGAATCTCATACATTCAATCAAATTTTATATGCTTGGTCCCCATTCGTATTCTTAACTGCATTTGTAACAATCTTTAATTTAAAACCAATTAAAGCTTTATTTGCTCCGGATGGTCCATTGGCAAACTTAGTATTTAACATTCAATTCCCTGGTCTTCATAATGCGGTTATGAAAACTGCACCAATTACAAAGGCTGATACACCTTTCGCAGCGATTTTCAAACTAGATGTATTCTCTTCTACAACTACTGCGATTGTATTAGCAATCATCGTTTCACTTATCGTCTACCGTGTAAACGGCAAAATGATTAAAGAATTAATGATCGAAACAATAAAAGAACTAAAAGTTCCAGTATATACAATTTGTAGCGTTATCGCTTTAGCTTACGTAGAAAACTACTCTGGTATGTCATCTACACTTGGACTTGCATTCTCTTCTACGGGAAATGCATTCCCAGTTCTTTCTCCAATCTTAGGATGGATTGGCGTATTCATTACAGGTTCAGTCGTATCAAGTGGTTCATTATTCGCACCACTTCAAGCAGTAACTGCCGATCAGTTAAACATCGTACCATCTACTCTCGTTTCATTAAACGTAGTTGGTGGTACAATCGCAAAAATGGTTTCACCACAATCTGTAGCAGTTGCTTGTGCAGCAGTTGGACTAGTTGGTCAAGAATCTGCTCTATTTAAAATAGTAATGAAATATAGTTTAATCTTCTTAGCTATTATTAGCTTACTTCAACTTAACTCTGTATTTAATATCTTTTAAAATAAAACACCGATCCCTATATAAGGGGGATCGGTGTTTTATTTTATACTTTTTTATTTTTTAATAAAGATGCACCAGCAATTTCAGGATGCGTCATTTCGTATGGGTCCAAAATAATATCAAGCTCTTCTGCTGTAAGTACACCATGTTCTAAGCATAGCTCCCTAACAGACTTTCCTGTCGCGATTGCTTCACGTGCAATGCGAGAAGCTGCTTCATAACCAATATGAGGATTCACTGCTGTAATAACTCCAACACTTTTTTCAACATATTGCTTAAGCAACTCTTCATTCGCTGTAATTCCTTTAATACAATATTCACGGAATACACGGAATCCATTGTTCATAATACTGATGGATTGAATTAAATTAAATACTAATACCGGCTCCATTACATTTAACTCTAATTGTCCAGCTTCTGACGCTAGGCAAATTGTATGGTCATTTCCAATTACTTGGAAAGCAACTTGGTTAATTACTTCTGCCATAACTGGATTTACTTTACCCGGCATAATAGATGAACCTGGTTGACGAGCTGGTAATTGAATTTCCGCCAACCCAACACGTGGACCAGACGCCATAATACGAAGGTCATTTGCAATTTTAGACATATTCATCATACATACTTTTAGTGCTGCAGATACTTCTGTATATGCATCTGTGTTTTGCGTCGCATCAACTAAGTGCTCTGCACCAACAAGAGGGAAACCACTAAAAGTTCGTAAATGCTTCACAACTTGTTCTATATAAGTAGGGTTTGCATTTAATCCCGTACCGACAGCTGTCGCACCCATATTAACTTCGTATAAATGTTGACGAGACTGTTTAATTCTTTTTATATCACGCTCTAGCACTCTGCTATATGCTTCAAATTCTTGCCCAAGGCGAATTGGAACTGCATCTTGCAAATGCGTACGCCCCATTTTAATAACGTGATCAAACTCTTTTGCTTTATCATGAAAAGCAGAGTGAAGTTCTTCCATTGTAACAAGAAGTTCTTCCAGCATCATAAGAGTTGCTATATGAATCCCAGTTGGAAACGCATCATTTGTTGATTGGGCCATGTTCACATGAGTGTTTGGGCTAATTTTCGCATATTCACCTTTTTCGTATCCCATACGTTCCAAGGCTCTATTTGCAATTACTTCATTAGTATTCATATTAATTGAAGTACCTGCTCCGCCTTGAATCGGGTCTACGATAAATTGATCATGGAACTTTCCATCAACAATCTCTTGTGCCGCTTCTGCAATTTCTTGTCCGATATCTTTAGCTAAATAACCTGTATCTATATTCGCAAGCGCTGCCGCTTTTTTTACAATTGCCATTGCCGTAATGAGTGACGGATGAATGCGGTATCCTGTAATAGGAAAGTTTTCTACGGCACGTAATGTTTGTACACCATAATAAGCTACACTCGGTACTTCCTTTTCACCTAAAAAATCTTTTTCTATACGTATATCCTTCGTTGCTATCATTTTTCATCACCTATACTTTTCATTCTAAATCCTTATCTAAAGAATTCGCCCTATAAAATACGAGTATCATTAAATGAATTCTTCAGTATCCACTTTCACTATATAGCACCTTTTTTGAAAGCGCAAACATTTATTTTTCTATATATACTTTTTATTAAAGTTTATATAATAGAAAATCCATTCATTCTTCTACTTTCTTTATTTCAACTCGCTTAATTTGATGCATATCCTTTTCAAGAACTTTAAAAGAAAAGCCGTGTTTTTCAATAATATCTCCTTCAGCAACGATTTGCTTTTGTACCATAATCCAGCCACCAATTGTATCTACATCATCAGCGATTAAGTGTATGCCAAATAAATCATTTACTTCACTAATAAGCACTTTTCCCTCTACGATTTTACACCCTTCACTTATATGCTCTATAGGCGGGTGTTCATCTTCATCGTATTCATCTCGGATTTCTCCAACAATTTCTTCTAAAATATCTTCTAGTGTAACGATCCCCGCTGTACCACCATATTCATCATATAATACAGCTAATGGAATTCGTTTTCTTTGCATTTGTAATAGCAAATCATGAATAGGGATATTTTCTAACACTTCAATAACTGGTCTTGTATATGGCGTAATCGAGCACCCCTCTTCTCGATTACCATCCATATAACGAATAAATAAATCCTTTACATTAACCATCCCAATAATTTCATCTTTATCTTCACCAAATACGGGA
The DNA here is from genome assembly GCF_056401715.1 of Bacillus sp. P4_E1. Classification (NCBI taxonomy): domain Bacteria; kingdom Bacillati; phylum Bacillota; class Bacilli; order Caryophanales; family Bacillaceae; genus Bacillus; species Bacillus sp. P4_E1. The sequence goes on from NZ_JBFUIV010000010.1 coordinate 130,401, forward strand.
TATCTCGTGTACTTTTCTTGTGCGATTATTTTAATATGTGTTTCAAATGGTTCGTCCTCATATAAACCTACAACTTCCGTACGAGGTACCATAATTTCCTTTGCGACTCTATTATCGAATTCAAAAATATTATTTACATATTTAAATTCCCTTTGATTAATCTCTCCACTCTCATAACTCTCAGATAAGATTAATCGTAATTCTTCCTCCGAATGAGCTACTTCATGTTCAGAAGCCGGATGTAATCCGAATAACCCTGTTACAAGCCTTGCAGAACCATTTAAAGCCCAAATAAACGGATACATTACTCGGTAAAAGTAAATAATTGGCTTCGATAATAATAAGCTAACTTGCTCTGCCCTTTGTATAGCGAGCGTCTTCGGAGCAAGTTCACCAATGACAACATGTAAAAACGTAATAACTGCAAAGGCAATAATAAATGAAACTGTACTTGCAATTGCAGGAGATAAGTGTAGTTTTAAAAACAACGGCTCGAGTATATGTTTTATAGTGGGCTCTCCTAACCACCCAAGCCCTAAAGCAGTAATTGTAATACCTAACTGACATGCTGATAAATACTCATCTAAATTCGAAGTTACTTTTTTAGCTGCCAATGCTCCTCGTCGTTTTTCACTAACGAGTTGATCAATACGACTGCTACGCACCTTAATAATTGCAAACTCAACAGCCACAAAAAATGCTGTTAACGCAATAAGGATGGCTACCATCAGTAATTTTAAAATATCCACATATGTCCTTTAGCTTTCTTAGCTAAAGTTACACCTCCTTTAAAAAAGAAGTTTCACTTTAGTTTCTTCATTTATTTGAAAGCAACCCTATATAAAATTCACCAATTTCAAGCCTCATACAATTCTAAAGGCAAGCCATCAGGATCTTGGAAAAAGACAAATTTTTTATCCGTAATTTCATCCATACGTATCGCTTCAGTCTCCACACCGCATTGTTTTAAATGGTTTACAGCTTCTTCTATATTTGTAACAGCAAATGCTAAATGTCTAAGTCCAGCTGCTTCTGGAAAACTTGGGCGCTCAGGTGGACTAGGAAATGAAAATAATTCAATTTGATACTCTTCCCCTACACATAAATCTAACTTATAAGAATCTCGTTCTTTTCTATATACTTCATTTATCGCTTTAAAACCTAATATCCGAGTATAAAAATCCTTTGACAGTTCATAATTCGAACAAATAATTGCAACGTGGTGCACTCTACATATATTCATGCTCTCTCTATTCCTTTCTTTACCAAAGATGCATATTCTCCCTTGAAATGAAAAACATATATAGCAGAATATCTCTTTTAGGGGGCTTACTATGAAATTTATTACTTTTTTCGTGGGACTTATCGTTGTTTTCTTCCTTGCTTATATTGCTAGCAACAATAAGAAACATATTAAATTTAAACCAATTTTTATCATGCTTATTATACAATTAATTTTAACCTATTTATTATTAAATACAGAAATTGGTCTCATACTTATTACGGTAATTTCTAGCCTGTTTACGAGGCTACTTGAGTATGCTGCCAGTGGTATAAACTTTGTATTTGGCGGTCTTGCAAATAAAGGGGAAATGCCATTTTTCCTTAACGTATTATTACCGATTGTCTTTATCTCCGTCTTAATTGGTATATTACAACATTTCAAAATACTACCATTCTTTATTCGTTGGATTGGTTTCTTTCTTAGTAAAATAAATGGTCTTGGGAAATTAGAATCTTACAACGCCATCGCTTCCGCTATTGTCGGCCAATCAGAAGTTTTTATTACGGTTAAAAAACAATTAGCCCAAATTCCAAAACATCGACTATATACACTTTGCGCCTCTGCTATGTCAACAGTATCTATGTCCATTGTCGGTGCCTATATGACAATGATTGAACCAAAATATGTAGTAACCGCACTCGTTCTCAATTTATTTAGTGGTTTTATTATCGTACTCATTATTAACCCTTACGACGTTAACGATGATGAAGACATTTTGGTAATAAAAGGGGAAAAACAAAGTTTCTTTGAAATGCTTGGAGAATACATTCTTGATGGTTTTCGTGTAGCAATTGTCGTCGGTGCTATGCTCATTGGATTCGTCGCATTAATGAGTTGCATTAATGACCTATTCCTCATTATATTCGGCATTACTTTCCAACAATTAATAGGCTATGTATTCGCCCCTATTGCATTTCTTATCGGCGTACCAAGTTCTGAAATTGTCACAGCGGGTAGCATTATGGCAACAAAGCTTGTAACAAATGAATTTGTAGCAATGATGGATCTTAGTAAAATTTCCAGCACTCTCTCTATCCGTACAGTTGGTATTATTTCTGTCTTCCTCGTTTCTTTTGCCAACTTTTCTTCCATTGGAATTATTTCCGGTGCGGTAAAAGGGTTAAACGAAGAACAAGGAAATGTTGTTGCCCGCTTCGGCCTAAAATTACTATACGGCGCTACTCTTGTTAGTATTTTATCTGCGATTATTGTAAGTATTATGCTTTAATTAGGTAAAATTTTATCATTTTCTTATCCCTGTCTTTTGTATACAATAACGAATAGATGTCTTATAAAGTGAAACTTTAATCAGAGGGGGCTATCCCCCACTGATTATTAGCCCTCACCAATCGGGCATTTACGGGCAGTTATCTCCCACCTAACTTCCTTGCATTCGCTGGACTTTGAGGTGGGAGTTTTACTGCCCGTTAATGCGGGATAAATAATCAATACATCTATTTTTTATACATGTACAATACCTTTTATTTAGCGTAAAATATTTTTTATGTGTTTTAATACGCTTCTAGATGTATACACTTTGATTGTTTTAAAGGAGAAAAAATGATGAAATCCGACATTAACAACGAAACTCGAGCCAAAAAAGGACGCTCAAAGAAAAAGCGCCTACTTTGGTTCATTCTTATTCCATTACTTATTGTAGCAATGGGAGCAGGAGGCTATTCCTTCCATATATACAGTAAAGCAAAATCCGTCTTAAGCAACGCTTATTCTGAACTCGGCCGAGGAGATAAATCCAGCAAACGTGAAAAAGCTGTTAAACCTATGACTGATAATATTTCTGTCCTGATCATGGGTGTTGATGAAAGTGATATCAGGGAAAAAGGTTACGGAAAAGCGACTCGTACAGATGCATTACTACTTGCAACAATTAATAAAAATGATAAATCTGTTAAACTAGTCAGCATTCCACGTGATTCACGCGTCTTCATTAAATCACGTGATAAATATGATAAAATTACACATGCACATGTATTTGGTGGTGTAGACAGCACAATTGATACAGTAGAAAAATTTTTAGATGTACCAGTTGATTACTATGTAAAATTTAATTTCAAATCCTTTATCAAGATTGTTGATTCTCTAGGTGGTATAACTGTCGACGTTCCAGTTGAGTTCACAGAACAAAATAGTAGCGACGAAGCAGATGCAATTCACCTAAAAAAAGGGCGTCAACATTTAAATGGAGAAGAAGCACTTGCACTAGCTAGAACTCGCCATATTGACAGTGATTATATGCGCGGTCAACGACAACAACTTGTTTTAGAAGCTATTGCTGAAAAAGCCCTATCTCTCAATTCCATTAATAAAATCGGAAGCCTATTAGATGCTGTCGATACAGACTTAAAAACAAATTTAACTTTTGATGATATGATGACTATTGCAAAAAATTCAATGGATTCAAATTTAAAAATGGATAAATTGCAAGTGGAAGGTACTGATAAATATATAGGTGGTATTTATTATTACGTTCCAAACGAAAAGAGTGTTAATGATATATCGACAACACTTCAAGAACATCTCGGTGTTACGAATAAAAATGAGCATAAAAAATTATAATAAAAAGGCTGCTAGATTTTTCTAAGCAGCCTTTTTATTATAATTTTCAACATATTTCTCATGCATATTGTGACAAAAAGAGACAATTATTACAGCAGTGTAACATTTTTTATGAAAACATTACACACGTAGTGAAAATAATAGTATACTAGGACGTACATAATGTTATTTTCATCATTTTTATACAAAAAATGTAATACATATATTTATACAAATTTTTCTGGGGGGAAATAAATGAAGCTAAGCAAAATACTGATCGGTTCCGCTATTGCTGGTGGCATATTACTTTGTGTTGGTGGTATTGGTGGATATCAATATGTATCCAAATTAAATAATCAACTAAATACAACTGCACTACCAAACACTACATTTGAAGGTATTTCTCTTGATGGAAAAAATAAAGCAGATATTCAAGCCCTTGTTAATCAAAAGATGAATGAATTAAATCAAAAATCTCTTAACTACGTATTCCAAAATGATAAGCAAAATTACACATGGAAAAATTTAGGAGTAGATTATAAAGAGAAGGATATTGTCGACAATATCTTTAAAGAACAAGAAGGGAACGTAATGAATCGTTACAACATGCGTAAGCAAGCTGAAAACGGTGAAGTAAAACGTGACTATAAATTAACACCACAATTAAATACAACAACTTATGAAACCTTTATAAAGGATAAATATAATGAAACATTAAAGAATCCTGTCAACGCCGAATTAAGTGTTGAAGGCTCTACAGTAAATATTAGCCAAAGTCAAAATGGAGAAAAAATTGATAAAGGAAAATTAACCGATTTAACAAGCGCAGCTATTACTTCTGGCACACCCGATGTTGTATTACCAGTTACACTAATAAAACCTGAACGTTCTACAGAAGATATACAACAAATGGGGATTAAAGAAGTGATTGCTGAATACTCTACCCCAATGGCTGGCCGTAATGGAAATCAATCCTATAACGTAAATAAGTCAGCTAATACGTTAAGTGGAGTTATTGTAGCACCTGATGAAACGTTTAGTTTTAATGGCCGTGTTGGCGTAACTGATGCTGCACATGGTTATAAATCCGCAGCAGTATATTCACAAGGTAAAGTTATACAAAGTGCAGGCGGAGGCGTTTGCCAAGTAAGTAGTACTTTATACAGCGCAGCTTTAAGGGCAGATTTAGGAATTGTTTCTCGAAGCAATCATTCTATGCCCGTAAATTATTTACCACTTGGGCAGGATGCAGCAGTGGCAGATTATGGTCCGGATTTAAAATTTAAAAACAATACAGGTAAGCATATTTACATTCAAGCATTTTCAAATGGCGGTAGTATTACTACACGTATTTTCGGTACAAATACTGGTAAAAATGTTGAAGTTTCTTCTCAAGTAATTAGTAATACTGGTGATAAAATAACAGCGGTTACGTATAAAAAAGTAACACAAAACGGTGAAGTACTCTCAAATGGACAAATTTCAAAAAGCGTATATAAAAGTGCCCCAAAACAATGAGATAATATCAAACGGACAAATTTCAAAAAGCGTATACAAAAAGGCGTGATCTACTCACGCCTTTTTCTTTTGCAATAATAGTAAAAAAATCCCCAGATGATCTTTCGTTTCTTCTAAAGACCACACACGATTGCCTTGCTTCGCAGCTAATACGCACGCTTCTTCCCACGCGTTCTTTTTCTTCATATTTACTAATTCATCGCGTAATTTCAAAACAATCTCTTCGTCCTCTTGCTCTATAAACTCTTCCATCACGCTTACTATTTCATCCTCATGAATACTTAACGTACAGTACGATTTAAGAAAGTATTGTAATGTTGGATACATATATACTCCCCCCTTTATTTATCTGATGGATAAGAAGTAATAATCTTAAATCCTAGATTTCCTGATTTATCTCTCGCTAAAACAGTAACAGTCTTTACTAGTTTGTCTTTTACATTCATATTTTTCTTTATTACTGTTTTTCCAACTGGGAATGAATGAGTTGTATTCAATACAAGACGAGCCTCTTTAGAGTTTTTCAACCAATCCTGAATTTCTTTATCATGTTGTTTTAAACTATCTTTCACAGCCTTTGTCGCTGTTTCCTTATCATAGTATGTACTTGCCGCTGAAACTTTATCTGTCTTCAAACGATTCTTCAAATCCTCTTCTGATTTGCCTACATGCCTTTCAATCGTATGACCATTTTTAGGTGGCCCTTCCATTTCATCTAAAATATTATCACTAATTTTTTCTACTGATGTAGAATGATCCTCTTTTGGTTTTTCTGTTTTTTGTTCTTTTCCTGCACATCCACTTAAAATCAGCATTAGTGCCAATAAACTACTCAAGAAAAGACTACTTAATCGTTTCATCGTATCACCTCTTCCATGATTATTATCGTAACTCCACTAAAAGTCAATTTCACAAAGAAAAAATGTATACAGTTTTGAAATCCTCATTCATTTTGCTATATTTTCCACCCCCCTTTCATCAAATCACTATTTTTCGCCCTTTTTAAAATATACCCCCATGTTTTTATAATTATTTCCCAGATGAAAACACCAATCGAAATACTCCACAAACCCTTTAAATACAGGATTTATGGAGTGTTTTTTAAACAAACTAAATATACCCCTACTTTCATATACCCAATACCTATATAAGGTATACAAATCCCTTTCTATCAACAGTTTCCTACATTATGTAAATTTGCACTTGCCTACACAATAGAAATATGGTGTAATGCAAAAAAAGATAAAGGATTTTAAACAATGGCTGAAACAATTCAAAACTTCTTAACAGACTATTATTCAATCGCAATTCCACTTAGTATATTAATTAACATCATCATCAGTCTTTTAGGTTTTATCCCTAGTATTTTTTTGACCGCTATTAATATACAACTCTTCGGTGTAACAAACGGAACCATTATTTCGATTGCAGGTGAGGCATTAGGGGCTATTATCTCGTTTTATATTTATCGTATAGGCCTTCAGAAATTCACTCACAACAAAGTAAATAAGTATCCAATGGTAGAACGCCTACTTTATGTAGAAGGTAGAGAGGCCTTTCTACTCGTTCTATCGTTTCGATTCATACCTTTCATCCCATCAAGTATCGTTACTTTATTTGCAGCTCTAGGCAAAATGTCATTACTCTCTTTCAGTATTGCCAGCACAATAGGGAAAATACCGGCTTTATTGATTGAAGTATATTCTGCATATCATGTCATTAACGGAACAAATGAAGCGAAATGGATTATTACAATCGCAGGTTGTGTTGGATTATTTTATTTGTGGAAAAAATGGAGAAAAAAATAAAGAAGGAGCCTATGCTCCTTCTTTATTTTTGAGGTATTTTATTAATAACTATCCCTTAAAGCCTTAGTTTACACCAACAGCACTAAATGATTGCTTAACTGCTGCTACTTCTGCAGAGCTAGCACCATATAAATCAGCTGCAGCTTGTACTGCACCAGCACGTGCTTGACTAAATGTAGTAGATTGCGTGAAATACTGTGTATTTGCACGGTAGTAAATCGCACCTAATTTATCTTTACCGATACCAGTTACAGTTACACCAGAATGCGTACCACCATTTGCTAATAAATAAGCTTGTTTGTTAATAATACCACTGTTTGTATGAACGCCACCGTTATCACTTGAACCAGTGTAACGCTTAGAATAATGGTCTGGGTCACCATATTTCGCTGGATCACTCATAGAACGAAGTGCATCTCCCGCCTTACCAGGTGTATAAATATCTTCACCAATCTCCCAATCTGGGTTACGGTTATCATAGAATTCTACTAAAGTACCAAAAATATCAGAAATTGCTTCATTTAACGCTCCTGATTCATTTTGATAAATTAAATCCGAGCTATTTTCCGTAACAGCATGTGTTAATTCATGGCCAATTACATCAATGCCACCAGATAATGAAGTGAATGTTACACCATCACCATCTCCGTATACCATTTGTGAGCCGTTCCAGAATGCATTATTATACTTACTTCCGTAATGAACTGTTGATTTTAATGGTGCTCCTGCATCATTAATAGAGTTTCTGTTAAATGTAGCTTTATAGTAATCATATGTTTTACCTGCATAGTAATGAGCATCTACTGCCGCTGCATCATACGCTGCATTGAAAACATTATCTGCATCTGCCCATAATGTTCCTGGTAATGTTGAGCGATTTTTCGCATCATATGTGAAAATTGTTGCTCCGCGCGTATTATCTTGTAAATAGTAAGATGATCCAGATAACGTTGTATTAAGCGATTTCGTATCTCCTAATACACCTTTACCAGTTCCAACTTTATTCGTCCCTGTTACAGGCTTTACAACCGCTTTCGCTTCCTGTTTAGGAGCATCTTGCTTAACTGGTGACTTATCATCATTCGTTACATGATCAAGTTTATTATATTTATTTAACACTTTACCGCTTTCCGCTTCAATGAAATAGTAATAGTTTCCTGGATTTGGCTCTAAGAAGTTTAAATTCACAACGTATGCATATGTCGTTTCTTCACCATTTTGATATACATATAAATCCGCTTTTGGATCCACTTCGTATTTAGGTGTTACTCCTAAATCTTGTTGCGCAATTTCAATTGCTTTTGCGCCTTCAATCTTATTTTTGTTTTTTAACTTTTCCTTCTTGTCTAAATCAGGAGCAACTGTTCCAGACAATACTTTTAAAGAACCATCTTTACTTACGTGAGCTACTTGAGTAGACCCCCATACAGGTACTCCCTCGTAAACTTGTTGCATACGTACTACTGTTGAATCAGTTACAGCATCTTTTTTCACTTGTTTCACTTTGAAAGAATCTTGTGCACTCTTTTCCCCTAGCTTATAATCACCTTTTGCTGCGTTTAAGTAATCAAACACCACAGATTCCGCTTTCTTACCAGTCGCTCCAGTTAGATCACCAGAAATAAACTCAGGTGACTGTACCGTCTCATTGTACTTCTTCGTAGAGAGTACATTTTTAGAATCCGCAAATGCAGAGCCTGTCCCTCCGAACGTAGTAACTGCCATTCCTGCCGCTAACACTAACGCTAAACTCTTCTTTTTCATCTAACATTCCCCCTAATAAAAAATTTTTGAAAAAGAGTAGTTTCATATTATCATTATGTTTCCACTATTAATATACTAAAAATTCAAATAATTGTTTTCTCAAGTTTTGTAGAATTTTCGGGAGCAAATATTGAGAAACCCCTTTCCGTTTGGAAAGGGGTTTTTTGGTTATGAATTAATTTGTTGAACCGTTTTAGCTTGTTGACCAACGATATCAGGTTTACTACTATACTGATGTATTCCTCCAACAACTGTAAGAGTTACTATAAACGCCAATACTCCAAATACCATCTTTTTCATTTTCACTCCTCCTTATTATCATTCATCAAATCAATAACTAACCTATAATATCGATTACTTTCCTCAAATCTCGATAAACTAGCGAAATGTTCTGCGAGTTCAACGTATACTTTCTTTAATTCTATTTTATTTCCCGCAGATTTATACAAAGGAATAGCCTCATTTTCCAAAAATACTTTATAATCTTTTGCTTCTTCAAAATGTTTATATCTAAGAATTAAAAGCAAATATAACTTTGCATTAAATCTCTCTTCTTGTTTTGCTGCAACAATTCCCTTATCAATCCATTCCTTTGCCTCTTCTAATTCTTCTAATTTAATGCATACTAATGCCAGTTCATATATTGTATCTAGATAGTTTAAATCTACTTGTTTTTGAAGTTGCAGACTATCCAAATAATATTTCTTCGCCTGCTGATATTTGCTTTTTTTATAATATATACTTCCCATATTGCTTAAAGTAATAGCTAAAAGTACATCCTTATCCGCAAAAGATGTGGCCTCCCTCAATATACTCTCATACATTCTTAAGGCCTCTTCATACTGACCTTTTTCTGTGTAACTTACTGCAATAAGTATCTGGCAATTAATTATATTTCTAAACTTATATTCACTACGAAATCCTTCTAATGCTATATTCACAAAATGAATTGCAAGGTGATGAATATCTAAATGAGTATATGCAAGCGCTATATTATAGTACATACCCGTTTCATGATACCCTTGTTCCTTGGCCATTACTTCTGTTTTTAATAAGTGGTCTAGTCCATCCTTCCATCTATACTGCAAACAGCACAATAACCCTCTACTGTACGTATATAATAACTTCTGAAATGGAGAATACTTTTTGTAGACTTTCTTTAATCTCTCTAATTCTTCTTCAATTGCAGATATATCCCTTTTCATAATTAAATAACGTGTATACAGCAGTTTATAATAATTTATAATTTCAAAATCCAACACATGCTTCATTTCACCTTGCAACTCTTCGTATATGCGCTCTACTTGTTGCTTGTCCAAATGAACTAATGCATTCAACCACTCGTCCAACTTCACTTTCACATCTTCTTCTACATCTCTCAAATCCGTCACAGCAATTTCTAGTCTTGTGCAGAGCAATTGTAGAATTTCTTCTGATGCTTCAATCTTTCCATTTTCGATCTTACTTAAGTATGAGACAGAACAAATGCCCTGACATAATTCTTCTTGTGTCATTTTTTGCTGTAGCCGTTTATAAAAAACTTGCTTGCCTATTTTTTCTAATGTTTGTTGCATTGTCCTCCTCCATTCTCATTACCCCCACTACTCTAATAATACATAAAATCTAGAGAAATATAAATTGATAAATGTAAATTTTCTAAAAAATATGCATTATTTCATTTTTTTCTCTCTTGACTTCAATCCCCTATTACTTCTTTGCTACGAAAGGGGAAAAATTGGTATACTATAACCAAATTACGGAGGTGTTTTCGCAATGAATCATTATAAAGACGATAGTTACGCCTTACATACAGATTTATATCAAATCAACATGGCTTATACATATTGGAAAGATGGTATTCATACTCGCCGTTCTGTTTTTGATCTATACTTTCGAAAGCTTCCATTCGAAAACGGCTATGCTGTTTTTGCTGGTCTTGAAAAAATTGTAGAGTACATAGAAAATTTCAGCTTTACCGAAAGTGACATCGCTTATTTAGCAGAGCTGCAATTTGAAGAAGACTTCCTTCATTATTTACAAAACATGAAATTTACTGGCACGATTCGTAGTATGCAAGAAGGCGAAGTTGTTTTTAATAACGAACCATTATTACGTGTTGATGCACCGCTTGGCGAGGCACAAATAATTGAAACCGCCCTCTTAAATATTGTAAATTACCAAACATTAATTGCTACAAAAGCTGCACGTATGAAGCACGCTGCAAATAATGATGAGCTTTTAGAGTTCGGTACAAGACGCGCTCATGAGTTTGATGCTGCCCTTTGGGGAACACGAGCTGCCTTTATTGGTGGTTTTTCATCTACAAGTAACGTTCGCGCAGGGAAACGATTTGGCATCCCTGTAGCTGGCACACATGCCCATTCTTTCGTTCAAGCATATCGCGATGAATATGTTGCATTTAAAAAATATGCTGAAACACATAAAAAATGTGTATTTCTTGTCGATACATACGACACATTAAAATCTGGTGTTCCAAATGCGATTCGTGTTGCAAAAGAGTTCGGGGATCGTATCGATTTTTATGGCATTCGCCTTGATAGTGGTGATATGGCATATTTATCAAAGGAGGCCAGAAAACAACTTGATGCAGCTGGATTTACAAACACAAAAATTATCGCTTCTAGCGATTTAGATGAATATACGATTATGCACTTGAAATCTCAAGGGGCAAAAATTGATGTATGGGGTGTTGGTACAAAGCTGATTACATCCTTTGAGCAGCCAGCATTAGGGGCTGTTTATAAACTAGTCGCTATTGAAGATACTGACGGAAAATTAAATGATACGATTAAGATTTCATCTAATCCTGAAAAAATTACAACCCCAGGACTTAAACGAGTTTATCGTATTATTAACCGTGTTAACGATCATGCAGAGGGCGATTATATTGCTTTAGAGTCAGAAGAACCCGGAAAAGAAGAGCGTTTAAAAATGTTTCATCCAGTTCATACATATATAAGTAAATTCGTAACAAGCTTTGAAGCACGCGAACTACATCAAGATATTTTCATTAACGGTAAAAGAGCGTATGAATTACCTAATATATTAGATATTCAAAAGTATAATGAACGCAGCCTCTCACTATTTTGGGAAGAGTATATGCGAACTTTAAACCCTGAAGAGTACCCTGTCGATTTAAGCCAAGAATGTTGGGATCATAAAATGAATTATATTCAAACTGTTCGAGAACAGGTTGAAAAAAATATACAAAAATAAAGTGAAGCTTTAATCAGTGGGGTTTTGTCCCTCCCCCACTTCTCCACTTTTCAATACTATATGGATATTTGTAAAAAATATATTAAAATAATAAGAAGAATATTATATTTTTGTAAATTTATATATTAAATTATTTAAAAAACAAAATAATATTTGATATTATTTTCTTGAGTCAATTTCAACAAAATAACCAATAAAAAAGAGGACGCAATTGCGTCCTCTTTTTTATAAATCTTTTACTCGTAGTACACGCATTGCATTTAATACTGCAAGTAACGTCACACCAACATCTGAGAAGACTGCTTCCCACATTGTTGCAATACCAAAGGCGCCGAGTAATAACACTAACCCTTTTACCCCTAATGCAAATATAATATTTTGCCATACGATGCTACGTGTACGTTTTGCAATTTTTACTGCTGTCACAATTTTTGAAGGCTCATCAGTCATAATAACGATGTCAGCAGCTTCAATTGCTGCATCTGACCCTAAGCCGCCCATCGCAATACCAACGTCTGCCCTTGCTAGTACTGGCGTATCATTAATACCATCACCGACGAATGCAATCTTTTCTTTACCGCGTTTTGCTGCATCAATTTTTTCGATTTCTTCTACTTTTTGGTGTGGTAATAATTCGGCATGAACTTCATCTAAACCTAATTCTTTACCAACAGCTTCCCCGACTGATTTTGCATCACCAGTTAACATGACTGTCTTCTTAATACCTAGTTCTTTTAACTTTTGAATTGCTTGTTTTGAATCCTCTTTTACCTCATCAGAGATAACAATATACCCTGCATATTTACCATCTACAGCAACATGAACTAGTGTACCTACTGTATTTGGTTGCTTAAATGTAATGTTTTCTTTGCTCATTAATTTAGCATTACCTGCAAAAATTTCTTTTCCTTGTACTTTTACAACCGTACCATGACCAGAAATTTCACTATAGTCTTCAATAGCATTTTCATCGATTGATTTTCCATATGCATTTCGAATAGATTGTGCAATCGGATGATTTGAATATACTTCTGCAAATGCTGCATATTCTAATAGCTCTTCAGCTGTGATACCTTCACTAGGCTCCATCTTCGTAACTTTAAAGACACCTTTTGTTAATGTTCCTGTTTTATCAAAAACGATATATTTCACATCATTCAATGCTTCTAAATAGTTACTTCCTTTTACTAAAATACCACTTTTAGATGCCCCACCAATACCGCCAAAGAATCCAAGAGGAATCGATACAACGAGCGCACATGGACAAGAGATTACTAAGAACACTAAAGCTCTATAAATCCAATCGGAGAATGTAGCACCCTCTAAAATAAGTGGTGGAATAAATGCCATTATTGCTGCTGTTATAACTACAACAGGAGTATAATAACGTGCAAACTTTGTAATAAAGTTTTCTGTTGGCGCTTTTTTGCTACTTGCATTTTGTACTAAGTCTAAAATTTTCGATACCGTGGATTCACCGAACTCTTTTGTAACTTCGACAATTAATACACCATTTTGGTTTACAAAACCACTTAATACGTCATTACCAACTTCTACTTCCCTCGGTACAGACTCACCTGTTAACGCTGAAGTATCCATCATTGATGTTCCCTCAACTACTTTCCCGTCTAACGGTACTTTTTCACCTGGTTTTACGATAATATACTCACCAATTTGCACATCTTCTGGTGATACTTGTTTCGTTTCGTTTCCAACTTTCACATTCGCATAGTCAGGACGAATATCCATTAATGACGTAATTGATTTTCGAGAACGATTTACTGCAATACTTTGGAACAGTTCCCCTACTTGGTAAAATAGCATAACTGCTACCGCTTCTGGATATTGTTGAATCGCGAAAGCTCCTAAAGTTGCAATTGCCATTAAAAAGTTTTCATCGAACACTTGGCCGCGAGTTATGTTTCTTACCGCTCTCCAAACGATATCTCCACCTATTAATAAATAAGCAAGGACGAATAATGGAATTGTTATCATTTGCGGTAATCCGGCTAATGCAGCAATTCCTGTCAAAATTCCACCGACTACTAATCTTCCTATCATCTTTTTCACATTTCCATCACCATGATCATGGTCGTGTCCTTTTTCCTCTTCACGAACAATTTTTACATCAGGCTCTAACTTTTGAACAACATTTTTTATATTTTGTACAGTCGATTCAAGTTCTCGTTTATTTGCAACTTCTACTCGTAATTTCTTTGATACGAAATCAACAGTCGCTTCTGAAATTGTTGGCATTTCCTTTACCTTATTTTCAATCTTCATTGCACAATTTGCACAGTCTAAGCCTTCTAATACAAATACTTCTTTTACTGATTTTGTTTTTTGCTCTTCTTGCACTTTAATATGTGGCTCTAATTTTGTAACAAGTTGCTTCGCTTCCGTAACAACTTGATTTTCTTTATTTTGCGGTGTTTCTAAAAGCATCGTTTTTGTTGCAAAGTTTACGGAACAAGATGTTACCCCTTCTATATTCCCAACACCTTTTTCAATTTTCATTGCACAATTTGCACAATCTAAACCTTCTAGCATAAGTTTCTTTTTCACTAATGCTTCTGCCATCGTTCTCCCTCCTCGCTTTTTTATTCTTCCTCGTTTACGTGTTCAAACGCTTGCTCGAAGATATGAATTACGTGTTGATCAGCTAATGAGTAATAAACTACCTTTCCTTCTTTACGGTTCTTTACAAGCTTCGCTTGCTTTAATACACGAAGCTGATGTGAGATTGAAGATTGCGTCATTCCTAATAAATAAGCTAAATCACAAACACACATTTCAGCTTCAAATAATGCATGTAATATTCTCGTACGTGTACGGTCACCTAATACTTTAAATAATTCTGCTACTTTACTTAAACTTTCATCAGTCGGAATTGTTTGTTTTACTTGATCCACGATTTCCTCGTGAATTACCGTTTGAGAACATGCTTCCTGTTGCGTTTCTACTTTATTTTCAGCCATCACAGCTCACCTCTTTATTTGAACATATGAACAACTATTCATATGTCTTATATCTTTATTATATGAGCGTCCATTCATATGTGTCAATGAATTCTCATACATTTTTTAAAACATTTCGTTTATATTTCAAAATAAATATATAAATATTCTCCGCATCTATCATGCCCTTCATACAAAAAGGATGCACGAAAACTACCGTGCATCCCTTCTTATTTATCCCGCATTAACGGGCAGTAAGACTCCCACCTCAAAATGCAGCTGGAACAAAGAAGTTAGGTGGGAGATTAACTGCCCGTAAAAGCCCGATTGGTGAGGGCTAATAATCAGTGGGGGATGAAGCCCCCACTGATTAAAGTTTCACTTTATTAACTTTTACTGCATCCACAATTAACGAAGCAAATCCTAATTTACCATCTTGATTTCTATGATCAAAACGTTTCGATCGATAAATAAATCCACCGTTCTCTTCCCAATCACTATAATGAAACTGGCCATTCTCATCACAGTATTCTAAAAGCTTTACTTGAAAACCTACTGCTTCAAACATAGATATAATCGTTTTGTAGTTATGTACAATTTTATGACTTGCAGCTGGATGATCTAACGGGCCAGGTCCTCCCACTTGCACACCACGCTGATATTCTTCATTGGGGAAAAATGCATCCGGCACTGCACAACGAATATAACCATCATCTTGTAAAAACTCAAAGCATATTTTAGCTGCTTCTATACCTTCTTCATACGACAAATGCTCCCATACATGTTCAGCTAAAATTACCGATAAAGAATTAGGCTGAAATTTATTAAGCCACGTTTCTCTTTTTAATAAATTTAATTCATCCTCATTTGTATGTAACCAACCTGGATTATTATTATATCCCTCTGCTCCAACGACAACTTTCGTCTCCATCTTTCCACCCCTTCTTATATTCCGACATAAAAATTCGACAACATAACATTGGTCTCCTTTATTTCCCCAAAAGAAAAAGCCTTGCGCGCTCCCTAGACGCACAAGGCTTACTAACTTTATATCCCTTTAATTAGCTTTTTCTAAACTATCTTGCGAACTTCCATCGTCTTTTAAATGACTATGTTTTTTCGAATAAACAAAGTATACAACCACTCCGATTGCTAACCAAACACCGAAGTATATCCATGTTTTTAACGGTAGATTTACCATTAAGAATAGACAGCTTGCAACTGAAATAATCGGTAAGATTGGTACAAGTGGTACCATAAATCCACGTTGTAATTTCGGGTGCGTTTTACGAAGAATGATGACAGTTACACCAACCATCGCAAATGTTAATAACGCTCCAATATTCGCTAAATTCGACAATTCTTTTAAATCGATAAATCCGGCAATTAAAGCACTACCAATTCCTGTTAACCAAACTGAAAATGTTGGTGCTTCTGTCTTCTTGTTAATTTTCGCAAAAGATTTTGGCAATAAACCGTCACGGCTCATAGCGAAGAATACACGTGTCGTAGCGTAGATGTATGCGAAAATTACAGCCATAATACCAATTACAGCTCCAATAGCGATTACACCAGCCACTTTATCTTGTCCTACAACTTCTAATACATAGGCCATCGCTTCAGGTACATCTAATTCCTTATAAGAAACCATACCTGTCATAACGAGACAAACTACAACATAAATGATTGTACAAATGACTAATGAAGCAATAATACCAATCGGCAAATCACGTTGTGGATTTTTCACTTCTTCAGCAGAAGTTGCTAATGCATCAAATCCTAAGAAAGCGAAGAATACTGCTGCTCCTCCGGCAAAGACTCCACTTAAGCCGTACGGTGCAAATGGTATCCAGTTTTCTGGTTTCACGTAGAATACACCAACTGCAATGAATAAAACAACAATACCAATTTTAATTAATACCATTATGTTATTCACACGCTTACTTTCTTTTGTACCTCGTGATAATAACCAAGTTATCACCAACGTAACGATAACTGCGGGTAAGTTCACCATACCACCTTGCGATGGAATCGTTAACAACGCTTTTGGAATTTCAAGTCCCAATCCACTCACTAAATTATTGAAATAACCTGTCCATCCACCAGCTACTGCGGCAGTCGTTACGACATATACGGATAGCAATGTCCATCCCATTAAATGGGCAATAAACTCACCAATTGTTGCATATGAATATGTGTACACACTACCTGAAACAGGAAGTGCAGATGCAACCTCTGCATAACATAAAGCTGCAAATCCACAAACAATTGCTGCAATCATAAATGAAAAAATAACTGCTGGACCAGCATCTCTTGCTGCTACTAATCCAGTTAATACTAGAACTCCTGTACCAATTATCGCACCAATCCCTAGCATTGTTAGGTCAAATGCCCCTAGCGTTTTCGTCAAAGTTTTACTTTTACTTTCCCCTAACAATTGCGTAACGGATTTCTTTTTAAATAGGTTGGCCACGATGAATGCCCCCTTTTACCAAGAAGAGCTAAGAGGTATTATCTCTTAGCTCTTATCATGTTGTTTTATATATTGTTCGATTTTGTTTTGTATAATGCTTCTATTAGCAAGATACTGTTTCTGCTTCTAATAATTCTTTAGCACCCTTGTACTCTACACCGTGAGCTTCTGCAACTGCTTCGAATGTTACATAGCCTTCTAATGTATTAATACCTTTTAATAATGCAGTGTTGCCTAGGCAAGCTTCTTTGTAGCCTTTGTTAGCAATTTGTACTGCATATGGTACTGTTACGTTTGTTAATGCAAGAGTTGATGTACGTGGAACCGCACCTGGCATGTTTGCAACTGCATAGTGAACAACGCCGTGTTTTTCATAAGTTGGGTTATCATGAGTTGTAATACGGTCAGTTGTTTCGAAAATACCACCTTGGTCAATCGCGATATCTACAACAACAGAACCTTGTTCCATTGATTTAATCATTTCTTCTGTTACAAGTTTTGGAGCCTTTGCACCTGGGATTAATACTGCACCGATTACAAGATCAGATTCTTTTACAGCTTCTGCAATATTGTAAGGATTAGACATTAAAGTTTTTACTTGGTTTCCGAAAATGTCATCTAATTGACGAAGACGTTCTGCACTTAAGTCGATGATTGTTACATCCGCACCTAGTCCAACTGCAATTTTAGCAGCATTTGTACCAGCTTGTCCACCACCGATAATTGTTACTTTACCACGTTTAACTCCTGGAACACCTGCAAGTAAGATACCTTTACCGCCTTTGTTTTTCTCAAGGAATTGCGCACCGATTTGTGCAGCCATACGACCAGCTACTTCACTCATAGGTGCAAGTAATGGTAATGAACGGTTTTCTAATTGTACTGTTTCATATGCGATAGCAACAACTTTCTTCTCGATTAACGCTTTTGTTAATTCTGGTTCTGGAGCTAAGTGTAAGTATGTGAATAAGATTAAACCTTCGCTGAAGTGTTTGTATTCGCTTTCAACTGGTTCCTTAACTTTCATAACCATTTCCATGTTCCAAGCTTCTTCAGCTGTATCAACAATTTTTGCTCCCGCTTCAACATACTGAGCATCTGTGAAACCAGATCCTACACCTGCATCCTTTTGAATGAATACTTCGTGATTGTTACGAACTAAATGTACAACACCTGCTGGTGTCATTGCCACACGGTTTTCGTTGTTTTTAATTTCTGCTGGTACCCCAATACGCATAATGAAATGCCCCCTTATAATTAACAGAAAAAAGGAATTCTTTTTTCTTTTTTAAATAATTAATAACTTATGTCCTTATTCTAGCATAACTTAAAAGTTATGAAAACGCTAACATACTATTTTTTAAAAGTTTATATATTTAGAATAGTGTAAATATATAAAACATTGATTTTATTGGGTTCTCCGTACCACTCCATCATCTATTACTCTATTTCTATTATATCCATTCAAAATGCATAGTAATTATTTATTATTTGACAATAATGTAACAATGTAAAAAACTAAGTAATGACGTATACATATACACTTATTACTTTGTTCAATACTTTAGAAATATATTCTTTTCACAAAAAAACAGCTACTGGCATTTAGCCAGCAGCTGGATAGATCATAAATAACTTTGAAAATAGATCTTCTGTCGTCTCGGTAATTTTATCAAACATATCACTTTCACGATCTTCTTGCTCTTTTAACATCTTAATTGTTTCACGTGCGTCTTCAGGATAATCGGTAATGATACCATCCACGTTTAACTTATAATATGCCTTTAAACTTTCCATATCATTTACTGTCCATACGTAAATTGGCTTGTTTAGCTTCCTTGCTTCTTTTACTAATTTCTTATTTAACATGTATTCTTCTGCTACATAAAAATCAGCCTTCACATTCTTTAAGTTAGCTCTACTCGCATACAGTATGTATCCTACTTTTATATTTGGATTTGCACGTTTAAACTCTTTAATAAGCGGATAGTGTAACGTTTGAATGACACATTGCTTCTCAAATTCATTATCTTTAATCGCTTTTAATACTTTGTTTACGAAATCTTTTTCGCCACCATGGAGCTTCACTTCAATATTAAGTTTGATTTTTCCTTTTGCCAGCTTAATGATCTCATCAAGTGTACTTATTTGTCCTGAAAACCCATCTTGACTAAGGGTAAGCTCTCTTAACTCCTCCATCGTTAAATCTGACACGTGAACATTAGCATTCGCAAGACGTTTTAGCTTCAAATCATGTATAACTGCTAGTTCACCGTCTTTTGTTTGCAGTACATCAATTTCAGCGTAGTCTGCTTTGGCATCAATAGCCCCCTGCAGAGCTTCTTTCGTATTCTCTACACCTTTTGAAATATAACCACGATGAGCCATAATAATTGGTTCTTTATATGAATTTGAAATAAACGTTACAATGAAGGCAACGACCATTCCGGCAGTAATAATTCCTACAATATATACACCAATAAATTTCCAACGATGTTTTTGGAAGAAACATTTATCTGCTTTTGTTTTCGAATAATCTAATCCTTCTTCTAATAAAACATCTTCAACCGGAACCTTTTGTAAATACAATCGTGTTATTGCCATAACATAAAATGGCGTCACGATAAAACTAAATAAATACAATGTACTCGTTAAAAATACAGACATTGTTGATTCTGCTAATAATGCAAATGTTCCCTGTGGATTTGTAAATTCATACATGCCCCATAGACACAATAAATACATTCCCAAAAATACACCGTACACAATCCCTATTGAAATAAAAAATCCTACTAAAAAGAATAGTACTTTAAAAAAACTTTCTTTTACTAACGTTGCACTTTTACGTGCTGCTGTGCGAAACGGCTTTTGCTCTAAAACAACAATAGGTAGAACAAAAATCCAGCGAAGGTTCAAATACGCAACTACAGCAAAGAACGTGTAATAACCAACTTGTCCCATCGTTGTCTTAAACAGTTCTCCTGTAATAAAGTTAGGAATTTGAATTTGCGGAATTAATGCCGTTTCATATCCAAGATTTAAAAGAGGTAACAATACGACAGCATATAAAATAAATCCTGGTAAGCAATATGTGAAAAGAGTAGGTAAATACGTTACGGTTTTATATAAAATCGGACGTAATTTCACCTTTTGTCTTTTATGAGCGAAGTACGAAATGATAATAAGCACCGCAAATTCCGTAAAGATAAGAAACAGTGCTAACAATGATAAAATTACGATTGCCAAAATGCCGTATGGTGTCTTTAAAAACGCTAATAATTCATCATTCGTCGCATTTGCATAACCACCAAAATACAATAACTTATTAAAAATGATCCCAAATAGCGGGACAAATACAATCGCTGCTAATAATTTATAAGCAAGTTGAAAGGTTAATACATTCCAAAAAGCAAATCTAACTGTTTGAAAGGAATGTCCCATTACCCCTGGTATAGATAGTCTTTTACGGTGTTGCATATATTCCTCCACATTCTAAAACGATATTTGAGATGGATTCCATATTTCCATTTCCAACCCATCTTTTTAATAATAATATATTCCGCTTAACATGAACACTCTTATACATACAATGAAAAAGTGATGGCTACTTGCCATCACTTTTTCATTTACTCTATTTTTTCTCTAACCCTTGACCAAATGCTTTCAAGAAGCTAAAACCGAATGTAATTGCTCTATTGATATCTGGATCTTTTAACACTTTAAAGAAATCCATCACTTTTGTTTTTTTACCACTATTTAATTCCTCTGTTGCAAATTGTAATCCAGTGACTAAACTAGATGTTATTTGTTTCGTTATTTCTGGGTCCACTGAAGATAATGCCTCTCCTGCCCCCATCATATTGTTTAATGCGTTTTTTACTGGTTCACGATTCAATTGTTCAACAGCTATTTTGGAAACATCTTCTTTTGCAGCAAGTAAACTAATTGCTGCATCTAAAATTCCTGCTTTTTGCAACTGCGCTAATAGCTGCATCGTCTCTTCTACTGCTTCTCTATTCTCAGCTAGATCATTTAACAACTCATCTGTTACTTGCTGTTTTTTTTCTTCTTCTGTTACAATCTTCTTTTTAATTAAAGTAATCTCTTTTGCCATTATCTCCGCCCCCTAATTCTGGTCCACAAGTGATACGTATTGTTTTCTTTGCCACTTTCGCTCGATTTCAACACCATTTTGCGGATGACGTTTTTTATCTCTCGGGTTTGAAGATGGTAACGGACGATTTCCTTTTTCACGTAATACGCGCAGTTTCACCATTGTTTGTTTATAAGCTGGTGTACACGTATAAATGTCTGTTGCTGTTCCTGTTAAAATATTGATTGCCTCTTCATTTACTGTCGCATGCATCGGCAAATACAACTCATTTCCAGTTACACGATCTGTAACAAGCGCTTGTACTTTGATTTTTCCAAACGGTGATGCTAACTCTACAAGACCACCATCTTTCACATTGCGTTCTTTAGCAAGTTCAGGTGAAATTTCAACAAATACTTCAGACACTTTAGATAAAATACCAGCCGACTTATTCGTCATATTCCCTTCATGGAAATGCTCTAGCATACGGCCATTATTTAATAGTAAATCATACTCATCTGGTGCTATAACTGGCGGAACCCATTCATCTAGTGATAAACGTGCTAGTTTGTCTGGGAAGTTAAATCCATCTACATATAATAATGGTGTATCACTACCATCATGGCTACCCCAACATAAACTATTCCAGCCTTCTAGACGGTCGTACGTCGCTTGAGAGTATAACGGTGCAAGCGATGCAATTTCGTCCATAATTTCACTTGGACTTCCATAATTCCAGTCTCCGCCCAGTGCACGAGCTACTTTTTGTAAAATCCACCAATCTGGTTTTGAATCACCAAGCGGTTTCAATACTTCGTATAATCTTTGAATACGGCGCTCTGTATTCGTAAACGTTCCTTCTTTTTCTAAGCTTGGTGCTGCTGGTAAAATAACATCGGCGAAACGAGCTGTTTTCGATAAGAACATATCTTGAACAATAAGGAAGTCTAAATTCGCTAAAATATGTTGTACATGGTTGGCATTTGAATCTACTAAAGCCATTTCTTCTCCCATAACATACATACCACGTAGTTTTCCTTCTTCGGCCGCAAGTAACATTGCGATATTATTTAATCCCGGTTCTTTCGGAATGGTAGTACCGTATGCTTTTTCAAATTTCGCACGATGCACATCATCTGAAACAGCTTGGTAACCCGGAAGCCAGTTCGGTAATGTTGCCATATCACAAGCACCTTGTACGTTATTATGCCCGCGTAACGGATACGCACCGGCACCAGGACGACGGTAGTTACCTGTAACGAGAAGTAAATTTGAAATTGCTGCTGACGTTGTACTTCCTCCTGTATTTTGAGTTACACCCATTCCCCAAAGTACACAAGTACCATCTGCTTCATATACCATACGAGCCATTTCTTTTAACTGAGCTTTAGAAATCCCTGTAATTCCCTCAGTATAATCAAGCGTATATTTTTCTAGCATTTTGCTATATTCATCAAAATTCTTTACATTTTCGGCTATGAACTTTTTATCGTGCCAATCTTGATCAATAATGTATTTCGTTATCCCAGCAAGCCATACATAATCCGTCCCTTGACTCGGGTGAACAAATATATCAGCACGCTCCGCCATTTCATGTTTACGAAGGTCTGCGACAATTAGTTTTTGTTCATGTAATTTATGAGCACGCTTCACTCTAGTTGCAAGTACAGGATGTCCTTCTGTTGGATTTGCCCCAACAATAATAACAAGACCTGCCTCAGCAATATCTTTCACTGTTCCAGCATCTCCGCCCATACCGACAGTTTTAAATAAACCGTCTGTTGCTGGAGATTGGCAATAACGGGAACAGTTATCTACATTATTTGTTCCATATATTTGACGAGCTAGTTTTTGCATAAGATAGTTTTCTTCATTTGTTACTTTCGAAGAAGAAATAAACCCAAACGCATCGCTACCATACTCTGATTTAATATGTTGCATATTAGATGCAACAACTTCAAGAGCCTCTTCCCATGAAGCCTCAACAAACATATCTCCTTGGCGAATTAGCGGCTTTGTAATACGCTCTTCACTGTTCACAAAGTCCCATCCGAATTTTCCTTTTACACATGTGGAAATACCATTAACCGGTGCATCTGAAACAGGTTGCACTTTTAAAATTTGACGATCTTTCGTCCATACTTCAAATGAACAACCTACACCACAAAATGTACAAACTGTTTTTGTCTTATTAATTTTCGTCTTACGCATCGCGGACTCTACTTCTGAAACTGCTAAAATACTGCTATATCCAGGCTCTACATCTTTTACAAAATCAATCATTGGATTTAGCACATCTGGTTTTAAACCAGTCATAAATCCAGCTTCTCCTAGAATCGTTTTTTCCATTAATGCATTACAAGGACAAACTGTTACACATTGCCCACAGCTAACACAAGACGAGTCATTTATACTCACACCATTGTCCCAAATAACACGTGGACGGTCTAAACTCCAATCAATCGATAAAGTTTCATTCACTTGTAAATTTTGGCATACTTCTACACACTGCCCACAAGCAATACATTGATTTGGATCGTATCGATAGAATGGATGCGACGTATCCACTTCGCATGCACTTACTTTCGGTTCATATGGATATTTCTGTTCTTCAATCTCCATCATATGTACTGTATTATGGACTTTACAGTTACCATTATTGTTATCACATACTGTACAATACAATAAATGATTCTCTAATATTCGATCCATCGCTTCAGTTTGTGCTTCCTTTGCACGTTCCGATTGCCTCTCAATATGCATGCCATCTTCCAACTTCGTCGAACAGGCACGTAATAAACTTCCATTCACTTCTACAATACATGTATCACAAGTTTGAATAGGATCTACCTCTGGTACATGACAAATTTGAGGATGTTCTAAATTACTTTCGTTAAACAATTGGAGTATCGTCTTTTCACCTGATACGAAAAATTCTTTACCATCAACGGTTACACGGGCTGTCTGTTCTGTCATAGTTTCCCCTCTCCTTACAACTAACTGTACAACACAATTATGAATCCGTTTTCATAATTGTGTTGTACATATTTTTGAAGCGCCCTGTTGAAATACTTTCCTTTGGAAGTCGATTCTAGATGTTATAAGGTATAACTACGAAAGCTTGAAAATGTCGCTATTCTACAAATCTATTATATCGTACATATACAATAATAACCAAAATAATCTGCCATCTTCTTGTTAGTAGATGCTTTTGTTTTTTCGATGTTTTATGATAAATATGGAGAAAAATACATATAAAGGGGAATTTAATATGGGGCCTATTCAAGAAACATATACAATTGTACGTTATCAATCTGGTACATTTTCAAAACAAACCGATGAGGTTGTTACGGAATCTCCCATTACAATTAAATTAAATAGCGAAGAATACGTAACAGTTGTATGCACTCCTAATTACATTGAAGATATGGTAACCGGTTTTTTAATTTCTGAAGGAATTATTTCTTCTTATAAAGATATTGAAGAATTATGGATCCAAAAAGAAAACGGAATTGTCCATGTAAAATCATCAAAAATTAATCCGCTCTATCAAACTTTATATAATAAACGGTACGTAACTTCTTGTTGCGGGAAAAGTAGACAAGGTTTTGTTTTCGTCAACGATGCAGCAAAAGCAAAAAAGTTACATGATATACATATAACTATTACTCCGGAAGAATGTTTTCACCTAATGACTTCCTTACAACAATCTTCAACTACATTTCGCCAAACGGGTGGTGTGCATAATACCGCTTTATGTGATCGAAATAACATTCTTTTATCAAGAATGGATATCGGAAGACATAATGCGCTAGATAAAATATACGGTCATTGTTTACGAAACAATATCTCTGTTCAAGGGAAAATCATTGCGTTTAGCGGACGCATCTCATCTGAAATTTTGTTAAAGGTTTCAAAAATAGGTTGCGAAATTGTTCTATCTAAATCAGCTCCAACTAAACTAGCTCTGCAACTCGCCCACGATTTAGGTATTACAGTAGTAGGATTTATTCGAAATGGATCTTGCAATATTTATACACATCCGGAACGAATCGATGGCTACAAAATAAACGATTGAATACGTAAAAGAAAGTGAAAATTTAATCAGTCGAGGGTTTTTCCCTCCTCACTGATTATTAGCCCAACCAATCGGGCTTTTACGGGCAATCCGACTCCCACGAATAGTTGGATAAAAATGACTCCTTTACAAAGTGGAAATTTTAGTTATAAAAATGTAACATATTAAAACCTTGAATAGTTAATAAAGTTAATATATAATTTCATTACATAAAGTGAAACTATAATCAGTGGGAGGTGTTCATCCCCCACTGATTATTAGCCTTCACCAATCGGGCTTTTACGGGCAGCAGGGCTCCCACCTAACTTCTTTGCTCCAGCCGAATTTTGAGGTAGGAGTTTTACTGCCCACAAATAGCGGGATAAATAAAATGAAAACATAGTAGCATAATCTTTTCATTCTTTTACAAATTAAGAAAGAATAGTCACAGAATACATTTAACTAAACTTAATCTTACAAAGTTAATGAATTAAATTTGAATCAATCTAGGAGGTTACAACTATGGAAATTCGCTTATTAACAACAGAGGATGCAGAAATTTATTTGAAAGTGTGTATGGAAGGTTTAATGAAAAACCCTGAGGCTTTTAGCTCTTCTTATGAAGATGTTCTTAAACAGGAAAACCCTGTCGCTGCTATGGCAAAGCGATTAAGCAATCCGGATAAGTATACTCTAGGTGTCTTCAAAGATAATGATTTAATCGGTATTGCTACTCTAGAAACAAAGCCATTTATTAAGCAGGAGCATAAGGCAAAAATCGGCTCAGTTTTTGTTTCTCCAAAAGCGCGTGGCCTCGGTGCAGGACGAGCTTTAATTAAAGCGATTATTGAAAATGCCGATAAATTACATGTAGAACAGCTTATGCTTGATGTTGTCGCTGATAACACTGCTGCAAAAAAATTATATGAGTCCCTCGGCTTCCAAACTTACGGTGTGCAAGAACGGTCCTTAAAACATAATGGCCAATATTGGGACGAAGAGCATATGGTTTTATTCTTAAATAATTAACATTTTAATATAATTTTTCAAAAGCATCTTCTTATTAATTAAGATGCTTTTTTCATTACAACAATGTAATCTTCATGTCACCTTTATCGATCGTTCCAATCCTTTCCATTCGTTATACTAAAAATATAAAGTGAAACTTCACTCAGCGAGGAGGATCCGTCTCCCGCTAATTATTAAATGAACGTATAGCATGCAATTGATATGTAGAGGAGAATGTAACATGAAACAAAACAAACAAGCTATCTTTTTAATATTTGCTACAGCAATTGTAACTTCTGGACTGGCAATTCTACCCTGGTTTATTATATAGAACACATTAAAAAAGCTTATTGCTTCTTAAGAAGCAATAAGCTTTTTTTCTATTATAAAATCCCGAAAAATTTATTTACACAACTTATCATAATAAGCATAGATACCGCAACACACATTACAATCGCATTACGATCTTGCTTTTCTTTTTGTAAACGTTCTACTTTTTTACTCATGTGTACAATCCCCTTTATATTAAAAAAAGTGTGAGATAGGAAATTTTTCTTATCCGATGCGAGGTGAATACGAAAACCCTCTCTATCTCACATACACAATAGAATGGAATTGTCATTTTATAAATAAAATGACATGACGTTATGTCGCAACATAGGGTATTTGTGTCGCTACGTTTTCTATTATAAAAAATAGTTGTGCAAAACTAGTGCATTTTTTATGTCAATTGCCCTGATTGAAAAAATCAGCCATCCATTCAATCACATAAAAAGAGTTTTTTATTATTTTCATGTAAACTATACAAGTAGAATGAATAGTTTGGGGTGCACAAGATTATGGTGAAAATTTTATTAGTAGACGATGAAGAACGTATGTTACGATTGTTAGATCTGTTCTTAAGCCCTCGTGGCTATTTTTGTATGAAAGCTACTTCTGGCCTTGAAGCGCTAGAATTAATCGAACAAAAGGACTTCGATATTATTTTATTAGATGTTATGATGCCGAATATGGATGGGTGGGATACTTGCTATCAAATCCGTCAAATTTCCAACGTTCCAATTATTATGCTAACAGCTCGCAACCAAAATTATGATATGGTCAAAGGTCTGACTATGGGAGCAGATGACTACATTACAAAACCATTCGATGAGCATGTATTAGTCGCGCGAATCGAGGCTATATTACGCCGTACGAAGAAAGATGGCTTTGTTAGCTTCAATGGTATTGAGTGGGATAAAACGAAACATACTGTTACAGTTTATGGTGAAAGAATCTCACTAACTCCTATTGAATTCTCGTTACTTGGACTCTTTTTACAAAATACAAACCGTGCTTACAGCCGTGATGATTTAATTGAAAAAATTTGGGGCTATCAAACAGACATCGAATACAGAACTATCGATTCACATATTCGTAATATCCGTGATAAATTACGCAAAAAAGAATTTCCAGTTGAAGATTACTTAGAAACCGTCTATAAAGTCGGATATAAATGGAAAAGTGAATAATTACTTTAATCAGTGGGGATGGATAAATCCCCACTGATTAAAGTTTCACTCTATATGAAATAAGGTATGGTGAGAACATGAGCAAACTTTCCCTTAAAGTTGGGACATACTTTTTAATATTAGCTTTATGTATTGAAACAATTGCCTTCGTATCTTTTTATAAGAACCTTTCAAACATACGCATTGAAGAGGAAACTCTTGCTCTTTTAGAGAAAGGAAATCGCTATAGTAAAATGATTAAAAACCGCGCGAAGTGGGGTGCATATTCTAAAGAAAGGCAACTCACAGAAAGCGCTGAACACAGTAAACGGCCTAAACGTGCTGTGTACCCCGAGTTTGATATCAACACTGAGGCTGAACACTTAGTTGAATCAGAATTAATTGCTAACTCTGATATAGCTATCATTATAACAGACAATAACGGCAAAATTATTTCTACCTCAGAACCCGTAACGAAAGAAATGCAAAAACAACTTACTTGTAAAACAGAGACTATCCCAGAAGGTGGATTAATCGTTGAAAAAAACTGGAAAAAATCAAAATTCATCTCAACAGTAAGCCCGCTGGAAATTCAAGGATTTCAAGGTAAGTTATATATGTTATTAAAGACATCTTTCTTAGAAAATATGTTACTTAAACTCATGAATCAATTTCTTATCATTAGTGTTTTGACACTTATTTTAACTACTATTTCTGTCTTTGTTTTTTCTCGTGTTATTACAGAACCGCTTATAAAAATGAAGCGGGCGACAGAAAAAATGTCAAAATTAAATAAGCCGATTCAATTAGGAATTAAACGAAATGATGAACTTGGAAGCTTAGCAAAAACGATTGAAGATTTATCTAGTGAACTTACGTATATGAAAAAAGAACGAAACGAATTTCTCGCTAGTGTAGCGCATGAATTACTAACTCCATTAACCTATATGAAAGGTTATGCAAAGGTAGCAAAAAGAGATTCTCTAACGAAAGAAGAACGTGAAGAATACTTACAAATCATTGAAGACGAAACGGATAGTGTAACCGATCTCGTACAAGATTTATTTATGCTTGTACAATTAGAGCAACACCAGTTTGTTATAAAAAAACAAAAAGTAATTCTTAAACCATTTTTAGAACGAATGGTTGAAAAAACAAAAACAACATTAACAAACAAACAAATGCAACTCCATGTACATTGCAAAGATGATTTAGAAGTTTGCATAGACGAAAGACGTATGGAACAAGTTATGTTAAATTTATTACACAACGCTTATCAACATTCACCAGAAAACACTTCTATAATAATACGTGTACTAACCAGTGCGAATACTTTTACAATAAGTGTACAAGATGAAGGTGAAGGTATTCCAAAAGAAGATATCCCACATGTTTTTGATCGCTTTTACCGTGTCGATAAATCCAGAACACGAGCTACAGGTGGAAAAGGTATCGGACTGGCCGTTGCAAAAGAAATTGTAGAACTTCATAATGGTTCTATTGAAGTTAAAAGCGAATTAGAAGTCGGAACAGAATTTATAATTGAATTACCATTTGTATAATATATGCGTGAAATCACCAGTAGTAGTCAACACTACTGGTGCTATTTTATTTATAAAACCAACTATTATAAGCTAAGCTTTTGAAATTATTCTTATTTCAATATAAAATATAGGTATAACTGTCAAAGATTTGGAGGGTGATACAATTGGATATCCATGTATTAACAAAAGACGAAGCAGAAATTTACTTAGAACTTCGAGTAGAAGGATTAAAACAAAATCCGGAAGCTTTCAGCTCTTCTTATGAAGATATTATTAATAAAGAGTGTGCTATTGAATATAAAGCCCAAAAATTAGCACAAGATGAGAACTATACACTAGGTGCATTTAAAGATGGCACTTTAATCGGAGTTGCAACACTGGAAACGAAACCATATGTAAAACAAGAACATAAAGCAAAAATCGGTTCAGTATACGTGTCTCCAAAAGCACGCGGACTTGGAGCGGGAAAAGCACTTATTAAAGAATGTCTTGAGCTTGCTAAATCTTTAGAAGTAGAGCAAGTTATGCTTGATGTTGTTGTCGGAAACGATGGTGCAAAAAAACTTTATGAGTCATTAGGCTTTAAAACATTTGGCGTGCAAGAACGTTCATTAAAATATAACGGACAATATTGGGATGAAGAGCATATGGTTCTTTTCCTAGATGAAGAAAAGTAATAAAAAAACATCCTCCATTTATGAGGATGTTTTTTACTTTCTTGTAAACCATGCTGTATATAATAATTGAATGGCCTCTTCAATTTCTTCCTCTAATAAAGTCGCAAATCCAAGCAATACTGTACTTTTGGGAGAAGTCTCTTCCTTATAATATATCGAAGCAGGATACACTTTAATACTCCTTTCAGCTGCAGCTTCCATTAATTCTTTCTCTTCCATCCCATTATGCACTTTTAATAAAATATGTAGGCCGGAATCTTCCCCTATTACTTCAATGCGATTAGAAAAATATTTTTCTAATACCGAAACAAGACGGTCTCTCTTCTTTCGGTACACAACACGCATTTTATGAATATGTTTTTCCCAATGCCCGTCATTTAAAAATTTCCTAATGATCTCTTGATCCATTCTTGAAACGCTTTGTGTGTAAAATAAATATTGCTCTTGATACTGCTTAATGAGGGATTTTGGCAACACCATATAACTCATCCGTAATGATGGCAATAGCGCTTTAGAGAGCGTCCCCATATAAATAACTTTCCCGTCTGTATCTAACCCTTGCAGCGCTGGAATCGGCTTTCCCGAATAACGAAATTCACTATCGTAATCATCTTCAACAATATACCTACCTTCTTCTTTCTTCGCCCATTGTAAAAGCTGCATCCTTCTCGTGATAGGCATAATCATCCCATATGGAAACTGATGAGAAGGTGTAACAAACACAATATTAGCTGAACTATTTTCTAACTCTGAAATACAAATACCATCTTTATCTAAAGATAACATTTGAACATTTTGTTCACCCTGTTCAAAAACAACCATCTTTCGGTGGTAGCCTGGATTTTCAACTGCATAACCACTTCCTTTTAACAATTGAAATAACAACTTCACTAATATTTGCGTACCAGCTCCGATTACAATTTGACTAGCCGAACATCGCACACCTCTAGATTCATACAAATAGCTCGCGATTGCTTCTCGTAAACTTACCTCCCCTTGCGGATGTCCAATAAAAAGTAAATCTTTATTTTCAAATTGCCATACCTCGTTCGTAATTTTTCGATATACATGAAACGGAAAAGTGCTAGTATCCACACCCGTTTGAGTGAAGTCAAATTTATATACCTGCTCTTGAAAAGGTATTTCCCCTATTACCTCTTCGCTACCTTCCGCATGAATCATTTGCTCGATTTCACATACAAAATAACCTTTTCTAGAAATCGACTCAATATATCCTTCGGCAAGAAGTTGCTCATAAGCTGCCTCTACTGTATTTTTACTTACTTGTAAATATGTTGCTAGCTTCCTCTTAGCCGGTAATTTCGTAAAAGATAGAATCGTTCCATCTTTAATTTCTTTTTTTATATACTCATACAACTGCACATACAATGCCTTCTTACTATTCATATTTAAATTAGGCGTTAATTCTAACATAATATCTGACCCCTTAATAAAACTAAAATCTGATACTTTTTACAGTACCAGATTTTATATATAATTCCTTTTATCATGTCACACATAAAAAATCAAATACTAAAGAGGAGATGCATGATCATGAACAAAAGTAGACGTATCGGACTCATTATGATTATTACAGGAGCCACATTATGGGGATTATCTGGACCGATGATTCAATGGCTATTTCAACATACGAACGTATCATCAATTGATTTTTTAACAATTCGCTTGTTGCTTGCAGGAGTATTTATTTTGTCTTTCTTACTAATAAAGAAACAAAACATATTTCAAATTTGGAGACACCCTAGACATTCTATACAGCTTATTATTTTCTCTATTCTTGGCATGCTTGGTGCGCAGTACGCTTTTATCGAAACAGTTCATATTAGTAATGCCGTAACGGCAACGCTATTTCAATTTCTAGGCCCTGTTCTTATTACCATTTACGTTGCGTTTGAGCAAAAGAAATTCCCTGCTTCTATGCAAATACTCGCAATTATAACTGCGCTAACAGGAACATACTTTATTATTACAAATGGCTCAATCGAAAATATTGTTTTATCTAAAGCAGCTATTACTTTCGGCCTATTAACAGCGATTGGTTTTGCGTTTTATACCCTTCATCCGGCTTCCCTTATTAAAGAATGCGGAACAACTATAGTAATTGGCTGGGGGATGTTAATTGGAGGGATTGCACTGCTTATTTGTAATCGTTCTTTTGGATGGAATCAGATTTCGCAAACTTTCACACTTCAAACTTTTTCTATGCTTATTCTTATCATTATAAGTGGCACTCTTTCTTTCCTTCTTTATATCGGGAGTCTTAAATATTTAGCAGCAACAGAAACAAGTATTTTATCTAGCATTGAACCACTTGTAGCTGCCATCGTTTCAATCGCTTGGCTTAATGAGTCTTTTGGAGCATATCAATTATTAGGCGGAGTATGTATCGTTCTTTCTGTTATTTTCTTAACAATGCCTCAAAAAGAGAGAGAACCAACCTTTTCAACTGAGCAAATATAAAGTGAAACTTTAATCAGTGGGGGGTTCCATCCCCCACTGATTATTAGCCCTCAACAATTGGAATAGAAAATGTCAAAAGAGGTCGTACAAAACTTACGACCTCTTTTTATGATTTAAAGGAATTGTCTCGTCTTCTAGCAAATACAATTACACTAACAATAAAATTTAGGAGTGTGGCACCATGAAAAAAATCGGAACTATGCTACTTTTCTCCTTCCTCATTACTGGCTGCGCGCAATCGCAACCCGATTCAAATGTACCTAAAAAAGAAGTAATAGAAACTTCATCCTCTCAAATTAACGCACCTTCCTTTTTTCACCTTAGTGTCTTAAAAGATGTAAATTGGGAAGAAGCACCATCATTCGTAGAAGGAAAAATACCGTTAAAAGGCATTGAAAGAAAAATTGCAATGGCTGATAGCTCTATTATCGCAAATGAGCAAAATGAAATAATGTGGTTCTTCCTGGATCCTGAAATGCCAACTGGAAAACTATCTATTATCGCGTTAAAACAAGGAACTACAACTCCAACACCAGTACTCTTTCAAAAAGAAACCTCCAAACAAACTTGGACTACTTCAAATACAGTCGATACAACCGTAAAGGAACTCCCTCTCGTAATGTCACTACCTTCATCTGGATTATGGGTATTAAACATATATGTGAATGAAAGATATTATGATCAATTTGTAATCAATGCCGAATAAAGTGACAAAACTGAAACACTTCCTTACAACAATGTAATTTCTACGTCACGTACTTCGATAGGTGGATTATCTCTCTTCTCTTATACTTAAAGTAAGAAATGACGCGAGGAGAGATGAGAGATGAAAAAAATGATAGAAGTGATCGTAGCAGTAACTGAGGTTTTAATAAATGGTAAACAAGTTGCAATGGAGTTAAATAAATAATGAAAGGGGCTTGAATAAATTTACACTTCTTCATTATTTTGATTTCTTATCTCAAAAAAAGCAGTGCCTTTTTAAGGCGCTGCTTTTGACTATTTATAACTTGGCATTTTCGTAATCTGTGCCACACCTGAATCAATGGCTGCTTTCGCTACTACTTCTGCAACACTTGGAACAACTCTTTTATCTAATGGATTTGGAATTACATAATTCGCATTACGCTCTTCGTCCGTAATTATGTTAGCGATCCCATATGCTGCTGCTAATTTCATCTCTTCTGTAATATCAGTCGCGCGTACGTCTAATGCACCACGGAATATACCAGGGAACGCTAATACATTATTTACTTGATTTGAATAATCAGAACGACCAGTTCCAACTACAGCAGCTCCAGCTGCTAATGCGTCCTCTGGGAATATTTCTGGGATTGGATTCGCCATTGCAAACACAATTTGTTTCTCGTTCATCGTCTGTATAAGTTCTTTCGTTAATACGTTAGGAGCAGATACACCGATGAAAATATCAGCTTGATGAATCGCTTCCTTTAATGTTCCACGTACGTATTCTCGATTTGTCTTCTTTGAAACTTCGATTTGCGCTTCGTTCATCCATGTTTCACCTTCACAAACAATACCTTCTAAACTAACTAACGTAATGTGTTTTGCGCCAGCTTTTAATAATAATTTTCCAATTGCAATTCCTGCCGAACCCGCACCGTTAATAACAATTTTCACATCGTCCATTTGTTTACTTACAACTTTTAATGCATTAATAACAGCTGCTAAAACAACAATAGCCGTCCCATGCTGATCATCATGAAATACAGGAATATTCGTTTCTTCTTTTAATCGTTTTTCAATTTCAAAGCAACGTGGTGCTGCAATATCCTCTAAATTAATTCCTGCAAATGTAGGCTCTAAATTTTTAACAAGGGTAACGATTTCATCCACATCAGTCGTCCCTAAACATAACGGGAAAGCATCTACATTCGCAAATGTCTTAAATAAAATACTTTTCCCTTCCATAACAGGCATAGCCGCTTTCGGTCCAATATTCCCTAAACCAAGTACTGCAGTTCCATCTGAAACAACTGCAACCATATTACCACGTGCTGTATAGTCATAAGCTGTTTCCTCATCTGCCGCAATTGCTTTACAAGACTCTGCTACCCCCGGTGTATAAGTCAAACTTAAATCGTCCGCTGTATTCACTTCTACTTTACTTGTAATTTCAATTTTCCCTACTAATTCTTTATGCAATAACAATGATCTTTCATTAATTTGTTTTTCTAACATACTTATAATCTCCCCTTAATTTGACAAGCTAGCTATATGAATATAGCTAGCTTGTTTGATCATGAAAACATTTTTAATAAAATTGTCGCTGTTACGACCATTGCTGCCCCGCCTAAACGCGTTGAAATTTGTGCGAACGGCATTAATTCCATACGATTTGAAGCTGATAAAATAGCAACATCTCCAGTTCCACCTAAACCACTATGACATCCAGTTACAATCGCTGATTCAACTGGATACATTTTCATCACTTTCCCTACAAGAAAACCTGACGCTACCATTGTAAGAACAACCGATGCGCACACAACAACATATCCTACCGAAAGAACTGCTGCTACGTCTTTTAAAGGAATATATAGCAATCCTAAACCGACCATTAATGGCCATGTTAAATTCTTTGAAATGAATTTATATAAATGGAATGCTCCTTGCTCCATTTTTGCTGGCATTAGATTAAAGTACTTCACAATTGCCGCTGAAAAAATCATAATGATTGCTCCTGGAATACCGATAAACTTAGAAGCGAATCCTCCGAAAATAAAGAATGTACATGCAATCAATAATCCTGCTCCCATTAATGAGAAATCAATTGGTTTTTCTGTATTTTGCTCCTTTAATAAATCTGCTTGATTGTCTGTTTTTACTAATACACCATTCCCACTAAGCTCCGGTTTCTTCTCACCTAAACGCTTCATATACCCTGCACTCACGATTGCAAACATATTTCCAATAATAGCTGCCGGAATAAGCTGTGATACAAATGTTGCTGATGATTCATTTAAAATATCACTATAAGCTAGCGACAATGGTAAAATTCCTTCCCCGATACCACCACTCACAATTGGTACGATGATAAAGAAGAATGTCTGCTTCATTTCAAATCCAAATAGTGAACCGACTAATAAGCCTACTGCTACAGAAGCTAACGTCCCTACTACTAAAGGAATAAACATACGAACGAAACCTTGTACTAATACTTTACGGTTCATTCCTAAAATACTTCCAACTACTAAACATGAAATATATAAATATAAAAAGTTCGATTTTTTCATTAACATGGTCGCAGCTTCCATTGAAGCTGGATTCATCCAGTTAAAAAATACAAGTAACGATGGAATAAATAATGAGAGAATTGCTGGACCACCGATATTTTTTAATATTGGAATTCTCATCCCAATGTCACCTAAGAAAATACCCATGATCATAATAACTGCAAAACCACCAATCATATCTGCTGGTAATTTATTATATACAGATGCTCCATAAATAATAGCAGCCAATACTACATATAACGGTAAAGGTATAACACCGATTTTAACGTTCATAATTTTAGAAGCGA
This sequence comes from Bacillus sp. P4_E1, assembly GCF_056401715.1. Lineage (NCBI taxonomy): Bacteria > Bacillati > Bacillota > Bacilli > Caryophanales > Bacillaceae > Bacillus > Bacillus sp. P4_E1. The sequence continues at coordinate 166,890 of NZ_JBFUIV010000010.1, forward strand.
AAGATTCACTTTTCAATTCATTGCCTTCAGAAAATGATACCGCTTCCACATTTTTTTGAATTCCCATATGGCACCCCCTTGTTTTCTTAATAACAATATTAAAACGCTTTCAATAGTAAAAATAGTTTTTGTAAGTTTTGTAATTGGTTTTGTAATTAAAAAAAGTATAAGCGACTTATAATAAGCCGCTTATACGTAAAAGTCTATTTTATTCCGGTCAATACACCTTAATTTACTCACCGGTCTTCCCACATTTTGATACACCATTTCATTCTCTAATACTCCGATTTCAGTCAAAAACATTACATACTTTCGAATAGAAACTCTCGAAACCCCTACTAATTGCGCCATTTCATCAGTTGTAAATGCTTGTCCATTAAGCGATTCGATTTTCTGCCAAATGAGTTGCAATGTTTGCTTTGTTAATCCTTTCGGAAGCTCTTTATAGTCAAAGGACTCTCTTTTTTCTTTTTGTAAAATTAACGAATCTAATTCCGATTGACTAATTTTTTGTTGTTCTTTCATGAAAGTAAATTTTTCTCGATACACCGTTAATGCTTCCTTAAAGCGTTCAAATGTAAATGGTTTAATTAGATAGTCTACAACTCCATATTGTAATGCTTTTTTAATACTTCCCATATCATGTACAGCTGAAATCATCATAATATCAATTTCTTTTTCTTGATTTCGAATATACATTAAAAGCTCAAATCCAGTCTCCTCAGGCATAAAAATATCAAGTAATATGAAGTCTACTCGTGACCTCTCTATCACTTCTATCGCTTCTTTAACTGAGTTAACTGCATGGACAAGTTCAAACCCTCCCACTTGCTCTAAATAATGCTTATTTAACATCGCAACCATCGGATCATCTTCTACAATCAAAACTTTGATCATCTTATCTCTCATCCCTACTTTTAGGTATTTCAATCGTTATTGTCGTTCCGGTTCCTAACGATGAATGAACATAAATTTCCCCATCTATTCGCTGTATGCTTTCCTTTACAAGATGCAAACCATACCCCCGATTATCACCCTTTGTAGAATAACCTTTTATAAATAATGCATCAATTTTATCTTCTTGTATGCCTTTCCCCGTATCTTGTACTGTAATTATTAATGTATCCCCATATTGTATTCCAACTTCAACCTGCTTCTTCTCACAATTCGTCACTGCGTCTAATGCATTATTAATTAAATTTCCGACAATGGTAATCAGTTCATGAATGATACGTTCATCATATATTTCTGGTAAGTAAGAATCCTCTTTTATAACTAACTTTATATTTTTCTCTCTAGCATAACTAAGTTTACCTAGTAAAAATCCAGCAAATACTGGGCTTTGAATTTTTTTCATAATCCCGCCAATTTCATATTGATGCTCTGATACCATACTACTTACATATTTCTGCAATTCTTCATACTGTTTCATATGTGTTAGCCCTAATACGACATGCATTTTATTCATAAATTCATGAGATTGTGCCCGTAATGCTTCCGCATATAGCCTAATACCAGTTAGTTCCTCTGCTAGTTTTCTAATTTCTGTTTTATCACGAAATGTTGCAATCGCACCAACTATTTCTCCTTTTACATATAAAGGAACACGATTCGTCACAATCGTAATTCCATAAATATTTTGTTCTTCGTTTAATTGTACCTCTCCCGTTTGCAACACTTCTTTTATACGCGAATTTGGCATATACAACTCAACATCTTTACCAATAAAATCTTCTTCCAGTCCACTTTTTTTAAATAGCCGTTTCGCTTCATTATTAATTAACGTTACTCTCGCCTCTTTATCTACAGCAATAATGCCTTCTTTTACAGATTGTAACATCGTATTTCTTTCTTCAAGAATTTTCGCTATCCTGTGCGGCTCAAGACCGAATAAACTTTTCTTTATATGTCTAGCTAGCAATATTGCTCCTATAAGTCCGACTAATACTCCAACTCCGACACCGATATAAATAATATGTCTACTTTCCTTAACTCTCTCTTTTACATTATCTGCCGAGATACCAACGGCCACCGCGCCAAGTTGTTCACCTGTTTCAGAAAATATAGGTACAAACACTCGCATTGAAATACCTAAAGTTCCTTCTGCTAGCGATACATGTTCCTTTCCTTTCAATGCAGGCCCTTCATCTCCCCCAATAAAATGATGACCTATTTTTTGAGGATCTGGATGTGATTTTCTTATTCCATTCATGTCCATAACTACAATAAATTGAACACCTGTGTTTTTTAATATCCTATTTGTATACGTTTGAATTGCAGAAGTACCTGCTTTCCCAATCAAACCATCGATTACAATCGAATCATTCGCCACAATATGTGCAATTGTTTTCGCTTTCTCTGCCTGGCTATCCTCCGTTGTCCGCTCTACATTATGACTAATTAATATATCTGTAACAAGTAAAGAAAAAATTACAACTGTACAAACTAACAATGTAATCGTTTTCCATAAATTCCATAGTCTTTTTCTTTTTTTCATCCCGTTAATGACTCCCCTAATTACTGAATATAAAAATAAGTAAGGTGATATTATTTTCACCTTACTTATTTGCTGTTATTATACTTTAAATTTCCTAGTCATTGCTTGTAGTTCTTCGGCCATCTCAGCTAAGTTTTGCGAAGCCGAACTAATTTCTTCCATCGAATTTACTTGTTCTTCTGTTGAAGCTGCAACACTTTGCATACTAGCTGTATTTTCTTCTGCAGCCGCTGCAATTTCATCAATAGCGTTTGTCACTTCATTTGCATCTCCAGCGATTCTCTTCGTTGTTTCTACCATTTGATTAACTTGAGAAACAATATGAGTAGTAGAACTTAAAATTTCTGTAAAACTTACTTTCGTTTTTGTTACAACATCTAAGCCTTGTTGAACTTCCCCACTCACATTATCCATTGCCTTAACAGTATGTTCAATATCAGCCTTAATTTCTGCAATTAAATTTGCAATCTCTCCAGATGATTCTCCTGATTGCTCTGCTAATTTTCTAACTTCATCAGCTACAATAGCAAATCCTCTTCCCTGCTCACCTGCTCTTGCCGCCTCAATAGCCGCATTTAAAGCTAATAAGTTCGTTTGAGTAGCAATATTTTGAATTGCTTCAGAAATAGCTCCTACCTGCTTTGATTTCTCATCAAGAAGTTTAATAATAGCATCTGACTCGGATACCGATTTAGAAATAGACTGCATTTGTTTTGCTGTTTGTTCAACCAATTCTTCCCCTTCTTCAGCTCTTTCTCTCGCATGTAATGAGGAGATAGAAATTGATTCCGCGCTTCCAGTTACATCTTGAATTGCTGTATTTACCTGTTGTAATGTAGCCGCACCTTCTTCAACACCTTGACTTTGTGATTCAGCCCCACCTGATACTTGTTCCATTGCAATTGTAATTTGATCTGTCGCATCATTTGCTTGCTGTACGCTCGCTGTTAACTCTTCAGCCGATGCAGCGACATGTTCTGCTGAAAAACTAATTTGAGTAATCACATCTTGTAAAGAGGCAGACATTTCATTAAATGAATTCCCTAATTTCCCTATATCATCCTTGGAATGGATTGTAATTTTCTCTGTCAAATCTCCCTTACTAATTTTATGTGCCGAGTCAGCTATTTTTCTTAATGGTCTTGTAATAGACTTTGTAATGAAATAAATTAATACACTACCAAATACAATAGCGATAGCAATGACAATCAAAGTCTTATAAAACACTGGATTCGCAGCTTGGGTAATTTCTTCGTCGAACATAACTCCAACTACTTTCCATCCTGTTTTCTCATTTGTTGCAAAGATTAAATTCTTTTTATCACCTTGTTCTGTATAAGACACATTTCCTTGTTTTTCTTCATAAATTGGTTTAATCCACGGATCAGTAACTTTTGCACCTGGTTTTCTAGATGGATGACTAACAATTTGCTTATTTTGATCTAAAATAACTGCATAACCTTTTTCACCAATGTTAATCATTTTGGAAATTTTTAAGATGTTATCTAAATTTAAGTTAATTCCTATAACACCTTTACCATCTTTTACTTCTTTAGCAATTGTCACTACCATATTTTTAGTAGATGCTGATTGATATGGTGCAGTAACAATTACCTTTCCTTTATTTTCATGCGCTTCTTTATACCAAGATCTATCTGTTGGGTTATAGCCATCAGCCATTTGGATAAATGGTTCTCTTATAAACTTTCCTGCCTGTGTTCCAATATAAATACCTTCTACTTCTGGATGAAGTTTTATATATTGCGCTAACTTCGTTCTTACTATTTCTTCTTGTCCGTTTGGATATGTATCCTCTGTTAAAATGTCTGCAAAGTACGCCGCATCAACAAATTTCTCTTCTATATTTTGAGAAATAACAGTATTTAAAACTGAAATATTTTCCTTTGCTTTACCTGTAATTTGTTGTTCAAAATTTGTTTTGGCAGTTTGATATGAAACACCACCGATAATAAGTCCTGGTATAGTTAAAATAAGAAAAAATGAAATGATTAATTTTTTCTTGATACTCATACATTTAACCCAGTTAAATATTTTTTGCATAATAATCCTCCTTTATGTAATAGAACACTTGTGTAATTTTATACAATCAACATGTATAAAACAATATATAATGATAACATGTAATTTTTTCGTCAATTATGCATTTTTACATATCCACTTCTCCTAAACATTTTAATCCTAAAAAACAAGAGAACTTTAGCATATATAATAAGCTAAAGTTCTCTTGTTTTTTAACAGCTTCTCTTCAAAAAAATCTGCAAAACTTCTCTTACAATTCCTTAAATCTTTATCCTTCACCTTATAGTTATATAGTTCATGCTCTTCTTCCTAATTTATTTGGAGTTATTTACATAGCTAATTGCCTGACTCCCCATCTGCACCCATGCCTGTTCAAATTTTCCTCTTGGCACTTTTACATCTAAGCTATCATCGAGGGGATCTCGAATATATACAGATTCCTTATCGTACCCAACAAGTACAACACAATGTTCATTATACGTAATAGAAACATCCCCACTATTTGTTTCCCATGTAGTAAATTCATCTTCATCTAAAGGAGCATATGTTGCATTCGTAATCATGACTACCGGGTGCCCTGCTTTTACACTCTTATAAATTTCTTCTATACTCTTCCCTGTTAAGTCCACAGCTTTATTCGGTAAATATTTTTTTGCTAATTGAAAAAGTGGTCCGTGATATACACCGTATCCGGATTCAGAAAAGGTATAAATATTCCCTACAAATCCTTCATTCGGATTCCCACGTACACCATCTTCCATAAAATTAACTTTTTTTATTTCATTTGCTAATTTCATCTTATCTACAGAAACACCTGCGTATTGTAACATCATCGCTAAACTTGTTACTTCGCAGCCTCTATCTAACTCTGGTAATTGCTGAATTAAAGGCACATTTGATAACATGACTTTTTCATCGTTATTACTAAACTCTATTCGTTTTTGACTTTGTACACTTGAAAATAGTAACCCCTTTACTTTCTCCACATACTTTGTAATTCCATTTGTATATGCACCCCATACCCCTATACATAGTAAGGCCATACATATATACCACTTCCATTTTCGTATCACTCTCACGCCCTTTTTAATTCGTTAAATACGAATAAAACGCATTAGCATCTGTTTGAACCATAGGAACAAACTTAAGCTCTTTTCCCTTTTCAGGTTGTTCAAGATTTATCTTCTCCGCTAAATCTTGAATCTTCAAATTCGTTCTATCCATACCTAGCTCATCTGCTATTTCTATTACCTTTTGCTCATTTATTTCTCTTAATACTTGATATATATCTTTGCCATATAAATCAATATGATATTTTTTTGCTTCTTCCTGTACTTTTTGTTCGTACACTTCCCCTGCTAACTCTTCCATCTCTTTTCCTTGTTGAGCAATACCTAGCTTTTCTGCTTCTTCTCTAACTTTCGTTCCGTAGATTTCTTCCTCAATCTCTTCTATTTCTTTTCCTTCAGTTGAAACACCAAGCTTTTCTGCTTCATTATTAATTTTAATCTTATTAATTTGATCAATTAAACTTACAATCGACGTATTCTCTATAGATATTCCTAGTTTCAACGCTTCTTTCCTCACTTTTGTTTCATAAATTTCTTCTGAAAGAATTCCAACATCTTTCCCTTCTGCCGAGATACCTAATTGATTAGCTTCTCTTCCTACTTCCGTCTCATGAATTTCTTTTTCTAACGTAATTTGTTCTTTCCCATCCGTTTCAATGCCTAACTTTTCCGCTTTTTCTTCCGTATGCATTGCATGTATTTTCCCATCATTTAATTGTTCTTTACTACGCTGCGTGTAATCTGTCTTTCCTTTTGTCATTCCAGAAGGGGAGGCACCCCCTAATATACTTAAACTCATTACTCCAATAGTGAATACCGTCATCATTTTCTTTTTCAAGACTTCTTCCTCCCTCTCACGCTTTCTTTTTCCAGCTTTCCCATAATTTTTTTTTATACTATACATAAACTTCATCTCTGTTAGAAATAACCTTATGATTTATCCAGTTCATTCAAAAAAACCTTACATCTTTTCTTTCCATCACAAGTTTCCATTATGTAATACATGCTACAAGTTATTCCTTAACTTTCCCTTAAAAAAGACGACCTTGTAAAAACAAGGTCGTCTTCTCACTTATAATCTTTGATTTTTTGGGAAAATCACTTCAAAACAAGTTCCTTCTCCCCATTTGCTCTCTACCGATATTTTTCCATAATGCTTTTCTACAATCCAATTAGCGATTGAAAGACCTAACCCAGCTCCTTCTGACATACTTCTTGCTTTGTCTCCTTGATAAAAACGATCAAATAAATTTGGAATATCTTCTTCTTTAACTCCTATCCCATTATCTTTCACCCGTATACGAATTGAATTACTCGTTTGTGTGCAATCAATTTGAATATGCCCATCTTCATTCGTATACTTCATCGCATTATCTAACAATATGACCATCATTTGATGGATTCTCTCTCTATCACCCATAAATGTTATATCACGTTCTACTTTTAATATCATCGCTTTTTCTTGATAAGAGGCAATTTCTTTATATGGATTTATAATTTCTTCTAACAACTTATCCAGTTCAAATGTTTTCTTATCCATCTCAATTTGATTAGAATCCGAACGTGCTAACAACAATAAATTGCTAACGAGTTTCGATAGCCGCCTACATTCTTTTGAAATTGTAGAGATATCCACGGCTTTTTCTTCTATCGTAGCGGATGGGGACTGGAATAATACATCCGTTTTTGATTGAATAACTGCAAGCGGTGTTCTTAATTCATGTGATGCATCGGAAACGAATTGCTGCTGTTTCTCCCATGAATTTTGAATAGGTATGAGTGCCCTGCCAGCTAGGAAAAAACCGATACCTATTGCACATAGACTTCCTATGCTACAACCTATTATGAGAATTAAAAATAAAGTATTTAGCATTTCTTCTTCAGCTGTTGTATCACGTACAATTTGAACTATTTTTCCATCTTCTTGAAACGCAAACGTTCTAAAATATCGTCCTTGCACTTCAATATCTTGCAAATCCCCTACCTTTTTTGGAGAAAACTTTTCCAAATCCCCTTCAAAGTTAGAGCGAAATTTATGGTTATCGCCTTCTATCTCCACTATTTTTCCATTCCAAGTTATTATAGTTATCCGTGGGTCTCGAATTTTGATATTCTCTATACGTTTTCTTGGTGGTGGCATTTTAACATCAAATTTTTCTCTATACTGAGTTATCATTTTTATAGATTGATCCACTTCATTATAAGTACGCTTGTATGTGTACGAATAAATAATACTACCTAATACACCTATTAATAGGATAAATACTAACGAATTCAATATAGTTAGACGAATACGTGTCTTTTGAAACATGCTTCCCTTTCTCATTGTTCTTTTAATATATATCCAATACCACGAACGGTTTGAATATCTTTCTGATAACCGAATGGTTCTAATTTTTTACGTAAATGATGTACATACACTTCTACAATTGCTACTGTCGTATCTGAATCAAATCCCCAAACACGATCGAAAATTTGTTCACGCATTAAAATCTTCCCGCTATTTTGAATGAGATACTCTAGTAGCTCGTATTGTTTTAATGTCAGCTTAATACCTTGTCCATCTACTTGAATGTCTTTATCTTTTCCGAACAATTCAATTCCTTTATAGCGAATGGTCTGCTGTGTTGTTAAACTACCACTTCTGCGTAGTAATGCACGAATTCTCGCTTTTAATTCAGGGGCCTGAAACGGTTTAACAATATAATCATCTCCACCAAAGTCCAATCCTTTCACTCGATCTTCTAAAGAATCTCTCGCTGTCAAAAACAGGACTGGCGTTTCAATCTTTTCATCACGTATTTTTTGAATCACTTCAAATCCGTCCATTTCTGGCATCATCACATCAAGCAAAATTGCATCATAAATGTTTTGCAGCGCCAAAAACAAGCCGTCTTCCCCATTCATTGCCGTATCCACTTCAAATTCATCACGTAAAATTTGTACGATAGACTCTAATAACGAGGCATTATCTTCTACTACAAGTAAGCGCATATTCTCACCTTCCACAATCTATTTCAACTCTCTTTATTATTGCATCTCTTCTCTTCATAACGAAATAATGTAATCATATTATGTAATTTCATTTTCAACTATTTCCTTCTAAAGTTTTGCTCGATATAAAATTTTGAACCTTTATTATAAAGGCTCTTTCTTAAATTTTGCTTAATAAAAAATTGAAAGAAATAAGATTACCCTTATCTCTTTCAATTTTTTACTACATACACCTTTTTACTCGGCAATTCTAAACAATTTAACTGACCACCATAAACCGCACCGCCATCAATTCCAATAATACGATTACTACCAAAATACACTCCGCAATTCTCACTACCATGAAGCGTTTTTGTTTCCGTATGGCCAAATACAACAACCTTTTCGCCGCTATATCCATTATGAAATTCATTACGGATCCACATTAACGTATATGGTTCAGATTCAGAAACTCGGTTCATCGGCTCAACACCAGCATGTACAAAGATATACTCTTCTGTTTCAATGTAATGATCTAATTCTTGAATAAACGTTACATGTTCCTCTAATATATGAGATTGTAAAATCGGTTTTTGGAAGTTTTCCTCATTAACCGCAATGTCTTCTTCTACAAATCCATAGCTATATAACGTTTTATCTCCACCATTCCTTTTTACCCAATGGTTCCATGAACGTTCCTCATCAGTCGTTAACGCCTTGATCATCATATCTTCATGATTGCCCTTTAGAACGAGGGCTCCCGCTTCTTTTAACTCTTTTACCTTTTCAATTACTGCACGCGCATTTGGACCACGATCTACATAATCCCCTAATAAAATCAATTGATCCTGTCTTGCATCGTATTGAGCTTCTTCCAATAACTGTTCGAACTTTTCTATTTCTCCATGAATATCACTAATAACAAGTATTCTCTTCATTTCTTCCCCTTCTTTCTAAACCATTCTCTTTCTAATTATAGATTAAAACGATAGAAATTTCTGAATCATAATCCGAAATAGCATTTATTACAAATAAAACTATTATCCTTACAACACTGTAAGTCTCTTGTCATCCAATTCGATGGTTGCAATTACTGCATTTCCTTATACTAAAAGTAAGAAATGAAACAAAAAACAAGGAGAGATGAGATATGAAAAAAGTGATGGAAGTTGTAGTAGCGGTGGCAGAGGTTTTTGTAAATGGGAAACAAGTTGCAATGGAGTTAAACAAATAATGAAAAAGACAAAATTCATTCTAGACCCTTTACTCATATAAAAGAGATAAGACTTCATCATTTCTTTGATCCCTTATCTCCCAATAAAGAAAGCCGCATCCTGAAAAAGGATGCGGCTTTCTCTTATTTTTGACTCGTACGAGCTGAAATACTAATTGCTCTATCTGTTGCTTTTGCAGCTTCATCTAAAGCTTCTTTACTATTCTTTCCGTCATACATTGCTTCTAATGCTTTTACAACTGCATCTCTTGATTCTGGGAATACACTAATTAATGCCCCTTGAGTTGCTGGAGATTGCTTCGTTGCTTGTAATTGCTCTACCGTTACTTTTAACTGCGGATACTTTTCATACTGCTCTTTTACTAACGGCTCATTATATGCATCTGGATTAATTGAGAAATATCCTGTTGCAGTATGCCATTTTGCTTGTACATCTGGCTTCGTTAAATATTTCATAAAGTCCCAAGCACCTTGCTGCGTTTCTTCTGAAACCATATTCGTCATCCATAATGATGCACCGCCAATAACAACACCATTTTGTTTCGAATCTTCTGGATACGGAATATACGAAACGCCTACATTAAACTTAGATGCATCAATTAAATCACGAACACCAGCTGAAGAATCTAAATACATAGCAACTTGTCCAGACTGGAACGCAGCACGAATATCATCCCAACTTGCTCCATACTTTCCAAGTGCACCAGCTTTATTTAATTCATCTAACATCCCAAATACTTTTTGACCTTCTTTTCCGTTAAATACCGCTTTCTTTGCAGCATCTTTACGGCCGTTTTCGTTGTCTACATATAAAGCACCTTGTGTCGCTAACAACTCTTCAAAGAACCAACCATAATTCAGCATTGAAAATCCATACTGCTTTACATTTCCGCCTTCTTTAATCGTTAACTTTTTCGCCGCTTCTTTTAACTCATCATATGTTTGCGGAGCTTTCTCTGGATCTAATCCAGCCTTCGCGAAAGCATCCTTATTATAAATTAATACTGGTGTAGATGAATTAAACGGCATAGAATACATTTTTTCATCAACTGAATAATAGTTCGTAATTGATTTTTCTAATTTTGATGTATCGTACTTATCTTTTTTAATCCAGCTATCGATAGGCGTAATCTTTTTGCTATCAATCATATACTTCGTTGTAATTTCACTCGATTGAACAAGAGCTGGCGCTTCTTTCGTTGCAGACATCGTTTTAAATTTCGTTAAAGACTCTTCGTATGTTCCTTGGAACTCTGCCTTTATCTCGTATTTATTCTGCGACTTATTATAGTCTGCAACAAGCCCATCTAGTACACCTTGTGTTTTTCCACCCATTGCATGCCAGAAACGAATTACAGTTTTATCACCATTCTTTTCAACTGGAGCTACTTTTGCCTGTGCTTCAGGTTTCCCCTCTGTTTTACTATTTGAACAAGCTGCGCCGGTTAATGCCATTGTGGCTGCCATTAAAAGAGCAGCACTTTTTTTCAATAAACTCATCTCAATCCCACCTTTTCCTATGTATGCTTATTTAATTGCACCTTTTGTTAATCCTTTTTGTAATTGCTTTTGCCCTAAAAATAGTAAAATCAACGTTGGAATGACGATAACCGTAACACCGGCCATTACACTGCCCCAATCAGTTGCAACTTCTTGAGATTGAAGCTGCTTTACACCAATTTGAACCGTTCTTACTTTTTCATCAGTGGTTACTAAGAGCGGCCACAAATACATATTCCACGTTGTTAAAAAGCTATATACTCCAAGCGTAATAAAACTCGTTTTACAATACGGAATTACAACACTGAATAAAAACCTTACATTTCCAATCCCTTCAATAAAAGCAGCTTCTTTCAGTTCATTCGGAAGTGTCATAAAATGTTGACGTAGTAAGAAAATACCGAAAGCTGTTGCAAAAAACGGCACCGTCATCCCAGCAAAACTATTAATCCATCCGAAGTTTTGAATCGTTAAAAAGTTCGGTACCATCGTTGCTTCCCACGGAATAAGCATTGTTGAAATAAACAAGAAGAAAATTAAGTTTCTACCTTTAAACTGAAGAAAAACAAAAGCATAAGCTGCTAAACTGGATACGATAAGTTGTCCAAGCATAACAACTGTCGATACAATTAAACTGTTATATAAGTATGTAAAAAGAGGTACTTTTTGAAAAATATTAATGAAATTATCAAAAGTAAATTGAGTTGGAAATAACCTTCTCATTTGAATATCGTCTGGTGTCATAAAGCTTATTAAAAACGCATACAGTACAGGAAAAAACACCATTACTGCACTAATAATGAGCAGCATGTATAATAGGAAATTTTGTTTCCACTGTTTAACGATCATTTATAATGCACCTTTCTCTCAGCAAACTTAAATTGAATCAATGTAGCAATAAAAATGAAAATAAATAATACCATCGCTTGTGCACTTGCTGTTCCAAATTGATGATTCACAAATGCCTCTTTATAAATCGAGTACACAATTAAATTCGTTGCATCATTCGGTCCACCGTGCGTTAAAATATCAATTTGTCCAAAGCTTTGGAATGCACTAATTAACGTTACTGTCACGATAAAAAATAAAGTTGGTGATAGCGTCGGTAATGTAACGCGGCGAAGCTTATATAAATAACTAGCACCATCTATAGATGCACTCTCATATAAAGACGTATCAATATTTTGTAAACCACCTAATATAACTAAAAATGCAAATCCTGTATTCACCCAAACCGTTGTAACCGATACAGAAAACAGTGCCCATTCTGGACTCGTTAACCATGCGATTGCAGGAAGATTCATAGAGGCTAATATATTATTAAATAACCCTACACTTGGATGAAATAAAAATAGCCAAATCACTGCACTAGCAGCTACTGATATTCCCATCGTTGAAGAAAACAGTACTCGGAATAACCCGATCCCTCTTACTTTTTCATTTGCAATTAATGCAAGAAATAAGGCGAATACAATGCTAGTAGGCACTGTATATAAAACAAATAATAAAGTTGACTTTATACTTTTGTAGAAAGCAGGATCCGAAAATAAATATTGATAATTTTCTAAGCCAACGAAAAGATTAGCTTCTCCGTGTATATCTGTTAAATAAAAGCTATAGTAGATCGTCCTAAACAATGGATAGAAAAGAAAAATTGAAAATAACAAAATAGATGGCGCCAAAAACAATAATCCTATTCTTAAATCTTTCGTTCTGCCCCATAAACTCTTCTTTTTTGACACTGTTGTTTGAACTGGTAACTTACCTACTTCAATCATTATTTCGCCACCACTTTCAACTCTTCTTCAGCCACCACTTTTAATCGTTCATTCTTATTTTGATGAAAGAAGCATAGTTTTTCTTGCGAAAATAATAATTTTACTTTGTCACCTTTGTTCAGGAGTAACTGTCCGATGACTTTCGCACTCCAAGTTGTTCCATTTACCGCAAAGTTTAATATAGATTCATTCCCTAATACTTCTACAGATTGTAGCGTCACTTCTTGTCCTTCCTCAGACAGTGCAATATGCTCAGGACGCATACCTATTCGAATAGTTCCTTCTGGTAATTGCTTTAGCTGTCCAATAGATAATGGGATTTGCAATTGCCCTATATGTAATATGCCTTTTTCTTTATCCACTTCCCCATCATTTATATTCATAGAAGGAGAACCTATAAAACTTGCAACAAATTCGTTTGCTGGTTCGTTATATATATCAAGCGGTGTTCCAACTTGTTGTATACTTCCTTTATTTAAAACCATAATACGATCTCCCATAGTCATTGCTTCTATTTGATCGTGAGTAACGTAAATCATCGTAATTCCTAATCGTTGCTGAATTTCTCTAATTTCAATCCTCATCTGTGCACGTAATTTCGCATCTAAATTCGAAAGTGGTTCATCCATTAAACAAATCGGTGCTTGACTGACGATGGCCCTAGCAAGTGCAACACGCTGTCTTTGCCCGCCTGATAATTGGCCCGGTTTCATTTTCACATACTCTTTCAGTCCTACCATTTCAATAGCTTCCATTAATCGCCTTTGTCGCTCTTCTTTTTGTACCTTCCTTACCTTAAGTCCAAATAAAATATTTTCTTCTACAGTTAGGTGTGGATATAATGCATAATTTTGAAATACCATTGATAGATTACGGTCTTTCGGCTCTAAATCATTTGCAACATGTTCATTAATAATTAAATCTCCCGAAGAAATTTCCTCTAAACCAGCCAGCATTCGTAATAATGTACTTTTTCCACATCCCGAAGGTCCAACTAAAACAAAAAATTCTCCTCTTTTAATATGAACTGATACGCCTTTAACTGCTGTCTCTTCCGCATTTTTATATACCTTTGAAACATTTTTCAATTCAATCACAAGGTTGCACTCCTTTTTTCTTCTTGTATCCACACTTCATAATGACTCGTTGAAATTGCACTTGCTCCTGCACGAATTGCGATTTCTGCATCCTCTCGCGTTTGAATCAGCCCACCTGCAATAATAGGGAATTTTATTTCCTCCGCTAGCTGTTTAATAATAGAAGGCATAATGCCAGGCATAATCTCTACTGCATTCGGTTTAGTCGTTTTACAATTTTCAATTGATTTTGTAAGAGATAAAGTATCAACAATAAAAATGCGTTGAATCGTTTTCAATCCAATTTTATTGGCATTTCGAATTGTCGATCCCTTTGTCGAAATAATACCTTGTGCTCCGATAACATCTTGAATATATAAAAGTGCTTCCTCTGTGTTCGTATTTAAGCCTTGTATAAAATCACAATGAAGAAATACATCGTGTCCATGTTTCTGTAGTTCATATACACGCTCTGGTAACTCCAGCATTGAACCAGTCATAAGAAAAACTGTTTTCGGTAATTTTTTGTATGTTTTGTACCCTTTCCAATCCTTTATCATCGCAATATAAGATTCTTTAAACATTTATTCCACCTAGCTTTTCTATTTTTATCCAAACTAAAAACACCTACTTACATAGAACACCTTTCTCCTTATTTGAACTCTAGGGAATAGAGCACACTTAAGAAAGCGGCACGTTATATGTAAGCGGGTGTTCTCAAATGTTCTCTACCCTAGTTATTTTGTTACCTTTACTATATTACGCATTTATTAAGTCAGTTTTGATAAATTGTTAATTAGATGTTAATCGAATGTTAATATTCACCATATTACTTTTACAATAATCTAGATATACGAATAAATCCCAACAGAACACAACAATGTTTAAAATTCAATCAATGTGTAAATTCATTCCATAGTTAATGAGTTTTAGTTTTCTCGCCACTGCTTGCGAAGCAAAGTTATCCCAAGAAGTACTATAAAGCGGAATGCGCTTTTCCTCTTGTATTGATAGTGCCCAGGCTGTAACGACATCAGCACCATATCCATTCCCTTGAAACTCCACTAAAGTTTCTACACTTGCCTCAGCAGCTACGGGCGTACTTCTGGCACTGCAACATATAGAAACTACCTTTTCATTTTTTACAATTGCAAAATAAGGTCGCCTCCATTCCATCTGTTCTATTAGATTAGAAAAATTTTCTCGCAAAAGCTCTTTATTCTTCTCTGTTATTTGTATTGTTCTAGTTGGCTTATGTAAATTATTAGGGAACATGAAAGCAGGACCCACCCAAATATTCTCCACCGTTCTCTCTTCATTTAATACTTTAATGATCTTTGCTATCTCAATGTGATTTGAGCATTCTCGAATTAATTTCTCAATCTTACTTATCATTTCACCATGCAGTTTATAATGATACCTCGTTATATTCCCTTCACGAGTTCTGCTAAGAAAAAAACGTGGTGCTTTCAGATTTCCATTTTCATTTACACACTTTATTCTTCCTACTTGATTATGAACAAATAAAACTTCTGCCTGAATTGCTATTAACTCAAGTTCTGAAAATCGCATTTATACCCTCCTTAACTACTATTTGTAGCCTTCTCGATATAGCATCCATCCATTTTTTCAAAACAAAAATCCCATTTAAATACACATTACTGAATCCATCATACTAAAATGACTTCTTCATTCTGTCTATCTAAATGGGATTATCTCGTGCTTTTTATTTCTTCAGCTTGTTATTCTGCCAGTTGTGGTTGCGGCTGTACTACTTCATTCGCTCCAGCTATCCTCAACATATTCGCAATATCTTTAAAACCTCTTTTTTCAGCATATTGCAGCGGCGTAATATTTTCCTTATTGGCCATATTTACATCTGCCCCGTGGTCAATAAGCATTTGAATTACTTTCTTATGACTTTCACTACCATTTCCTAATACAATTGCTTCTAATAAAGCTGTTCCACCACGTTCATTCTTATAATTCACATCAATATCTGTATGCTCTAATAATTCTTTAACAACCTCTACATGGCCACGCTCAGATGCAGAAATAAGTGCTGTTCCACCTGACTTAGTCGTTTCCTTCGTATTAACTCCTGCATTAATTAATACTTTTACAATATCCGTATATCCTTCTCTACTTGCATAAAGAAATGGATTACTTTGTTTTTCGTCTTGAATTTCAATATCAGCACCCGCATCAATTAATGCTTTAACTGTCTCTACATGATTTTGATACGTCGCTGCAAGGACAGGCGTTTCTCCGTTGTCACCTTCTACATTGATATTCGCTCCATCTTGGATCAGCTTCATAGCTGTTTCTGTGTCTCCAAGCGTCGCAGAAAGTAGCAACTGTTTGTCCATTAAATTTATACTTTTTTCTTCTTTAGATTCTTCCTGTTCTTTATGCTTTTCTTTTTTCTTTTCGTTTTTCACATGAACCGGTTTTGATTCTGGCTCCTCTTGCTTATCGCAAGCCACTACCGTCATTAAAAGTCCTAATAACATACATAATAAAATTTTTTGTTTTCTCACAACTACAGCTCCTATGAAAGATAATGTTTTCTTAACCATTCCTCCATCACATACAATAACTCTTCTTGAGTACATTTATCCATAAGCCCTTTAGATTCCTTCTTTAATCGGATTATCTTAAACTTATACTATGTTTCTCAACCTATTGGAATGATACGCCTGATGGCCTCATCATTAACATTATGAAGCAATTAGTTTAGCACGTTTTTACCGCATTTGTATATATTTCTAAAAAGTACATAAATGATTGCTTTAGGTTACTATATTCCATTGTAACCGTTCTTCTAAAATTTTTACACCTTTTCTATATTTGCACCTGAGTAATAATAGAAAAAGACAACTATATAGTTGTCTTTTTCTATTATTAATGATGCCCACCGTGATTCCCTGTTTTCGGTTTCCCCATCATCTCTTTATTCATTTCCCATTTATGCTCTGATAGCTCTTTATACGAAAGAACTTTCCCCTTATAGTTAGATACAAAACTCTCTGCATCTTTTTTATTTTTAAATGAAATGACATTATAAGCCATCGGTGTCGTTATTGTTTTATCATATACGTAAGTAGCATCTTCTAACGAAACCCAATCTTTCGAATCATAATCTCGAACAAATTTTTCTTTCGTCTTTTCACCTGAATTGATCTCCATCCATTTATACATACAACCGATATCATCAAACTTTAACGCTTTTCCACTTTCTAAAATGATTTCTGTTGCAAATTGATTATCCATTACCCCGATTTGGCAAATATCACATTTATCATGTTTCTCATTAATTGCCACAGCTTTTATTTCCTGTTTTCCACATCCTACTGCCATAAAGATGAAACATACACATATAACAAGTACGACATATTTTACCCTCATTAATATTCCTCCCTAAAAACCGTATACTCCACGAAAAGAATAGCAGAAGGTTGTGTGAGATTTGTGAAAAAACAATGTTCTTTTTGTAATATATGGAACAAAAAAGAGATGTGCAGTTACTTCTACACATCCCTCATCATTCACAACCAGTAATTAATAAATCATCTTCCAGCTTAACTAATAATGTATCCGTATCAATTTCCTGTCCAACTTCTACATTTACTAATCTTATATTTCCACTGATCCCTATCCCGATTTTCTCAAGCTCACCATCATTTTTTCGGATCATCATTAATTTCTCCCATTCATATACGTAAGAGGATTCATTAATAAAAATCTCCTCTACTTTTCCTTTACATGAACTATAAATCTCTTCTATTCTTGTTTCCATTCAAAATCTACTCCCTACTTCACGCGCTTCTCGTTTTCACCTTATTCTACCATTCTTGTACGAAGGCATTTATCTTTTTAAAAATTCAAAATTACCTCATGAACAAAATGATCAAAATAAAGATTATGTTTCTAATGATGTTATTTCTTTAATTATTTACCATTCGAATTGAACCTTTTATTATAAATAAAAAACCTTTTATCTGAATTTTCGTTTTATATTGAAAGCGCAATCATTTTTTGAGGGGGAGATTACATGGTAGCATTACTTGGATTTGCAATGGTATTCGTCTTTATGTTTTTGATTATGACTAAACGTATGTCAGCCTTAGTCGCATTAATATTAGTTCCAATTATTTTCGCATTAATTGGTGGCTTTTATGCCAATATGGGCCCGATGATGTTAGAAGGAATTCAAAAGCTAGCACCTACTGGTATTATGCTTATGTTCGCCATTTTATATTTCGGAATTATGATTGATAGCGGTTTATTCGATCCTGTTATTAGTAAAATTTTAAAATTTGTAAAAGGTGATCCTTTAAAAATTGTTGTTGGTACAGCTATTCTTACTATTATCGTTTCATTAGATGGTGACGGAACAACAACATATATGATTACAGTTTCCGCAATGTATCCACTATATAAACGTCTTGGAATGAATCCACTTATATTAGCTGGGGTTGTTATGTTAGGGGCAGGTGTTACAAATCTTACACCTTGGGGTGGACCAACTGCTCGGGTTATGAGTGCTCTTGGACTTGATGCATCAGAGCTCTTCACACCACTTATACCAGGAATGATTGCTGGTGCAATTTGGGTAGTTTTCGTTGCCTATTATCTTGGAAAAAAAGAAAGAAAACGTTTAGGAATTATGGATGTCCAATATTTAAAACAAATGCAAACAATGGATGAGCAAGCTGCGACAGTCGAAGCTGAAATACATAAACGCCCGAAACTGCTATGGATTAACTTTTTATTAACTGCTTCCCTCCTCGTTTGTCTCATACTAGAGATTATGCCGTTACCTGTTTTATTTACAGTCGCTTTTGCTATTGCTGTTATGATTAACTATCCAAACTTAGAACAGCAAAAAGAGCGTATTGCGTCTCACGCTGGAAACGTATTAGCGGTTGTTTCTCTCGTCTTTGCTGCTGGAATTTTCACAGGTATTCTATCTGGAACAAAAATGGTAGATGCAATGGCTCAAAGTGTTGTTACTCTTATACCAGATGCACTTGGCCCCCAACTTCCAATTATTACAGCTTTACTAAGTATGCCGTTCACATTTTTCATGTCTAATGATGCCTTTTACTTCGGCGTATTACCTATTTTAACGAAAGCTGCTGCCGCTTACGGAATTAGTGCAGCAGAAATGGGACGTGCTTCGTTACTCGGTCAACCTGTTCACTTACTGAGTCCCCTCGTGGCTTCCACTTATTTATTAGTCGGAATGGCCAAGGTTGATTTTGGTGAACACCAACGATTCACTTTACTTTGGGCTGTTGGAACGACAATGGTTATGTTGATTACTGGAATTGTAATTGGAATTATTCCAATATAAGATGAAACTAGAAAAAACAGTAGAGGAAATGTAATAATCCTCTACTGTTTTTATTGTTGAAAAAATCCCCTATGAAGAAACGCGGAAATACCTTCTTTCTGGCCTTCCCACACTTCCATATATAAGCTCCGCATGCACTTTCTTTCCAGAGATCAAATACTCTAAATAGCGCCTAGCAGTTGATCGGCTTACACCTACCATTGAACTTAGTATCTCTGCAGTAATTCCCTCTTCATTAATAGTTAGCATATGCTTTTTTATTTTTGCTAACGTTAAAGGGTCGATTCCTTTTGGCGCATATTCTATTTGATTTGCCTGCACCCCTCTTTGGGACCATAGATGTTCAATCTGTTCTGAAGATAATTGAGTATTTTTCTTTAACTTCGTAATCTTCTTTTGATAACTTTCTAAACTTGTTTTAAACCGATCAAATGTAAGTGGCTTTACAATATAATCTGTTACTCCGCCTCGTAAAGCATGTCGCACTACATCCGTCTCTGATGCGGCTGTAATCATAATAATATCTGTATCATGCAAATTATGCCTAATATATGTGACGAGTTCAGTCCCTTGCATGTCAGGTAAATATACATCTAATAAAACGAGTTGTGGCTTTACAAACTCTAACCATTCTTTCGCCTGTTCCCCAGTCGTTGCTGTTCCAATTACTTTAAACCCTTCAATTTTTTCAGTAAAACGACGATGAATTTCCGCAATCCGAATATCATCTTCTACAATCAATACTTCAATCCCCTCATTCATTACAATTCGCCTCTCTCTTTCGGTAATGCAATTATAAATAAAGCACCACCTAAATCCCCTTTTTCAATCGCAATACTCCCATTTAAATCTTCCACTAACTCTTTCACTTTCGCTAATCCATATCCACGTTTTTCGCCCGCCTTCGTCGAAAAACCTTTATAGAATATACTTGTAATTATTTCATCATGAACACCTTGTCCTGAATCTTCCACTTCAATTAATATTTCTTCTCCAATGTCTGTTACAAACATTCTTACTTTCTTATTATGTTCGTGATTTCTTTCGATTGCTTCAAATGCATTCGTAATCAAATTCCCTAAAATAGAAACAACGTAATTACTCTCAATATGCGGACTTAACTCTTCTAAACTACTTTCCCGATCTAACATAAAATCAATCTTCAACTCTCGCGCCCTATTATAAAATCCAATTAAAATCCCACCTAACCATGGATTTTGAATTCGTTTCATAATAAATTGAACGAACTCTTGATATACTGCTGTTTCCTTATGAATAAGCTCTAAAGCATCTTCATACGACTCTAATTGGATAAGACCCGAAAGCGTATACAATAAATTGTTATATTCATGCGTTTGTGCCCGCAATGCCTCTGTATATTGCCGCGTTTGAGACAATTCTGCTGTTAATTGATCCATTTCAGATTTCAGGCGTAAACTGGATACTACACCAGTTACTTTATGATTAACTTTAATAGGTAGACGATTAGCAATAACATCCTGTCCCTTTATATTTAATTGGCGATCAAATTGTTCTTCTCCGGTTTGAAGTACATCCAGTATCGATGAATTAGGAATAACATCTAAAATAAATTCTCCCATTATATTTTGTTGTTTATCTAAAGAAAGGATATCGTATGCCGCTTGATTTACTAAACTAACCATTCCATTTTTATCGATTACTACAATCCCTTCACGTACAGATTGAATAACTGTACTATGCTCCTCGTATAAAGATGAAATTTCTTCTGGCTCCATTCCAAACATCATCCGCTTAATACTTTTTGCTAAATATACAGAGCCTATTATTCCAATTAACAGACCTGTTATTGTAATCCAAAACACACGCTTTCCATACACTTCTATCGCTCCATGAATATCATCCATTGAAAAACCAACAGATACTACACCAATAATTTCATTATCCTGATTACGAATCGGGACTTTTCCGCGTAGTGAAGGCCCTAATGATCCCGTTGCTTTCGAAACATAAGATTCCCCTTCTAATAGAACCCCTTCATTATCTCCGCCAACCATTCTCTCTCCTATTTTATCTCGCTTAGGATGCGCATAACGAATACCATCTTTATTTCCAACTACAATAAAATCAGCATCTGTTTCGATTCGAATTTTTTCTGCAATTGGCTGAATAATAGAAGCTGGATTTTCTTTTTGAAAAGCTTCCTGGATTTCCGGTATAGCAGCAACTGTTTTCGCAACATGCAACGCTCTTTTTCCGATTTGGTCTTCTACCGTTTCAGATAATATGTAGTAAAATAAATAACTCGTTAACAGCAGTACAACAAGAATAAGTGTACTAATAGTTAATGTAATTCTCGGTTGCAGTTTCAATTTCTTCAATTTCAAAATCATTCCCCTAACATGGCTAAAGATAGAATTTAAAGAAAATACAGTTTTTTTAAATATCACCTTTTATCATAACACGGTTACTATATATTTCTTTATCTTTATCTTCATAAAGTGAAACTTTAATCAGTGGGGGTTTTGTTCATCCCTCACTGATTATTAGCCTTCACCAATCGGGCATCTACGGGCCGCCCGACTCCCACCTAACTTCTTTGCTCCAGCCGAATTATGAGGTGGGAGTTTTACTGCCCACAAATAGCGGGATAAAAAAAGAAACGAGGTAAAATTACTACCTCGTTTCTTAATGCTTGTTATTACACTTTAAATTTACCAATCATCTCTTGTAATTCTTCAGCCATTCGCGATAAGTGAACTGCTGCTGAATTTATTTCTTCTACTGAAGCTACTTGTTCTTCAGAGGAGCCAGCAATATTTTGAACGCTTGCTGCATTTTCTTCAATCGTTGCTGCAATTTCATTAATAGATGCACTTACTTGTTTTGTATCTATCGTCATTCGCTTCGCTACATCTACCATACTATCAATTTGTACAACTGTATCATTTGTAGATTTCAATATTTCTACAAAGCTTTGCTTCGCCTCATTTGCAACTACAAGCCCTGATTGTACCTCTGTCCCAACTTGATTCATAGAACTTACAGTTTCTCTTATATCAAATTGTATCTCTTTCACTAACTTTCCAATTTCCGTAGAAGACTGTCCCGATTGTTCCGCTAGTTTACGTACTTCATCTGCTACAATTGCAAAACCTCTTCCTTGCTCTCCAGCTCTTGCAGCCTCAATTGCAGCATTTAATGCTAATAAGTTTGTCTGCTGTGCAATATGTTGAATCACTTCTAGAATAGCTCCAATTTGCTTCGACTTATCATCTAATAAAGAAATGACTTCGTCTGACTGTGACACAGACTCATGAATTAATTGCATTTGATTCACAGTTTGTTCAACTAACTTTCCACCATCTTCAGCTTTTTGCTTCGTATACATAGAGGCTGTGGATACTAATGAAGAGCTATCCGCAACACGCTGAATTCCTTCTGTAACTTCTTCTAACAGAGTCGCTCCTTCTTCAACTTCCCGCGTTTGTATTTCTGCCCCACTCGATACTTGTTCCATCGCCCTTGTAATTTGTTCCGTCGCTTCACTTGCTTGCTTCATACTAGCCGTTAATTCTTCCGAAGAAGCTGCTACATGACCAGCTGAAGTATTAATATTTGAAATTACATCATGTAATGATGCCGCCATCTCATTAAAACTTTCACCTAACTGTCCAATTTCATCCCTCGAACGAACAGCAATTGATTCCGTTAAGTCACCTTCGCTAATTTTCCTCGCTGATATAACAAGTTGCTTTAACGGTTTAATAATAGAAGCAATTATGAAGTAAATTATAATTCCACCAATTATTAACGAGATACCAATAACAGTTAATGTTTTATAGAAAATAGGTTCAGCCGCTTCAATTATTTCTTTTGAAGGCATAATTCCTGCTATTTTCCATCCAGTTTGCTTATTTGTTTTAAAGGTAATATTACGATCCTCACCATCTAATGAGAATTTAAAATCACCTATTTCCTGCTTGTACAGCTCTTTTTCAAGTTTCTCTTCTACCTTCTCCCCCGGCTTTAACGCTGGATGTGCTACTACATTTTTATCTTGATCAAAAATTGCAACATACCCTTCTTTACCGATATTAACCATTTTTGAAGTATTTACAATATCATTAATAATTAAATCAATACCGAGAACGCCACTTTTATCTTCATTTTGTTTTGCTATTGTAACAACAATATTTCCTGTCGTTTTTGATTTATATGGAGCTGTGATAATTACTTCACCACTTTTTTTCACTGCCTCTTTATACCAATCTCTTTCTGTAGGATTATACCCTTCTGGCATTTGAAGTACCGGTGATTGAATAAATTGTCCATTACTAGATCCAGTATAGATTGCTTCCATTTCTGGATGTAATTTATTATATTCTTCTAATTTATTTTGCACGTTTTGAAGCTGATCTGCTTGATAGCTCGCTCCAGTGAATAATTTTGTAAAATATGCTGCGTCTACTTTCTTACTATCTAACTCTTTATTAATTACATTATTTAAAACCTTCACGTTATCTTTTGCTGATTGCAAAATTGTTTCATTAAAATTTGTCTTCGCCTGCTGATAAGACGTCCAACCAATTACAATACTTGGTGCAATCAAAATAATAATAAATGATACAAGTAACTTTGTTTTTAAGCTTCTACTCCTTAATTTTCCTTGAAACATATTCCTACCCCTCCATACCGTTTTAAATGCAATTTCTTTACATTTAATCTCTTTATACAAATCATACGATTTAAATGTATTGATGAGACCCTCTTTCTCTTTTCCCTCATCTTTCTCTACATTTAAAGTATTGTTACATACCTTTTTCATTCTATAGAATTTAAATAATTAAAACAATATATAAAAATGTACATTATTCGAAATATTACATTTCACGAAAGAACCTCTAGTATCCCATTTACTAGAGGTTCTTTTCATCTTGCTATTCTTTATCTTTGTTTATTTCTTTCTTCTCATCTTCTACTACTGATACTACAGGTTTATCATTTGATAGTTGTTGCACGGCACCTTTTCCAGCGAATCCTTCTAGTAATTCTTTTAAATCAATGCCAGAAGAAGCTTTTAACGTTTCTTGCATTGTTGCCATTAAATCTGTCGCATACCCTGCAACTTTTCCGGCGCCGCTATTCTTTCCACCACCGCCTGTATCAACGACTGTAATTTTATCAATGTTGCTAAGCGGACTCGCAATTTCTTTCGCATAACTCGGAAGCATTTTAAGAACCATATCCATAATCGCGGCTTGCCCATATAATTCAAATGCTTCTGCAATTTTTTGTTTCGCTTCTGCTTCTGCTAAACCTTTTAACCTAATAACATCTGCTTCCGCTGTACCTTGCGCCTTTTGTACTTCTGCCTTTGCCTGACCTTGTGCTTTTTCAATTTCTGCTTTTGCTAAACCTTCTACACGAACTTCTTCTGCACGTGCTCTTGCTTCTGCTTCAATTTTATATTGATCCGCATCTGCTTTTTTCATTTGTTTTACTTTTTCCGCTTCAGCTGATTGTTCAACAGCATAGCGATCTGCATCTGCCTTTTTCTTTACTTCTGCATCGTATTGCTTTTCACGACGCGCAATCTCTTTTTCTTCTAACTCAATTTGCTTTTCACGCTCAATGATTTTAACTCGCATTTGCTCTTCTGTAACACCTTGTTGCGCTTTCGCTTGTTGTAATTCGTAAGAAAGATCTGCATCTGCGCGAGCTTGTTCTTGGTCCCTCTTATAAGATTGTACTTTTAATTCCTTATGTTTTTCAGCTTCAGCGATTTGTGCATCACGTTGATATTCTGCTTCTTTTGCTTCTTTCTCAGCACGAGCTTTTTCAATTCGTGCCTCTTTTTCACGCTCTGCATTCGCAACTGTTGCATCACGCTTAACCATTGCAATTTGCGGCTGACCAAGTGCATCTAAGTAGCCGTTTTTATCCATTATTTCTTTAATTGTAAAGGAAACGATGCGAAGTCCCATCTTCTTCAAATCAGTAGAGGCCACTTCATGCACCTTTTGTGCGAATTGCTCTCTATTACTATAAGCATCTTCTACTGTCATAGAAGATAAAATAGCACGTAGATGCCCTTCTAAAACTTCTTTTGCTTCTACTTTTAACTCTTCCGTTTCTTTTCCTAAATATTGTTCAGCTGCTGTAGAAACTTCTTCAATTGTCG
This sequence comes from Bacillus sp. P4_E1, assembly GCF_056401715.1. Lineage (NCBI taxonomy): Bacteria > Bacillati > Bacillota > Bacilli > Caryophanales > Bacillaceae > Bacillus > Bacillus sp. P4_E1. The sequence continues at coordinate 192,580 of NZ_JBFUIV010000010.1, forward strand.
ATCCTACTTTAATAATAGAAACACCGTTTACTGTAATCGGAACACCTTGTTTCGTATACGTATCACGTGTTCCAACTTCTAATTTGTAGTTTAATAAGCTAAGAAGTTCTGCCCGTTGCATAATTGGAACAACGAAAGTACCACCACCGCGGATAATCTTAATCTTCTTTCCATCATCAGTGATAACAACATTCTTTCCACCACCAAGCCAGTTCCCTGTTACAATTAATGCTTCATCTGGACCAACTGTACGATACTTCGTAATAAATACTAAAATGAGTAGAAGTAAAATTGCGAGTAAAACTCCACCGATAATTAATGGAATCGTCATGTAAATTCCCCCTTATAATTTTGGTTTCTTTAAAGAATAAGCGATGTTTTGTACAAGCAAAACACCATCTTGAACTCCTTCAATAATGACCTCGGTTCCTTGTGAAATATCTTTCTTTCCAATTGTTTTCGCTGGTATTGCATTACTTCCAAATGGAGAGGAGATTAACACTTCTCCAAATCCTTCTGTAGGAATTGTCGTAATGACTTCTCCCTTGCGACCAATGAATTCATCCATACGTTGCACCGTATTTTGTTCTGCTTCTGCAATCGGTTTTAAAATTAATATTTTCATTATGAAAACACCGATAAAAGATATAGCAAATGAACCAGCAAAAATAATAGTACTATTAAAGGAAAATAAATATTCTCCTATATAACTAAGTCCACATAACATGGCGAAGAAACTAAGTAGTAAAGTAACAACGGATACAGATCCGCCCCCAAAACTAAATATTGATTCAAATATATCTCCAAAGAAAATATAAATAACAGTGAGTATAGTAGCAATAATAAATCCATATAAATAAATTGTTTCAAGTGGATAACCAAACAAGACCATTTCTTATCCCCCTTTCTTAAACAATCCCTTTTTTGTTATATGTATGCCCCACCTCTTTCAAAGATTATCGTTCTTAATTTTCAGTTATTTATCTTTTAAAGAAAAGCCTGTAAGACAGGCCTCTAAAAAAGAACAGGAGAAACCTATTGTGACAGGCTCCTCCTAGTAAATAACCGATATATTGTATATCTATATAATATACTATTTTCCACAAAAAGTAAAGTTAAACATACATTGGAAAAGAACTTATTTTACTGATAATGCGTACGTTCCATCACCATTATCATATTTATATACATACAAGTAATACTTACCTGGTTTTGCATTAAATTTTGCTTCTATATGATTTCCATTAGCTTGACCGTAAGCTGCGTAATTTTGCATATCTGATTCATGGTGAAGTACCCATGTCATCCCGATTCCATACTCATTTAAAACAGAAATATCGATATCTTTCGCTGATGCGACATTAAATGTATAAACATCGGTGTGATCCCCACCGATAAGGCTACCTTTTATAGTAGTGTTTAACCCAATACGATTTGCTTCTTCTGGACGATTATTTGGTTCTGATTCTGTTACACTTCCATCTTTAATTGTAACAGTTGTTTCGCTTCTACTCTCTTTTCCTTTATCGTCTTTTACTACTAACGCTACTTTATAAGTTCCTTCTCTTTCATATGCATGTACTGGATTAACTTCTTTACTTGTTCTGCCGTCTCCAAAATCCCATAAATAAGAAACGATTTTTCCATCTTCGTCTTTTGATCCATCACTTTTGAATTGAATTCCTTCTTTTACAAACCCATTATAAGGTCCGTTTACATTAACCGTCGGAGCTTTATTTTCTCTGTCATCTTTTGCGATACCATGGAAGACTACATCATATTCAAATTCATTTGAACTATTCACACGATAATTAACGAAGTATGCTGTAACCGTTTTGTAGCCACTCCATTCTTTTTGCGTCAATTGTTCTAAAGCCTCATTTACTCTTTTACTCATTGCTTTCCAGTCTTCTGACTCACCTTTTGTTACACTACCTGTAAACGTGCCTTCTAATGTAAATGTATTAAAGAATTGAGATGTATGCTTTGTCATTTTTGTATCTTTCATAGACAACGTTTCACTAATTTCTTTCTTCACTTCTGTTAGTGCTTTTGGTGCATGTTCAGCTAAATAATCATCTGCTACTTCCGGCACATTGTACTTATCTTGATTATCAATTAGCTGCTGCATATACTCTTGATACTCTTTATTTAACTTAGAATCTTTACTTAAAGTCTCACGATACGTATCATAATTCCCCACATCATTCGCACGAATTAAATCTTGAATTTTATCAAACGTTTCAAATTGATGAGTATATAAGTAAGACTGCAATGCGAACGAGTAGTTATAGAAATCCCAAGAACCATATTTAGCAAATAGTGTACGCTCTGCTGTATAACGGCTTGCAGGATCAGATGATAATCCACTAATGATGCTCTTTCTTGGTACAACGTTATTTGTACGAGTAGATCCTGCGAAAAATTCTGCATTCCCTTCTTGGAACCAAGTTAATCTTTCATTTTGATACATATCTCCTCTTCCAAATAAACCGGGAACTTCATATCTCCCTTGAAGATAATGAGTAAACTCATGACGGAATAACTCTTCTAAACTATAAATACTTTGCTCTGGCGTACGCTCATATGTAAAGAATGTCCCTGTCTCTTCAATATAAATTCCACCGTTGTTTGTTTCATATCCATACAATTGTCTATTTAACTGGTATTCGTCTGGAGTATTATAGATTACTATCGTTAATACGTCGTCTGCATTACCTTGTTCTAAAGCTTTGTCATTTCCGATCACACGGTGATATTGCGCTTTTACTTCCTTCGCAGCCCAATATAATCTCTTAATTTTTTCTTCTGACACTTTATCCCCAGTTTTAAATACAATAGATCCATCATCGAATGTATACGTTTTTGGTAAGTATTGCTCTTTTCCTTCTTTACGTATCTTCTCTAAATCTACCGTATTCCCGCTATAATCTTTCCCGTTATAGTTTGTTGTAATTTGTTCTACTGCAACAAAATACGGCTCACTTAAACGCGGGTACATATGCATTGCCTGTGTAACAACCTCTAATCCTTTATTTGGATTACTATGAAACTTACCTAAACGACTAGCAAAATAAATTCCATTATTAACGAGCCACTTATTTTCTGGTGTTACTTGATTTAAAAGAGCAATACGATTTATTTCATTAATAAACCCATCTACTTTTCCATACCACATCGTTTCATTCGCTTCTTTACGAGCCTCATTTAAGTAAGACTGTATATCATAATCAATGCCTTGCATCATATCGTATACAGCTTGTCCTTTCATACGATCGTCTACATATGCATTAAAATTATCATTATATTGTTTTAAAATATCCGATGCGTATTGCACCGTTTCAACATCACTTGATGCATTACTAATTAATTTTCCGTATGCAGATACGACTGTATCTTGCTCATTTGTTCCAAGCTTAAAGTTGGGATTTTTCGCAATAGCTTTTAACGCTGGTAAACATTTGTCCTGGAAGCTTCTTTCATTTAAGTCGCTTAATTCATTATTATAAAATGCAAGATAAAAAGCTGAACGTAACACTTCAGTAAACGTTTGAATTCCTTTTGAATCATCTTTCGTAAATGTACTACCTCTATGAGCTAATTCGTCTATAATTACTTGCATTTTTCCGTTATCTTTATAAAAGGCTTTTGCATCTTCATTAAACTGGAATAAGTCTGTAATTTGGTGCCACTTAATACTGCCTAACGTTTCAATTAATTCTTGATCATTCATTTTGTTTAAATCAGCCATTGAATAGCCTTCTTTAGCTTGCTTTACTGCCGAGTTCTTCGTAATAGATGCTGGTCGCTGTGAAAAATCTCCTACTTTTAAACGTTCTTGAAATGATAATGTTTCCTCGGCTTTAGAAGCGTGTCCGATCTCATCTACTGGTTTTTCAATTCCAACTGGTTTCGAATGCAATACATTATACGGTACCTTTTCTTCTGCTGATACATTCGTTTGAATTGCTCCGAGCGATAGCGCCATTGTACTAATACTAAGCAACACTTTATTGATCTTTGATTGCTTGTTCATATTATTGCCCCCCTATTTATATATTCCATTCAAGAAATTAACATATTATCTGGATGAAATGATATAAAATGCAATATTTCATATTATTTCTTCATACATTTTGAACATATAGTGAACGAAAGGGACTTACAGTTTCCGCTACAGTTGCTCCATTATTTAAGCAATCGAAACATCCTCGTATTAATATCCTTCCCCTATTCAAAAAGACCTTATCATAAGCATATTTCAACATGAAATTGCTATAATAAGGTCTTCTCAAAAACTTATATAATCATTTTGTATAATAATAAGATAAAACGTTATTTATTTCTTAAATAATCTCTTTCTAAATACAAACATACTTAATGCTGAAAGAACAAGTGCTAATCCAGAAAGTAAGGTCGGTGTGTTAGCTTGACCACCAGTTGCTGCTAAAGACTTCTGATTTTCCTCTTGCTTATTAGCATGTTGTTTATTTGAATCTTTTTCTTTCGCACTCTCTTGTCCTACCACTTTTACTGGACCAACTTGATTATTCCCTTTCGGCTCTTGATCCAATCCAGTTGCTGATTCTTTTACCTGTTCTTTTGTACCTGCAACTTCTTTCGCCGGTTCTTTCACTTCTTCTTTTGTACCTGCAACTTCTTTCGCCGGCTCTTTTACTTCTTCTTTTGTTTCTTCAATTTCTTTTACCGGCTCTTTTCCTTCTTCTTTTGTTTCTTCAACTTCTTTTACCGGCTCTTTTACTTCTTCTTTTATACCTTCAATTTCTTTTACCGGCTCTTTTCCTTCTTCTTTTATTTCTTCAACTTCTTTTACCGGCTCTTTTACTTCTTCTTTTATTTCTTCAACTTCTTTTGTTGGTTCTGTCACTTCTTCTTTTTCAACTATATTCTGGATAACTGTTCCATTAAAGCTTATACTAGTTTCATCCGAATCTAAATCAAATTTATATACCTTTTCACCTGGAGTACTCCATTTCATTACTCCGTTATTAAACGTTCCACCCTCACTTGTTAGTTTAATATTCTCAATAGTTTCTCCTTCTAAGTCATATACCGGAACTTGAATTTCTTCATTTACTTTCGCTTCATTTAAAATGATTTTTTGTCTTCCGGCATCAATTGAAAACCATTGACCTAATTGTATTAACGGCCTTACATCACGAATCTCATTTCCAGCTAATTTTAAACTGAGTAGGTCTAACATTGAACCAAGAACTGATACATCTTTAATATGATTATCCGCAAGGTTTAACCACTGTAAATTTTCCAGTGAAGATAACGTCGTTATATCTTCAATTTTATTATGAGATACATTCACGTCTTTCAATTGTTTCAAGTTTGAAATGAACTCAATATTTTTCAACCCTACTCCTTCTAAAGTGAGGTTTTCTAAGTTCGTCATGTATTCTAAACCAGTTAGATCTTTTATCTCTTTTCCTTTTTCTTTAAGTATCTCTAATGTTTTAATCTGTAATAAATCTTCTTTTGTTATAGGGGCATTTAGATTCTCTCTACCAAAATTCTTTTTATTAATATGTTGTTGTAAATTTTTATCAAGAATTACATTTTTACTTTCTGTTTGTTTTTCAACTATACTTTGTATAACCGTCCCATTAAATCTTATTTTACTTTCAGCAGGATTCGTATCTAGTTTAAATTCATATATTTTTTCTCCAGGACTATTCCATTTTATAAATCCGTTACTCAGCGTAGCCCCCTCACTTTTCAATTTAATATTTTGAAGTGGCTCTCCTTTAAAATTGTATACTGGAATTTTTATTTCTTCATCTACGCTTGCTTCATCTAAAAAGATTTTTTGTCTTTGAATATCTATTGAAGTTCGCTTACCCAATTCCTCAACAGACTTTATGTCAGAAATTTCATTCGCTCCAAGATTTATCTCATGTGAATTTGTTAAATTACTCAGTGGAGATATATCAGAGATATAATTCTCTTCTAAATTCAATACTTGTATTTTTACTAATTTAGATAATGATGATATATCTTTTATTTCACTATCAGCAATTTCTAGTTCAATAAGATTACTCATTTTACTAATAGGCTCAACATCACTAATTTTATTATTTCCTATCCATAATAGATTCACATTCTTTAACTTCTCAATACCCGAAAGATTACTAATTTGATTATTTGCTAAGTATACTTCTTCTAACGATAACACTGTAAATAATGGTGTAAGATCCTTTATATTATTACCAATTAAATCTAATATTTTAATCTTTTTCATTTGACTTAACGGTGTAAGATCTGCAATTTTGTTATCTCTTAAAAAGAGCATGTCAAGATTCTCTAGCTTAGAAACGGGTTGAATGCTTTCAATTGGATTAGAGGATAAATCTAAATATTTCAAATGTCTCAATCCCGAGATAACAGATATGTCTGTTACATTAGACTCTCTTAATGTCAACTTCTCTAAGTTTGTCATATATTCTAAACCAGCTATTTCATTTATCCCCTCACCTGAGTATATGGATAATGTTTTAATTTGTAATAAATCTTCCTTCGTTATAGGTTCATTTATATTTTTTCTCTCTAAATTATATTTATTAATATGCTGTTGTAATTTCTTATCAACTATTACATTTGCACTTTCATCTTGTTGATCCACTTTATCCTCTTTATTTTCCTTTTGATCTTTTGGAACATTGTTTTCTAGATTTAACGCATTTACTTCAAACTGCACCTGGTACTTATTATCATAGGCCATTGTCGGAATATAAATATGCATTTGCATATTATATCTTTTTCCTAATTCTCCAACTTCAAATTGAATAACCTTCGTCCCATTTTTCTTTTTATCCTCTGATATGACTTTTACATCATGGAATACACCAGGAGTATCAATATCCTCTGTTTTCAAGTATTCGAAGAAATCACTATCACTTAACGTTGCCGTTACAATTTTCTTCCCATTCTCAATGGTTAATTTAGGATTTTTTATATAAACAGCTGCCATAGACTCTTCATTCGTTTTATCTTTATACGCTTTAATAACAGCATCATATGTACCATCTTCTAAAGCATATCCCTTTTTATTAGCCTCAATTGCTACTGCCGCTAAAGCAGGCGTTGAATACGTAGCAAATGGAAGCGATAACGCCGCAGCGATAATCATCGCATTTATATGTTTTCTTTTATTTCTTTCCAACTTTACATCTCCTCCAAAATATATAAATCAAAATATAATCATTTCTCGAATAAATGATAATGATTTTCATTATCATTGTCAACTAAAAAAATAAAAAGTTTACAAAAAAATAACCCCTTTACAAGGGGTTATGCCATTCTTTCTCCTGATTCTTCTTTAAAAAAGCTCTTCATCGCATGAAATACATCTGCTTTTTGCTTTAAAATATAATATCTGAAATTCTCGTCTTTAATATTTTTATATGCTGACATAAGCGTACTGTGGCGGTTGTACTGATTCACTTCCCCATACCCAAACATATTACACTTCTTCATCAACTCTTCCACAAGCTTTACGCATCTAGCATTATCCGAAGTTAAATTATCACCGTCTGAAAAATGGAATGGATAAATATTATAACGGTCTGGTGAATATTTATTATCGATTAACTCAAGTGCTTTTTTGTATACGGAAGAACAGATCGTTCCGCCACTTTCCCCTTTTGAGAAAAACTCTTCTTCTGTGACGACCTTCGCTTCCGTATGGTGAGCAATAAACTCAATGTCTACGGTTTCATACTTTGTGCGTAAAAATCTTGTCATCCAGAAAARGAAGCTACGTGCCATATACTTCTCCCATATCCCCATCGATCCACTCGTATCCATCATCGCTAATACAACAGCTTTTGAATCTGGCTTTAACACTTCATTCCAAGTACGGAACTTTAAATCTTCTTGGTGAATTGGATGGAAAGATGCTTTACCACGCATTGCATTTCGTTTATATGCAGATATCATCGTCCGTTTCTTATCAATATTTCCCCATAATCCTGTTTTTCTAATATCATTAAATTCAATATGTTCAATCCGGTTTTCATCTATTTCTTTTCTCTTTAAATTAGGCAGCTCTAACTCTTTGAAAAACGCTTGCTCCAATTCTAAAATTGAGACTTCTGCTTCATAATAATCTTCTCCAGCTGCATCTCCTGCCCCTTGCCCTTTTCCTGGTCCCTTCTGCTTTTGACCACCTGATCCATCTCTTGCAACAACATCACCAACTTTACTGTCACCGTTTCCTTGCCCAACGTGTTTGTTTTTATCATAATTGTATCTAATCTTATATTCATCTAAAGAACGAATCGGTATTTTCACAACATCCTTACCATTAGACATAACTATACTTTCTTCTGTTACAAGGTCTGGTAAATTATTTTTGATTGCCTCCTGCACTTTTTCTTGATGGCGTTGTTGGTCGTCATATCCTTTGCGATGGAGGGACCAGTTTTCCTGTGAAATCGTGTAATTTGGTTGGTTTTCTTCGCTCATTCCTTTCCCTCCTTACTGTAATTGTCTTCCCCTATGAACAGCAATCTATAATTTTGTTTTCTAGTGTGCATAACTAGAATATTTGAAAAATAACTGTTCATCGAAAATCATCCCATAAACATATATAGCGTTTTTCATACAATACTCCGAGCATCCTAAACAAAATTTTGCCACTCACATAATAGAAAGAAACATTCAGCCGTTGATAAGAAAGAAACACAATGCATTGTTGCACACATTTTCGTTTTGCAACATATTGTATTGTGTTGGCTTTTTTGTATGAATGGTTGGTTACTCTATCATATGCATATTGTAAAAATAATTGACAAGAAATTCATAAAATCGCATCTTAATTTATTATATTCGGACAAGCTATGAAATTTTTTACAAATATCAATAGATAACAAAACGCCGCCCCAAGAATAAGAGACAGCGTTTTGTTATCAAACTATCGATTTAACAAACTACCTACATATCGTAACAATTCATTCGCAGATGAAGAATTATAGCCATGCTCATCAATTAAGCGTGCAACAACATCATTGATTTTCTTAAGCTGATTTTCGTCTGGTGTTTTCGTTGATGTTGTAATTTTCACTATATCTTTTAAATCGGCAAATAGTTTTTTCTGAATCGCTTCACGAAGACGTTCGTGTGAATTATAATCAAAGCGTTTTCCTTTACGTGCATAAGCAGAAATGCGAATTAAAATTTCTTCACGGAATGCCTTTTTAGCATTTTCTGAAATTCCAATTTGCTCTTCAATCGAACGCATAAGTTTTTCATCTGGGCTCATTTCTTCACCAGTTAACGGATCACGTAATTTTGATTTATTGCAGTATGCTTCGACGTTATCTAAGTAATTATCCATAAGTGTCTTAGCTGATTCTTCGTATGAATAAACAAATGCTTTTTGTACTTCTTTCTTAGCAATTTCATCGTATTCTTTTCTCGCTAATGAGATGAAATTCATATAGCGCTCTCGGTCCTCACTACTAATTGACGGGTGCTGATCCAATCCGTCTTTTAACGATCTCAGTACATCTAGTGCATTAATAGATGGTACCTCTTTTCGAATAATTGTAGAAGAAATTCGGTTAATGACATAACGAGGGTCAATCCCCTTCATACCTTCATCTTGATATTCGCGTTGCAGTTCCTCTACATCAATCGTATTATATCCTTCTACCGTTTCTCCATCATATAAACGCATCTTTTTAATTAAATCAATATCTGGACGCTTCGGATCTTTTAAACGAGTTAAAATAGTGAACATTGCTGCAACGCGAAGTGTATGCGGTGCAATATGAACATTGGACACATCACTTTCACGAATCATTTTTTCATAAATATGTTCTTCTTCACTAACCCGTAAATTATATGGAACCGGCATTACAATAATTCGTGAATGCAATGCTTCATTTTTCTTATTTGCTATGAAGGAACGATACTCTGTTTCATTTGTATGCGCTACAATTAATTCATCTGCTGAAATAAGCGCAAATCTTCCTGCTTTAAAATTCCCTTCTTGTGTAAGCGATAGTAAATGCCATAAAAATTTCTCATCACATTTTAACATCTCTTGGAATTCCATCATGCCGCGGTTCGCCTTATTTAATTCTCCATCAAATCGATATGCACGAGGATCTGATTCCGAACCGTATTCTGCAATTGTAGAAAAGTCTAGACTACCTGTTAAATCGGCAATATCTTGTGATTTTGGATCAGAAGGACTAAATGTACCAATTCCTGTACGGCGATCTTCAGAGAAGAAAATACGCTCTACAACTACATCCTCAATTCTTGACCCATATTCTTGCTCTAGACGCATAACATTTAATGGTGATAAATTCCCTTCAATCCTTACTCCATATTCATCAAAGAAATCATTCCGTAAATGTTGCGGAATTAAATGAAGTGGATCTTCATGCATTGGGCATCCTTTTATTGCAAAAATCGCTCCACGATCTGTTCGTGAATATGTTTCTAATCCTCGTTTCAACATCGTAACTAATGTTGATTTCCCCCCACTAACAGGCCCCATTAATAACAAAATACGTTTCCTAACATCTAATCGTTTTGCAGATGGATGAAAATATTCTTCCACAAGGCGTTCTAAAGCATCCTCTAATCCAAATAGCTGATTACTAAAGAAGTTATATTTTCTTCTACCATCAACTTCTTCAATTCCAGCATCTTTTATCATATTGTAAATGCGAGAGTGTGCTGTTTGAGCCACCCATGGTCTTTCTTTCACAAGCTCCAAATACTCCGCAAACGTACCTTCCCATTGTAAACGTTCTTCTGCTTCCCGATATTGTTCAATTTTCTTTAGAATATCCATTATAGCTCCTCCCCCATCTCCTTGTTCAATCGGATTATTATAAAAGGTATGCTAGGATGTCCTTAAACATTCTTTAAATCAAAACGAAATATATAATAGCGCGATAAAATTCTCTCCAAAATTCAAAGAAAATTCTGTATAATAAAGGTATTAAAGTTTTCACGCTGCTATTCATTGTAAATAAATTCTTTTCTTCTGGGAACCTTACATACATTTCGATTCACAAATAGGATTCGTAAACCGAAAAAGTAAGGGGGAAATTAGTATGAAGTTATTATTAATTTTAGGTGTATCACTCACATTTCTTACAGCTATTTTCACATCTGGTTATAACGATAAACCAGGTACACAAAAAAAGTAATGTGCTGAAAAGCACATCACTTTTTTTCTTGTTTTTTATACACTATTTAAAATAAATATTTTCCACATCGTATATCGATAAAGGGCGATTATAAAAATAACCTTGTACGATTTTCACATTCTTTTCCTTTAAGAACTGTATTTGTTCCGCCTTTTCTACTCCTTCTGCAATTACATTTAACCCTAGAGTATGTGCTAAATGAATAATTGCAGCCGTAATATTCGTATCTCTTTCATCTTTATATATACCTTCCATAAAAGAACGATCAATTTTTAACGTATCAATCGGATATGTTTTTAAATAACTTAAAGATGAATATCCCGTTCCAAAGTCATCTAAATGAATCTTTAAATTTTGTTCTTTTAACTGCAATAACACTCTTTTTGATACATCTTTATGTATAAGAGCCCCTTCTGTAACTTCTATTGCTAATAAATGAGGGGGAACGTTGTACTTATTTAAAGCACGTGTAATCATCTCTATTAATGTAATAGAACGAAAATGTCTAGCTGAAATATTAACTGCGATTGGTACAACCTCATATCCTTTATTTAACCATTCACGCATCTGTTCACAAACTTGATGTACTACCCATTCATCAAGTTTAATAATAAACCCTGTTCTTTCAGCAAGTGGGATAAATTGATTTGGCGAGACAAAACCTAGCTCCTTATTCTCCCACCTTATTAAGGCTTCCATACTGGCCATCTTTCCCGTTTCAATATTAATTTGAGGTTGATAATAGAGGGAAAATTCATTTTTCTCTATAGCACGATGTAACTGATTTTCTATTATAAACCTTTGTTCACGTTCACAATCTAATCCACTACAATAAAAATGATAATACCCTTTTCCTTTTTCCTTTGCTTTTTCCAAAGCTGCGTCGACTCTTTGGAAAAGCATTTTTTCATCCATTCCATCTTCTGGGGCCATTACAATCCCAATTGATGCACTCAAATAAACATCCTCTTCTTCTATTACAAAATGCCCACTAATTTTCTTTAATATTGTTTGTGCAACTTCCTCTACGTATTCTCTCGTTATATTTTCTATTAACATAACAAATTGATCATCATGTTCTCTAAATAAATGCATATCTTCTATTTTTAGGTCTCGTAAGCATTCAGTAACTTTTTTTAAGACTTGATCCCCTTCTTTATGACCAAATGTATCATTAATAAGGTGAAATTCATCCAAATCTATAAAAACCAATGCGAATTCTTTATTCTCAGCTAAAAATTCATTTAGCTTATTTGTACATGATATTCTATTCATTAACCCCGTTAACTGATCAAAGTAAGCCAAATATTCTGTTTTCATCTCATTTAATACTTGCCTCGTAACATCCCTCGTAACAATGTACACCCCGACGATTTCACTATTCACAATAATGGGGATTGTCCTCACGGAAATATAAAGTTCATATCCTTCTTTATGAATATATTTCTTTGCAACAATTTGTTTTGCGCTTCCCTGTAAAGCATTTTTAAATATAATTTGAAAAGTTTTTTCATATTCTTTATTTATAAACTGAAAAATAAATTGGTCCTTTAACTCTTCATATCGATACCCAAAAATTTCATAAGTCGCTGGATTTGCATATGTAATTCTTCCAATAGAATCTACAGATATAATGGAATCATTATTATATTCTAGTAATGACTTAAATAACATTTGTTTTTCTTCTATTTCCACTTTTTTCTTAACCTGTACTGTAATATCTCTAGTAATACAAATAATAAACTGACATGTTCCATTTACATCGCATACTGGATTAAGTGAAGATTCATAATGTATATCACCAGTTGGCAAACTAATTACATCACAAAATGTAATTGCTCTCGCTTCTCTCATTACTTTTGCATAGTGTCCTTGCAATAACCTTGCCGTATCTTCTGGTAATACCTCTGCAAAAGTTTTCCCATAACATTCTTTCCCTAGCCTGGCGTGATTCATTCCTATTTTATTCACATAAATATATTTAAAAGTTTCATCATCAATAACTTTCACAATAAACACTAAATCTTGAATAGCATGTAACAATCCCTGTCTTACTAAATCCATATCTATCATACTTAAAAAGGTATTTTGATTATTATATTGTTCCTTCATATTTATCTCAACCCGTCTTATCTATTTTTATTCATATATCTCATTCTATATGAATATGTACCTTTTTTAAAATGTATGATTACATATTTTTTTAAAAAATAAAAAAGCCGCCAAATGGCGACTTTTAATACACGATTTCTAAATCTAATCCTGGATAATTTTGTTGACGGAACGCTTCATAAATTAAAATTGCTGCTGTATTAGATAAATTTAATGAACGTACTTTATCCGTCATTGGAATACGTAAACAATGATCGAAGTTTTCTTCAATTACATTAGCTGGTAATCCATTTGTTTCTCTTCCAAATACGAAATAGTAATCCTTCTCACGTTTGCTATAATTAAATGCTGTATGAGCTTTCTCGCCATACTTTGTTAAATAAAAGAATTCACCATCTTTATTTTTCTCATAAAATTCTTCGATTGAATCATAATACGTAACTTTTACGTGCTGCCAATAATCTAATCCTGCACGCTTTAACATTTTGTCATCCGTTGAAAATCCAAGCGGTCTAATCAAATGTAATTCTGTTCCAGTTGCTGCACAAGTACGTGCAATATTTCCTGTATTTGCTGGAATTTCTGGTTGATATAAAACAACATGTACTCCCACGCGATATTCACCTCTATTTTTTATCTACTACGTATTATACCACTTGAACGAAAAATCTCTACCCATTAATAATATGAAAGAATTTATATTTCATTTGTGGTGTATATTTACTAGAATCTTCATAGTTCCAATAACGCCTGCGGCTATTCGCTGAATGTGCATTTACAAGCGGCATACCATCTGCGTCTTTTGCTACTACAATTGTCGTATGATTCCACCTACCATCATCCTCAAAATCATACGCAATTACATCGCCAAGAATAAGGTCTTCTGGCCTTTCTACTGCTTCTGCTCGAAGCCCTGTTGTAGCACCTGACAAATACCAATAAAAAGAGTGTGCTACAGCCCAGCTCCAACTCCACTGGTTTCCCCTTTGCCACCACCCTTTACGAATGTTAGGATGTCCATTCATTGGTACTTCTCCAGTATGCAGACATTGTGAAATGAAATTTGTACAATTATCCGGAAAATTACGGTATGCAGAATTGCGATCATCCCACCAACGCTCTGCATATTTCACTGCCTCTAAACGATTATATTGATATGAACCGTATTTTTCTTTCGTGACTTCCCGTTCTAACGTTTCACCTATTCCTATTTCTTCTGACACTTCGAGAGCATAATCATCTATTATACAACTATTTTTTAAACAAACTCGTCGTTTTAATTGTTCCTCTTCGATATAAAATAATTCTTTATGCTTAATTAAATATTTCAAGTGTATTTGATAATCAATTTCTTGATGCTCATTACTATTTAATTGTCTAACGAAAGAAATATCTGCAGTTGCTTTCACTATATGTGCACTACGCTTTTGAAACAATTGTTTCTTTCTCTGTACCATTTGTAACAAATCTACTGCAATACCATCTACATCTGTTCGTTTCTCTGTTATATATGCTAAAAACTGTTGCACTTGCTTTTCAATATTCGCTTTTACAACCATTTCGTCTCCCTCCCATATTACAATATGAAAAAGGGAGATATTATCTACTCTTTTTTCTGTGCTAACAATTCAAGTCCACGATTCATTTCATGAAGAACCTCTTCATCTTTCTCACGTTCCATCGCTTTTTCAATCGCTTCTCCTACTCCATCTCCACCAATTTTCCCAAGTGCCCATGCTGCTGTTCCCCGAAGGACTGGTCTTGGATCATCTTTCATAACACCGATTAAATCAGGAATTGCTGCTGTTTCTTTAAAATGCGCAAGTGCTAAAATAGCATTTCGTTGCAATGGTTTTTTACCTCTCCATGAACCAGACATAATTCCATACTTCTCTTTAAAATCACGATTACTAATTGTTAAAAGTGGTGTTAATAACGGTTTAACTAACTCAGGGTCAGGCTCCATTTCAGGATGGTTATGAAAATCCATTCCTTTATTTTTCGGACAAACAGTCTGACACGTATCACATCCATATATACGGTTTCCTATTTTATCGCGATATTCTTCAGGCAGAAACCCTTTTGTCTGTGTTAAAAATGCAATACATTTCTTCGAGTCCAACTGCCCGCCTTGTACTAAAGCACCTGTAGGACAAATATCAATACATTTCGTACAACTTCCACATTGATCTTCTATTGGCCGATCAGGGGGGAATGGAACATTCGTAATCATTTCTCCTAAGTATACATACGAACCAAATTCCGGTGTAATAATAGCGCAGTTCTTACCACTCCATCCAATACCGGCACGCTCTGAAACAGCTCGATCACTTAGCTCCCCTGTATCAACCATTGATTTCACTTCTATATCCGGCAGCTTTTCGATTAAATACGCCTCTAACTTTTGCAAACGATCTCGTAGAACAAGGTGATAATCTTGGCCCCAAGAAGCACGGCAAAAAATCCCACGTCGTTCCCCACGTTTACTTAATGGTGCATTTTTTAATTTTGAAGGGTATGCTAAAGCAATCGCAATAATTGATTTCGCACCAGGTAGCAATAGCTGTGGATTCGTTCTCTTCTCTATATCAGGCTCTTCGAATCCAGACTGATAATTCAATTGTTGTTGCTGGATTAGGCGCTGCTTTAATTCCTCAAATGGTGAAGCACTGGCAAAACCTATTTTATCTATACCAATCGTTTTACTATACGCAATTACATCTTGCTTTAATTGTTCAAAGTCCATTTTCAATCGCCTCCACCGATGAATCCATCCCTTATGTAACGACTATACTGGTTATCAATTCACTTTTGGAATAATATTCTTCACTTCTATTTTCGCATACAATTATGATTTTCAAACATTAAAAAACGCAATGCTTCGTTTATCTTAGAAACGAAACACTGCGTTGATCACAATTTATTAGAAAAACATTAAATAAAATTTGGAGCGGGTGAAGAGAATCGAACTCTCGACCAGAGCTTGGAAGGCTCTTGTTTTACCACTAAACTACACCCGCAAATATGAAAAAAATATAAGATATTGAAATAACTTATGTAAATTAGTATAGCATGTAAAAAAAATCGAAGCAAGAAATTTATCGAAAAAAGTCGAAAAAGTGATGAGATACCTCATCACTTTTTCAATTCTTTATCAATCGCCTTCTTCATACTATCGAAATCAGGGTTTGCAAGATTCCCATTTATATATACTGAAGGAGCACCTTGAACTTTTAATTTTTGAGCACGATCTGAATCTTTACGTACTTTGTCTTTCATTTCTTTACTGTGTAAATCTTTTTTAAACTGTTCTACATTAATTTTCGGAAGCTTTTCTTTCACAATATTAAGAAGTAATTCTTCTGTAATCCATTCTTCCGTATCTTTCTTTTGATTTTGATAAATCTCATCATAGAAAATCCAGAATGAATCTTGATCTTGTTTATAAATTGCTTCACCGGCAGCTGCACCTAAATCAGAGTCTTTTCCGATAAACGGGAAGTTAATAAAATATAACTGCACTTTACCTTTATCAATATACTCTTCTTTTAATCGTGGTAATACTGTTACATCCCAAGTACGACAAGCTGGACATTTAAAGTCTCCAAATTCAACTACCTTAACTGGAGCATCATCTTTTCCTAAAGATTGTTGCGTAGAATAAGCAAACATCTCATTCCCTTTATCTTTCTTGTCATTTATGATGCTATACACAATCGTCCCGATTACAATCAATACTGCGATAGAAAAAACTATACCAAGAGCCATGAGTTTGTTTGATGATTTCATATACATTCCTCTTTAATTTCATATTCTGTATACATCATTGTACACAATACACATAATATCAATACTTACATAGGTCACGCAATGAACACGCTCACATAAATTACAAAAATACAACGTTTGTGACAATATTGTGTCGCCTTTTGTCACAAATTATTAAAAAAAGAAGCTCCTATGTAGGAACTTCTTTTAACTTACTGCTTTTTCACGGGCATTTTTTAACATGGATTGCTCTGTTTTTATATCATGGCGAATTACTAATTTCTCACTAACTGCTTGCACATATTCATCATGATTTATATACCCTTCTTTCTCCATTAGCCTTAAAACTACATTCCGTCTCTCAACTGCTTTATCATAATTTTGTGCAGGTGAGTAATAAGCCGGTGCTTTTACTATAGCAGCCATCATTGCACTTTCAGCCAGTGTTAATTGATCCACTTTTTTACCGAAGTAAAGGTTTGCTGCTTTTTCAATCCCCCATGCGCCTTCTCCGTAGTAAATATTACTTACATACAATTTTAATATCTCATCCTTTGTGAATGTACGTTCAATCTTTTTCGTATAAAAAATTTCTTTCCACTTACGGGAAAATGTACGTTCATTAGATAAGAAAGCATTTTTAGATAACTGCTGTGTAATCGTGCTTCCTCCTTGCACAACACCACCAGCTTTTATATTCTCAATAGACGCCCTGATAATCGCTATATAGTCTAAACCGTTATGATGATAAAATCTTTTATCTTCCGTCGCAATAAATGCGTGTGTTAATGATTCTGGCACCTCTAAATTAGCAGGTACATGTAATTTACCAATATCACTTCGCTCAATCATTACATTTCCAACGAATAATAATGCAAAACTTAACAATAATAATAATATAATGGCTTTATAAAGAAATTTAGTTAATGGATTTAATGCAACTTTTTGATGATAGTTCACCCTAGATAATACTCGTTCTTTCATCTCGAACACCTCTTTTCCACACAGCATATAACTCTTAATTTAAGAATACCTTGTTATAAAAGAATATCCCATCGATTTCTCTTACACCTACCTTACAACATTGTAAGGTGTAAAAATGTATTGTATCACAGTCCCTTTTTATCTACTATTCATATGAAATATTGAATATACATTTATTTATCACACTATTCATAGGAAGTAGGACTCTCCTTAATTTCACTTTATTCTTTTATTATATCAGTTTATACATTTATGCTTTTAAACATCTAGCAATCTAATTATATACGATATATCACCATTATACAGAACGAACGTTCTATAAATCAATACTAGCTTTCGGATTATCTCGCTATTTGTGTGCAGTAAGAATTCTCCCTCAAAACTTGGCTAAAACTAGGAAATTAGGTGGTAGTCCTGCTTCCTCCACCAATTATTAGCCTACACTTTATTATTGTGACCTTTTTCTGAAACAGTATACATAAAGAAAAGGTTAGCAATTTGAGCTGTCCTCAAATAACTAACCTTTTCTTTACAACCTTCCTATAAGATTATATGGCTGAACTTCCCATGTTTCGTATGGAATAAAATGCATTGCTTTCATCGCATCAAGTGTCCTTGATTTCATATGAGGACGCGTTATATACTCATCAATGTTCTCTTCGTTTAAAGCAACAAATTTAGCCTCTTGTATTTCTTCAGATTGAATTTTTATTTCACCACTAACATATGCTACTTTAAAAACAACAGCTACAATATGCATAGAAGCATTATAATAAATCCCTGTAACTCCGATAGGCTTCACAGTTAATCCTGTTTCCTCCATTATTTCTCTGCAAACAGCTTGATCGAGCGCTTCCCCTTCTTCTACCTGTCCTCCAGGCATTTCCCACGTATCTGCTCGCCAGTGCACTTTCGTTAAAAGCACCTCATTCTTTTCATTTGTTAAATAACCTGCTACGGCAACAATATGTTTTGGTGTTTTATGCTCCACAGAAATACCTCCTAGAAATATGATTATTTAAAATACAAACCTATAACCATATTCCCTAGCAGCTACAAAATACCTTTAATACTTTACCACCTTAATTAACTCCATAAAAAAAGACCCTATCCGTTAAAGGAAAGGGTCTTCTGTCTTATATTATTCCCCTAAGTCTACGTTGTGGTAAACTTGCTGTACATCTTCTAAATCTTCTAATGCATCAACCATTTTTTCAAATTGTACTTGAGCATCTTCAGGAAGTTCCACATCACTTTGTGCAAGCATTGTTAATTCTGCAACTGTAAATTCTTCAACACCAGCACCTTTAAGTGCAGATTGTACTGAATGGAACTGATCAGGTTCAGCATAAACGATAACAGAATCTTCTTCTTCTAGAATGTCACGTGCATCTACATCTGCTTCCATTAAGATTTCAAGAACTTCATCAGATGTTTTACCTTCAAGACCGATAACAGCTGTCGCATCAAACATGTAAGCGACAGAACCGTTTACACCCATGTTACCACTGTTTTTGCTAAATGCAGCTCGTACATCTGCTGCAGTACGGTTTACGTTATTTGTCAGTGTATCTACAATTACCATAGATCCGTTTGGTCCAAAGCCTTCATAACGAAGCTCGTCATAGTTTTCTTCTGAACCGCCTTTTGCCTT
Organism: Bacillus sp. P4_E1; assembly: GCF_056401715.1. Classification (NCBI taxonomy): domain Bacteria; kingdom Bacillati; phylum Bacillota; class Bacilli; order Caryophanales; family Bacillaceae; genus Bacillus; species Bacillus sp. P4_E1. Next base: position 212,296 of record NZ_JBFUIV010000010.1, read on the forward strand.
TTCAATCGCACGGTCAATAATTGTTCTTGGCACGTTGTATGTTTTCGCACGTTCTAATACAACTCTTAACGTTTGGTTTGATTCTGGATCTGGCTCGCCTTGTTTTGCTGCCACATAAATTTCACGTCCAAATTTCGCGTATATACGGCTTGTATTTGCATCTTTTGATGCTTTTTTTTCTTTAATATTGTTCCATTTACGGCCCATACTTTCCACTCTCTTTCCCATTTTAAATCTACATAAAAATATTAATATGAAATATAATGTGTATTCAACACATTTTTAAAAGAAATATAAAAAGTTCATTTTTGATTCATATTACAGACATAATATAAATCACTATCATTTTGTTCTTTCGACAAGTTATATTATACATGAATTCCTAAGTTTATTACGAATTTTAGAATCACATAGCATAATTTAACAAAAAAAAACCTAACATTTCTGTTAGGGTCTTTTTAGGTGACATTTATATAGAGTGCTACCCTTAAAATCCTTTATTTTAAAGCATTTTAAAAATTTCGAGCTTCTTTAAACATGATAAATTAAAATGAAACGGAGCCAAAATGGAATCATATTAAATAACTGACACCTTTTACTTTCATTTCTCTCCCTTGATTAAATTTATCATATTTCATTTATTACTGTGATGATTTATTTTATTATTTCTCGCTAAACAATAAGAAACAGGGCAAAGCTGCCATGTCCTTTTAAAGATTTGTTATGTAGTATGTTATGAACTATTCATTATCAAACTAAAGTTATTCCTTTTCATTCCTCTACTAATCCCATAATATTTCCTTAATTACTTTCTATTGCTGTATAATTAAAATAGGAAAAAATTTGAAGAAAAGATGGGGGAGAATTATGACACATTCAAATGAGAAAAAATCACATGGTTTTAAAGGAATAGGAGAAGTTAAACCCAACTATCTATCAAGTGAGATTCATGAAATTGGATGGTCCAATTCAATTTGAGTCGTTCCCTAAATTAAAGGAATTAGGGGACTGGTTGAGTACTTCAACGCAAATATGGTCGTGTCACTCAACTATGTACAAGTACAACAGAGAAGAGTTTGAAAAGAAGTTTTTCGAAATTACGAAATTACCAGCTGATAATGTGGTAATTTCAACTGGTGGTATCGGATTTAACTTCATGTCACCAGGGTGGAGAGATTCTCTCTAGAGTGCTCGAAAAAATTCTTGTATATGTAATTAAAGTTCGTCACTTACTCACCGCACACTACCCCAACGCACTATTAGTGCTTATTTTGTAGTGTGAAGAAAACACAAAAAAACTCTACACAATTAGTGTAGAGCCTTGATGTTACGCCGTTCATGATACCGATGGTCGGGGTCGAACCGACACTCCCGAAGGAACACGATTTTGAGTCGTGCGCGTCTGCCAATTCCGCCACATCGGCATAAAAGAAAGGCGGCAACCGGATTTGAACCGGTGGTAAAGGTTTTGCAGACCTCTGCCTTACCACTTGGCTATGCCGCCATATGAAGTTAAAATGGAGCGGAAGACGGGATTCGAACCCGCGACCCCAACCTTGGCAAGGTTGTATTCTACCACTGAACTACTTCCGCAAAAATGGCTGGGCTAGCTGGATTCGAACCAGCGCATGACGGAGTCAAAGTCCGTTGCCTTACCGCTTGGCTATAGCCCACCGAAGTTTTACTTAATTATATGTAAGTATCCATTAATTTATTTGTAATTTTTTAAAAAATAAAAATGGGGCGACTGATGGGAATTGAACCCACGARTGCCGGAGCCACAATCCGGTGCGTTAACCACTTCGCCACAACCGCCATGTTGTGTTTATATATTTGGCAGGGGCAGTAGGAATTGAACCCACACTGGAGGTTTTGGAGACCTCAGTTCTACCTTTAAACTATGCCCCTATGTAAAATGGTGGAGGGGGGCAGATTCGAACTGCCGAACCCGAAGGAGCGGATTTACAGTCCGCCGCGTTTAGCCACTTCGCTACCCCTCCGAAACTTACATGGTGCCGGCTAGAGGACTTGAACCCCCAACCTACTGATTACAAGTCAGTTGCTCTACCAATTGAGCTAAGCCGGCATATTTTATTAAAATGGTGGCTCGGGACGGAATCGAACCGCCGACACGAGGATTTTCAGTCCTCTGCTCTACCGACTGAGCTACCGAGCCTTATTAAAATGGCGGTCCCGACCGGGGTCGAACCGGCGATCTCCTGCGTGACAGGCAGGCATGTTAACCACTACACCACGGGACCATTTGGTTGCGGGGACAGGATTTGAACCTGCGACCTTCGGGTTATGAGCCCGACGAGCTACCGTACTGCTCCACCCCGCGATAATATTATTTATATAGTTATATGATAAGTGTTAGCAACCACATTACGAGAATGTTTGGTTGCGGGGACAGGATTTGAACCTGCGACCTTCGGGTTATGAGCCCGACGAGCTACCGTACTGCTCCACCCCGCGACAATATTATTCATATAATTTATATGGTGGAGGATGACGGGATCGAACCGCCGACCCCCTGCTTGTAAGGCAGGTGCTCTCCCAGCTGAGCTAATCCTCCAAAAGTGGTGACCCGTACGGGATTCGAACCCGTGTTACCGCCGTGAAAGGGCGGTGTCTTAACCACTTGACCAACGGGCCAAATATTATAAATTCCTTATGGCGGAGAGCAAGGGATTCGAACCCTTGATACGCTTGTGACGTATACACGATTTCCAATCGTGCTCCTTCGGCCAACTCGGACAGCTCTCCAATGGCTCCGCAGGTAGGAATCGAACCTACGACCGATCGGTTAACAGCCGATAGCTCTACCGCTGAGCTACTGCGGAATAATATTGCCTGGCAACGTCCTACTCTCACAGGGACAAGGTCCCAACTACCATCGGCGCTAGAGAGCTTAACTTCCGTGTTCGGTATGGGAACGGGTGTGACCTCTCTGCCATCATTACCAGACATTATTCTTTTGAGACAATCATTATTATAACTTATTCACTCTGAAAGTCAATAAGTTTTTTATATTCTCTCAAAACTAGATAACATTGCTTCATATTATATGGTTAAGTCCTCGATCTATTAGTATTCGTCAGCTCCACATGTCACCATGCTTCCACCTCGAACCTATCAACCTGATCATCTTTCAGGGATCTTACTAGCTTACGCTATGGGAAATCTCATCTTGAGGGGGGCTTCATGCTTAGATGCTTTCAGCACTTATCCCTTCCGCACATAGCTACCCAGCTATGCCC
>NZ_JBFUIV010000011.1:0-186864 GCF_056401715.1 Bacillus sp. P4_E1
TCCTCAGSTTYCTCTAATTCCACAACTTCTTCTGTCGCTTCCTCAGATTTCTCTAATTCTACAACTTCTTCTGCTGCTTCCTCAGCTTCCTCAGTTTCTTCTAATTCCACAACTTCTTCTGTCGCTTCCTCAGGTTTCTCTAATTCCACAACTTCTTCTGTCGCTTCCTCAGATTTCTCTAATTCTACAACTTCTTCTGCTGCTTCCTCAGATTTCTCTAATTCCACAACTTCTTCTGCTGCTTCCTCAGTTGCTTCTAATTCCACAACTTCTTCTGCTTCCTTAGCTTCTTCAAAAGCATCTGGTATTTCTATAGTAATTGTTTCTTCAAGCTTTTCATCTGCTTTTACAATCACTACATCTTCTAATGTTTCTTCTTCGACTTGATTTGCTGCAACTTCAGCAACAGTTTCTTCTATTTCTGTATTACATTCATTTTCTTCTGTTAATATCGAATACACATGCTCTACTTTAGAATCTATTGACTCTTCTTGTAAAGTTTCTTCGTTATCTTCTGTAGATGATAACGCTACTACATCTTGCTCCTGCTTCAAGGCTTGTACAATTGTAGCCTCTTCTTCCACATGCTGTCCTACTGTTTTATGAAGCAAATCATCACTTAGGCTTTCTTCTAATGAAGGGGCTTGACGTTCAACTTCGTAACCGTTTTTCTCTAACCATGTATCCACAACCGATTTTTCTTCTACTTTATTACTTCGTTCGTTCACTCCGTTCTTAACAGATGAACTTCCTTGTAGAACTCCCGAAAAGTCAGATAATGTATATCCCTTTTTCTCTAACCATGCGTCAACAACAGCTTTTCCTTCAACAGATATTTCAAGATCTTCTCTTACCTTTTCTTCCTCCTGCACAACCTTCGTTTCTACTGAAGGACGGTTATATCCATAAATCGGAGAAATCATTTCTGTTGGACGAAATGGTCTACGGTTACTTTCTTGCGACGGTACGAATGCTTTTTTTACGACAGGCTCTGGTTCCGGTTCATATTGCAATTCCGGTTCCTCATATGTAGGTGCTTCTGTTTCCACATACGGTCGTCTGCTTCTTTCCACTTTTATTCCTCTTTGAGTAGGCTGTTCTTCATATGCTCCTCTTTGAATAGGTTGTTCTTCAAAGTTAGGCAGTTCTCTTACATCCTCCTCATCGAAGCCATTATCTGGTATTAATGGAAAACGACATTTCCCTGCATTCCGACTTGCCATTTGTGCTTCTCTTGCTTCAGTGTAGTGGTTTACACGAGGAATTTTCGGCTGACTTTCAATTTGTGCCGGTACTTCTTTATTCATCACTGTTTTTTCTTCCTCTTTGTTAAACAGCTTTTTCATCCAATCTAACATGTTTACCACTCTTTCTACTAAATAGTAACATCCTTTATTGTATCAGCATTCGGCAAAAAGTGCAGGTAAAATTAAGCATATTAGTTTTATCCACAATATTCTAATTCACGATTGTTTTTCATATAGAAAAACGAGGTCTTACATGTAAGACCTCGTTTAATCTTTACCCTTCCGATATTCATCCACACTATCCGTTACACTTTGCAATAAAGAATTTACATACTGTGGGTCAGATAATTTTTTGTCTTCTTCAGGGTTTGACATAAATCCAAGTTCTAATAGTACTCCTGGAACTTTTGACCAATTAAATCCAGAAAGATCGTCCCGAAATTTAATTCCATTTACTTTCACTTGATGATTCTCTCTCATTTTATTTACTATCGTTTGAGAGATTTGAAGACTTTCAGCATAAATCTCTTTCGTATACGGACTTCCTTCTGCCGGTGTCAATACAGCAAATCCACTTTGATTTGGATTTTCAGAACCATCTGCGTGAAGGCGCAAAAATAAATTCGCTTTATGATCATTCGCGAATGTTGCTCGTTCCTTATTACTTATATCAACCTCATGTGACGTTCTCGTCATCAATACTTGTATACCTTTTGCTTCCAGTTTTTCTTTCAATATAAAAGCCATCTCTAATACAAGAACTGATTCCCTCTTTTTCGTTACAACTCCCGCTGTTCCGTCTGTTACTTTATATTTTTGCGTAGTTGCTCCTGGACCAATTGCCTCTAAATTTAAATTTGCTTTTTGTTGATGCCCTGGATCAATAACGACGAGAAACTTTTCTTGTTTTTCATTACTCTCTACTTTTTGTTCATTATTTTGCAGCGGTTGCTCAGTTGGCTGCAGCGGCGTAGTTTCCTCTTTCTTTTCCTCGGCCGGCACTTCCTCCTGCTTATGTTCCACTTGCTCATTCGTTTGAATTGCTTGCGGCTGTTCTTTCTTTTCTTGTTCTTCTTGCTGCTTTTCTACCGGTGCGTCTTCCTTATTATCTTTGTTTTTTTCTTGTATAGAAGAGGTTGTTTCTTTTTTCGGCTCTTCTTTCGAACAACCTCCCATATATATTCCAATGACTGCAATAGCGCTCATTATTTTTATATACTTCATTTTTCTCTCCTATCACTTTGCACCGGTCTCAAAGTTTTTCTTATAATTGTTTTATAATTTCATCCATATTTCCAATATGAACGGGTTGCCACGTTTCTGTACCACGCTCTGCGGTATAGACTAGATACGCATCATCAGCTACATTTACGAAAACAGGATCCCCCATATCCGTTTCATATCCGATAACAATCCATTCCTCTTTCCATTTTCCACTTTCTTCACTTATTAATGAATTTTTATGTTTATCATATCGATAACCCATTTGTCCTTTTTCTAATTCATTTTCGCTAAACACATATATTTCATAGGAACCTAGTTCGATATCTTGCTGTTTTGAAGTTTCAATTCGTTTCAGAAGTTCTGCAATTTTTGGTTGTTGCTTCATACGTCTACCCCCTTCTTTTTTCTAAATTTTACCTAATCCGTTTTTGAAATACAATATAGATTTTGAGAGGAAACGTTACAATCCTAGGAATTTCGCACAAAAAAATAGCCTCACATATGCGAGACTACTTTTTCTAACATCAATTAAAATTTAAATTCTTGTCCAACTTCAAAGCTATCTTCTAATACAAGAATACCTTTTTCTTCTGGAGCATCTGGAAGCTCTAACTCACGTGCAGAGCAAATCATTCCAGAAGAAGGAACACCGCGAAGTTCAGCTGGTTTAATTAACATACCACTTGGCATTACAGCACCGATTTTTGCAACAACAACTTTTTGTCCTGCATCAACGTTTGGTGCACCACATACGATTTGTAATGTTTCTGTACCGATTTCTACTGTACAAATGTTTAATTTATCAGCATTTGGATGCTTCTCTTTTTCAGCTACATAGCCTACAACAAATTTCGGCGTGAAATCAGCTTCTACTTTTTCTTCAAAGCCATTCTTCGCTAAAATTCCGTTAATTTTTTCAACAAACTCTTTCGTTAATGTAACGTTTCCGTTGTCTGTTACTTCTACATAAGAAGACGCATTAAAGATGTTGAATCCTGCTGTTACGTTGCTTTCACGATCGTATACGCGAGCAACATCTCCTTTGCGGTCAAATGTACGGTTTTCTAAAGTAATATCTTGTAAGGTAACAATTAAAGTGTCACCAATTCCTTCAAGGTTGTAAAAAACGTTCACTTCGTTCATCCTTTCTCTTTTCCATCTGTCTTCTTCCGATTCTTCGCTAAAATAAAGATTGGTTCGAAGTCCCCATCTTCATATACGAATGAAAGTGATGTAATCGGAACATGCCCTTCGGCAAAAAATTTCATTGTCATTTGTGCAATAATATCATAACCGATTTCGTTGACGATATCAGCAATAATTAATACATCTTGGTGAGGAACTGCAACAACCATATCACCAGAGATCTTTTCACGCATCGAGTGTAGTAACGATTCGTTTAAAATACGACTCGCATCGTATCCATCATTTGTGTTTAAAAAGTAGAATGTATTACCTGCTACTGTCTCCTGCTTAAATTCATAGTCTAATGAGCGAGCATTAAATAATGCCATTTCACGTACTTGTTCCTCTGTAAGCTCTAATTTTTGCAATAAGCGCTCATCAATTAATCGATACGTTTTATTAGAATCTAGCGCATAGTAAATACGTGTTTCCGCCGTATGGTCCGTCATAATAAACGGATTTCCTTCTTCTGATTGTTTCGGGAAAGAAGTAGAGCGAATAACAGGTAAAATTTTCGCCGTGCTATTTTCTTCTTTATGCATTGCAATTAGCGCTTCTTGTACGTAATAAGCGACCTCTTCAATTGCTTTTTCTTTGTTCACTTCCCATTTTGCAACTACTCCTGGAAGTGATACGTTAATACCTTTTTTCGAGTCTGTTTGTTCAATACGAAGAACTTCTTTCTCGCTATCATAATGACAGTCCCATTCTGGTCGAGATAATTTCTTCATTAACTCGTCTTTCATCTTTTTACTTGTCATTTTCATCTCTTTTTCCTCCCTTCCAAAAAAATAACCTCCCCCGCGAAGGTAGAGGTTGTTTTTACAATTCAATTGGCTAATTGTCTTATTTTAAACCTTCAATAAACTCTTCGATTTGCTCTTGTGTTTTACGATCTTTATTTACATAGCGTCCAGTTTCTTCACCTTTATTGTACGCTACAAAGCTTGGAATGCCAAATACGTCTACTTTCACGCATAAATCAATAAATTCATCACGATCTACATAGTAAAATGAGAAATCACTATACTTCTCTTCTACTTCTGGCATAAATGGATCAACGAAACGGCAATCTGGGCACCATTCTGCTGAGAACATGAAGACTACATTCTCTTCATTTTTTAATTCTTGGAATTGTTCCATGCTTTCTAATGATTTCATCTATATTTCCTCCTCTAACGAGTGCACTTTTTCACACTATAATCTTTTCTTTATACTACCATACATCGCGCATGGTGCAAGGTTTATGCTTGCTTTTCATCATACTTATATTGCCCAACAAGTAACTTAACAACGTGTACAAATAATTCCGTTCGGTCGACATAATCATCTGTAAAAATACCGATAGCACCTTCGTGACTACGAATATCTTTTCGCTCTACAAACTCTTCCATCACTTCACTTAGCTCTTTTCCTTCTTCAAGCGGTGCTAAAAAATCGTCTGGTAACTTAATACGTGCCCCGCCCGCAACAAATGTTTTACCTTCAATCGTCGCTAAAGCACCCCAGTTACACATAAATAACCCATGCTCCGTTTTCATAACGCCGCCTTCTAGCCCAATGCCGATATGAGCTGCACCTTCCTGCAATGCTCTCTTCGCTCTATTTACTGCTCCTTGCATCGTCTCTTCATCTGAAAAAGGCTGATTTGCTACTCCTGATGGAACAGAAAGAGATGTAATTTCAGCATCTTCCCAAACCTTCTCCACAGCCCCAACCTTCGTCTTATTCTTCGATCCAACTACTACCTTCATTTCATTCACCTCTATATAAATTCATCATTCTATCCTAATACTAGCCTCGAACACCAACTAGACACTGACCGCTCCCATTCATCGCTGGGTCATCTATTCAACCTAAAAAAAGAAGGGTTTTTCCCCCTTCCTCTTTACGCGTTATTCTTAATTGTCTCTAACGTCGTTTTGTCCGTCGCTCTCACAAGCTTCGTAATTAATTCCTTCGCTGCCGCATAATCATCAACATGTAAAATAGAAGCATGTGTATGAATGTAGCGTGCACAAACACCAATTACTGCTGATGGGATACCAGAGTTACTTGTATGCACACGGCCCGCATCTGTACCACCTTGTGAAATAAAGTATTGGTACGGAATGTTATGTGTTTCTGCTGTATCTAAAATGAATTCACGCATTCCTCTATGTGTTACCATTGTACGGTCATAAATACGAAGAAGAGCGCCTTTTCCTAATTGACCGAACTGCGTCTTATCACCAGATGCATCATTTGCTGGACTTGCATCAAGCGCATAGAAAATATCTGGTTGAATCATATTTGCAGCAGTTTGTGCTCCGCGAAGACCTACTTCTTCTTGTACAGTCGCACCAGAGTATAATGTGTTTGGTAATGTTTCATCTTTTAATTCCTTTAGCAATTCGATAGCAAGGCCACATCCATAGCGGTTGTCCCAAGCTTTCGCCATAATTTTCTTTTCATTTGCCATTGGCGTGAATGGGCAGATTGGAACGATTTGTTGCCCTGGCTTTATGCCAATTTCAATCGCATCTTCATAACTATCTGCACCTATATCAATTAACATATTTTTTATATCCATCGGTTTTGCACGTTGCGCATCACTTAATAAATGAGGAGGAATGGAACCAACAACCCCAATAACAGGACTATTCTTCGTCATAACTTGTACACGCTGAGCTAATAGTACTTGGCTCCACCAGCCACCTAACGTTTGAAAACGAAGCATCCCATTTTTCGTAATTTGCGTAACCATGAAACCTACTTCATCCATATGACCTGCTACAAGAACGCGCGGGCCAGTTTCGTCCCCTTTTTTCAGACCAAATACGCTACCTAAACCGTCTTGCACAATCTCATCAGCATATTTTCTTAATTCTTGCTTCATAAAACTGCGCACATCATGTTCAAAACCTGATGCACCTTGTAATTCTGTTAACGTACGAAATAATTGTAATGTCTCTTTATTCACGAAGTCCCCTTCTTTCAAACCTTAGTAGAATACCTCTTTTATTGTAACGAAATTTTCGAAATGTTTCTAGTTTCTTCTTTTTTAGTTGCATTTGCATTATAATTATTATTGGTACACTATTTTTATTTTACAGAATTGAGGTGAATATATGAGCTGGAAAGGTTTAGTCACAGGTCTTGGCGTTGGGTTCGCAGCTGGTTATTTCGTTGCAAACAAAGTACAAGAACAATCCCATATTTCTTCAGAAAAAGCATTGAAAATGGTGAAACAAGCATTAAGTCATAAAGGTGAAATTACTGGCTCTTGGGTACATATGGTTCCGGAGGCATTTGAAAAATATGATGTCGCGTACGAAGTTTATCGCGGCGGTCTTACAACGATGTTAGATGAAATACAAGAACGATTTGAATTTTTAGTTGATGCTAAAACAGGTACTGTTTTAGAGGTTATAGCAGCATAAAAAGAGGTTTCCCATTAGGTGAACCTCTTTTTTTTTAGAATTACCAACAAAAGCTGATAATAACAGCAATACATAATAAGTGGAGATTGTTCCAATAAATATTTTTGGACACCTTCCTCTTATTAATATTAAGCTTCTATATTTGTTTTTCTCTCTATCTTCTCCACTATATGCCCTTCCTCATTCCACTTTACTGCACGGTAATATGCATCATGATAAAAAGTAAACCACGCCTCTTTTTCAGCACCATACTTCATCCACTTTTGTTTATGTTCAATCGATGTCATTGGATAGTCATCGTATGCCATTACCCATAATACATTTTGATGTGCATGCGTCGGTAAAATGTCCGCTAAATGAAGCATCGTTTCACCCTGACTTTCAAGGACGACAACAGCATGTCCATCGCTATGACCACCCGTATGCACCATCTTTATTTCATCCGTAATTTCTATTTCTTGCCTGAACGTAACAATCTTATCAACGATTGGCTCCCAATTTCCCTTCCAATATGTATTACGCGATCTAACATTCGGATTTTTCATTTCATTCCATTCAGTCTCACTTACATAAATCGTTGCGTTCGGAAACGCCGGAACAAGGCGATTTCCCTCCCATTTTGTTAAACCAGATGCATGGTCAAAATGAAGATGCGTCATTAAGACGTAATGAATATCTTCATTATTCAGTCCCAATTTTTCTAAAGATTCCTTAACTGATGATTCTTCTGTTACACCTTGATTCCGCTTCATTTTCTCATTCAATTTACCATTCCCTATCCCTGAATCAATAAGCATGTTTCCTTCTTTCGTTTGTAAGAGTAACGGATCTGTTCGTAAATAAATATGATTTGTATCATTATGTTTATATTTTCGTGACCAAAGTACTTTTGGCACAACTCCAAACATCGCGCCTCCATCTAAATGTGTATTCCCACCTTTTAGCCACGTCACTTTTATATTTCCAATTTGTAACTGTTCCATATCCCATCCCCCTTTTCCATTTAATTTTAACATAATATTCCGATTATTTTTCATATAAAAAACCTATGCATTACTGCATAGGCTCCGTACGATATTTTGCTTCAACTCGATAAATACGATGACCTTTACTAGAAAATTTCTCTTCGTATTCTGTCATAATGTTTCCTTCATAATCACTATTATGAAGATCTAGGCTAAGGTAAGTTAATAACATACCATACTCAGCCATACTCATAATAGAATATTCAAATAAACCTTGGTTATCAGTTTTGAAATGAATTTCTCCGCCATCTACTAACACTTCTTCATAATTGCGTAAAAATGTTTTATACGTTAAACGACGCTTCGTATGACGATTCTTCGGCCATGGATCTGAGAAGTTTAAATAAACGCGGTCAATTTCACCTTTCGCAAAGAAAACTGTTAAATCTTCAGCATCTTTATTAATTAACTTTAAGTTCGGTACTTCTTCTTCAATTAATTTATCAAGTGCATCTACAACAACACTTGTGAATTTTTCAATTCCAATATAGTTAATATGCGGATTTGCTTTTGCCATATCATACATGAAGCGGCCACGTCCTGTACCTACTTCAATATGAATTGGCTTTTCATTTCCAAATATTTCTTTCCAGTTACCAGCGCTCTCCTCTGGATTTCCAATTACGATATGTGAATACTCATTAATTCGATCCATTGCATAAGGCTTATGTCTTAAACGCATAGATGTCTCCCTCTCTTTACAAAACTATTTTAAAGGAAAAATTCCTTCTTTCTGTTTTAATCAATCTATCAAACAAAAAACCAAGTACGTACGAGCACTCGGTCCGTTTCTTTCAAGTATAAGATGTACCATTTTGATAAAAACTACATAAAGCATTAAACATTCCATGACGAAACAGCTTTTTCTCTTACATTTCTAGGGAGAGAAAAACACTCGAAAGGATGATCCGTTCATGCCAATTAATCAACAGCATCAATTAGAAGTGTTAAAAGATATTTTAATCAACCATCAAAGTGATTGCTGCGGGACAGTTTCTGAATGCGAGCAATTAGAGCGACTCATTCAATCGTTACTCGCAAACGATAGTATAAGTAGTGACACTAAAGTAATGCTAAACGATGTATATTCTTATAGTCAATCGGGTAAATCTTCCTCTAATTTGGACAACCATATTTCCAATAATCAAGAACAACTTACTCAGTGGATTGCTGGAATGGACAATTTTTCTTAAGTATTATTCTGAAGCAAGTAGTTGCTGTAAATATTGATGCCAATATTTAGCTTCTGCTTGCTGCTTTTTTGTTGTGTGCCATTGCATAGATAAAATCGTTTGTGCTATCACATACCATCTCATACGCCTAAGCAATGATTCATCTAGTTCAATCTCATAATATCCGAGCCACTCACTCCATTCATGGCGCGGAACATACCAATATAATAACATACCAAGATCTAAAGCTGGGTCAGCAATAACAGCCCCATCCCAATCAATTAAAAACAATTCATCTTCGTCCGACAATATCCAATTGTTATGGTTTACATCACAATGGCATACAACGAATTCATTGTACTCAATATCTTTTAATGACTCCGTTAAATATTGAAGACCTTGCTGAATTGTTTCATCAACTCTTATATCTCCTCTTAAAACGAGCTGTAATTGTTGTAATAACTCTTGCGCATGAAGCGGCTGCTTTCCTAGCCTTTGAATCATCTGCACAAGCGCTTTAGAGGAGTGTATTTTCTTCAAAAGTTTCGCAACACGTTCTAGTTTCATATCCTCTGGCTCTAACTTCTGTCCCGGAAGCCATTTTTGAGCAGAAATTACATCACCGTTCGTTACCCTTCTTGTCCAAAGTAATTTTGGAACAATTCCTTCTGCTGACAATACCGCTAAAAAGGGCGATGTATTCCGCTTTAAAAATAACTTTTGTTGTCCGTTTTGCGCAATATATGCATCGCCCGTTACTCCACCAGCCGGTATAAGACTCCACTCTTTTCCTAATAATTGTTCCAACCATTCCATATTCATTACCCGTTAACAAATCCTTATCTTTTATAGTTATGAAAAGAAAAACCGCAACATTTCTACACATGTTGTGGATTCATATATTTTACTGTATTTGAATGAAAAAACTTGGCATAAGCCGAAAACAGGATAAATCACCTGTTCTTCTAGTTTATTTTACAAAATCAATCATAGAATGACAACTTATGAAAATCGTCACCTTTGTCAATTCTACATTTATTACATTCTCATCGTCAAGTAGCGATTTGTCACATTATCGTCAATATATACGTGCTAATTGGAGCCAATTGAAGTTCCTTTCCTCTAAATGAAGAAATTGGCTCTATTTTCGCTTGCTTTTCGTTTACTAACACATGCCACGTTTCTTCTTTTGGAAGCTGCACCGTTTTAGCTTCCAAACCGCTATTAAATAAAACTACAATCTCTTTCCACGGTCCAAATAATTCTACATGCTCTAGGTGGTATGCCAGTACTTCTGTAGACGTTTGCAAAAAAGTCATATGCTTTTTTATAAGGTCTACATTTTGTAATCGGAATGCCCCGTGCCCTTTGCGAATCGCAATTAACCCTTTTATATAGTTAACGGTCTCCATCTCTTTCTCTTTTTGATCCCAATCTAATTGATTAATTTCATCATTTGCATTATAACTATTTTCATTCCCTTGCTTCGTACGATAAAACTCTTGCCCCGCATGTAAGAAAGGAATCCCTTGTGAAAGAATAACCATTGCAGTTGCTAAACGATGGCGCCTTTTCAAAATTTCTTCTGATTCTGGATTACTTTGCACTAGTTTATCCCACATCGTCATATTGTCATGACATTCTACATAGTTGATACTTTGTACTGGCTCTAGGAACAATCCTGTTTCTTTCATACTTAAAAGGCTACCAGCTACTATATACTGCAAATGATTACAGTCTACATGCCCACCAAATGCAAAGCCACGTTTATTTATATTAAAAGTACTTCCTTTTATTCCATCACGAAATTGATCATTAAACTGTGCGATACATGGCATTTTATTCGCATTATTTAACGTCGCTTTCTCTTCAAGAGGAAGCGGTGTTTGCAAATCCCATCCTTCACCTAATAACAGCGCATCCTGCTTTATTTTTCGTACTTCTTTTTCTAATTCATTCATCGTTTCAACATCTAAAATTCCCATTAAATCAAATCGGAATCCATCAACATTGTATTCAGTAAGCCAATATAAAACAGATTCTATAATAAATTTCCTCATCATTTTCCGTTCAGATGCTATATCATTTCCAACTCCCGTCCCATTAGAAGGCATACCGTCTTCCCCATGACGAAAATAATATCCCGGGACAAGCTTCTCAAATGATGATAATTCTCTTTCATAAACATGATTATATACAACATCTATAATCACTCGAATGCCGTGATCATGAAATGTTTCAATTAGTTGTTTACACTCTACTATCCTGTTATATGGATCAGAAAGGTTTGTAACATAAAATCCTGTTGGTATATTGTAATATAACGGATTATAGCCCCAATTATATGCGGAAGCAGGATTCACTTCATCTATACCACCAAAACAATGTAAAGGTAATAGTTCAACATGTGTAACGCCTAAATCTTTTATATGAGACAATCCTGTTAATGTCCCATTTCGCCCTACTGTCTCCTCTTCCATTAGCCCTTTATATGTTCCTTTCTTATTCACCCCACTGTTTGGGTGAATAGTAGCGTCACGAATATGCAGTTCATACAATATGGCATCTGTCATTGACTGTAATGGTGATAATTCTAATCGTTTTGTCACATTCGTTTTTTCCAAATCGATAACGACGCCGTATTTTCCATTTATCGTCGCAGACTTTGCATAAGGGTCAACCGCTTCGTTCCATATTAAATTAATACAAACAAGGAATGTATATCGTGCTCCATCATGATCACCTTGTAATGTATGAATCCACACTCCGTTTTCTTCTCTGTACATTTCATAATCAATATATTCTTTATCACTTTTATAAATCCGTACTTTTGCAAGCCTTGCAGTCGGAGCCCATACTTTAAATATTGTTTCTTCTTTTTTATACACAGCACCTAAGTCGGTACCTTCGTAATAATATTTTTCATCGAAAACTACTGTTCGAATCACAGCGCCTATTTGTAAATCTGTTTCTTCATTCCGTTCATCCCGTACTGTATAATACTTCCCCACATCTATCGGCTCTTCTATAAAGCATTCATACTTCGTTGCATCTGGAAGAGCAATAGTATGAACAATCGGTAACTCTTTCACATTGCTTCCTTCTTGTAAACGAAATGTCCGGCTTGTTCCATACGCATGCGGGAGCAAAATTGTAATTTTATTCATTTCATCTAAATAGGCATCAAATGGACGTTTTACTTTCAACATAAAAAATCACCATCATTCTTAAAGTTAAAATGAAACGAGCTGCAAGTGATAAGGCTTTTCTTATCAGCGAAGCTCTATACAGTAACACATTATTCCCTATAGTATATTCACCTGTATAAAAAACGTTTTCATACATTCTATTTTTGTAGTTTTATTTCAGTAATCGATTTATACTTCGGCGTTTCCTTAACGTGAGATTCATACAAAGTAATCGTATCTGCTTGAAATGATGTTACAGGTAACTCTTTTACATTTGTCAGATCAAACACTTTTTCTCCTACCCATTTACGCGCAACAGTAATATGTGGATGATAAGGACGTGTATCTAGAGAGAAACCATTTTCTTCACAAATTGTATGCACTTGCTTTTGTAAACTAAACAAATCTTGATTATCACTTATCCCCGCCCAAAATATACGCGGCTGGTCCACCTGTCCGAATGTAGAAAGTCCTTGTAACGTGAACGATAATTCCGTTTTTTCTGTAAGTGTTTGTAATCCATTCTTTATTCCTTCTAACTGTTCCTGCGCCGCACTTCCTAAAAATGAAAGGGTAATATGATAGTCTTCTTCATGTACCCACGAGCGAAATGGTAATTCATCCTTCATTTCCTCTTTATAATTAGAAAGAATTTCTTTTATATGACGTGGTAAAGTTACTGCGACAAAATAATGCGGCACCATCTACATCGTCTCCTTTATGTTATTGTTGCTTTTCTTCCTTATCTCATTCAGCTAAAAAGAATCCGCCCTCTAAAGTAGAGAGCGGTCATTATTTAAATATCTTTTATTTCGCTAATTCATGAATTGCTTGAGCGTAAATCGCTGTCGCTTTTAATAAATCTTCAATTTCAATGTACTCATCTTTTTGATGCGCAAGTTCTTCTTTTCCTGGGAATAACGGGCCAAATGCAACGCCAGCTTTCAATGAACGAGCATAAGTACCACCGCCAATTGCTAACAATTCAGCTTTTTCACCAGTTTGTTCTTCATATACACGTTGCAAAGTACGAATTAACGTATGATCTTTGTCAACGTGATGCGGGCGAGAGTTAGAATAATCCGCTACTTCAAATCCATGAGTACCAACATATTCTTTTAACTTTGCAATCGTTTCTTCAAAGTTAGTTGTAACTGGATAGCGTACATTTAATCCTAAATTACCACCGTTTTCTTGCGAGTAAGACAAGCGACCAACATTCACTGTTAACGGCCCGCTAATATCGTCTTTATAAGAAATACCAGCTTTTTCTCCAATAATATCACCTGTAAATGTTTCTGTTACAAACGAGGCAAATGAAGCCCCTTTTCCATCAAGAGAAACTTTCGTTAAGAAGTTTACCAATAATAAACCTGCATTTTCTCCCTTTTCCGGAGTAGATCCGTGAGCTGAAATCCCTTTGATTTGCAACGTCACCGTCTTTCCTTCTACAATTGCTTTACCTATTTTTTTAGCAGTTTGTAAATACTCTTCATATGCTACTGTAAGTGTATTTACATCTTCTCCTGTAATAACTGCTTCTGCAAAATCAGGAACCATATTTAAACGACGACCTGACTCAAATGAAATAAGCTTAAATGTGCCTTCTTTCTCTTCACCACCACTTTGCACAACTTGTATGTCAGAAATTCCTTTTTCCGCATTAATAATCGGAAAATCTGCATCCGGCGCAAAACCGATTGTTGGCATTTCTTCATTTTTAAAATAATGATCTACACACTTCCAATTACTTTCCTCATCTGTTCCTAAAATCATACGAACACGTTTTGAAAGAGGTAAGCCCAATTCTTTAACGATTTTCATCGCATAATAAGCTGCCATCGTCGGCCCTTTATCATCAATTGCACCACGTGCAAAAATCTTTCCATCGCGAATATCCGCACTATACGCAGGAGTTGTCCAGCCGTCTCCTTCTGGTACAACATCAACGTGACAAAGAATACCTACTAACTCTTCTCCTTGTCCCATTTCAAGATGACCTGCATATCCTTCTAAATTTTTAGAAGTGAAACCTTCTGCTTCTCCTTTATGTAACATGAAAGATAAAGCTTCTTCTACACCTTCACCGAATGGTGCGCCCTCTTTCGCAGATTCTTCTTCCCATACACTTTTAATTTGTAAAAATTTTTGTGTATCACGAATTAAATCATCTTTTCGTTTTGTAACTTCTTCTGTCCAATTAATCGTTGACATCACGCATCCATCCTTCACTATATTGTCTCTTTCATCATAGCAAACGAAAATCTCTTATGCCATACATGAAAATCTAATGACGAACAATTGTAATATTTCAGATATTTCTTATTAGTTTTTCTTTTATTTTCTCAAAAAAATTTGCAGGAATTTGGCGTTTTACGTAGAAATTTATGAGTTAGTTGACTGACCAAATATATAATGTCAACTACCAATATTTTTCTATATGAATATTTGTTAAACTTTTGTAAAATTTAAGTAGATTAAAGCATGAATTTTATCATGTAGAGTACAATGGTAGTAACGACCTTCTTTCCTGAATGGGGTCAAAAAAACTAGTAGAGGAGCGGTTTTCTCTTGAAACCTACAACTACTCGTATGCTAACACGCATTAAATCGATTTATATGTACATCAATGAAAACGGTACGGTAACAACGAAAGACCTTGTAGATGAGTTCGGGATCACACCGCGAACAATACAACGTGATCTAAATGTGTTGCAGTTTAATGAACTCGTGTATAGCCCTTGCCGCGGCAAGTGGACAACGACAGGAAAGAAAGTGAGAATGACCTCATAATAAAAAATAATTGTATGTAAATAAATACATACCCCTTTCTAACTCATTAGAAAGGGGTCTTTTCTATGCTCTGAAATTGGCGTTACTTTTCGTTATCTACTTGATACGTCTTTAACATTTCTACTTCTTCATCTGTTAATTCACGATATTGCCCAAGTTCTAACTCTTCATCTAACATTAAAGGTCCCATCTCTGTTCTCTTTAAATAAACTACTTTTTTCCCTACCGCTTCAAACATACGCTTCACTTGATGGAATTTTCCTTCTGTAATAACGAGTTCAATCTCAGAAATATCATCACTTTTTAAAATTGTAAGTTCGCCTGGCTTCGTTTCATAGCCATCTTCTAAAATAACACCTTTAGCGAATTCTATTACATCCTCTTCCGTTACAACACCTGAAATGTGTGCATAATATTTTTTCGGCACATGCTTTTTCGGAGATAATAGTTGATGCGTTAACTTCCCATCATTTGTGATTAATAAGAAACCTTCTGTATCAATATCGAGCCTTCCAACAGGGAATGGATCGAAAATCGCATCTTCTAATTCTAATAAATCTATTACTGTTTCGTGGTTATCATCTTCTGTCGCTGAAATAACACCTTGTGGTTTATGCATCATTAAATAAACAAACTCTTTATATTCCACAACTTCACCGTGAATCATAACCTCTTGCTCTTCTACATTCACATGAAACTTCGCATCTTTCACTGGCGTTCCATCAATCTTCACAACGCCGTCTTTCAGTAATTTCTTTACTTCTTTTCTACTTCCGTGTCCCATATTCGCTAATAATTTATCTAATCTCATGTTCTTCACCTTCTTTATTTATCATAGAAAAGGGGACGTATTTACGCCCCTTTTGATTTCAACTTTATTTTGAATCTACTACCAAGTTTACGCTGGATTTTCTCTAAAGCTTCTCCGCCAAATACTCTTTCTAGTACTCCTGTGCGAATCGCTAACAATCCGTAAACAAGACCACCAATACCTGCACAAATCGCAACTGTAATAAGAGCACCAATACGGCCATCAGGCGAAATCATGAAGGATAGAAGCCATTGTGATAGTTTTACAGCAATAACCATTACAAGTGTTAAGACTGCAATTTGGAATGTTCTCTTATATACAACACCAAATGAATAGTGTGCGTGTTTTTTAATTTGTCTATTCGTATACCATACGGAAGCTAAGAAGCCGACTGCAGTAGCCAAAATCGCCCCAACTGTACCGAAATAACGAATAAAGATTACGTTACATGCAAATTTCAAAATAACACCCATCACAAGCGCAACAATCGCATGTTTCTGCTGGTTAATCCCTTGCAGAATTGCTGCTGTTACTGTGAATAAAGCGAATAACAATGCAACTGGCGCATACCACATTAATACTTGTCCACCTAGTGGGTCTGAATCGTAGAAAGCAGTGTAAATCGGATATGCAAGTGTAGAAATACCTACAACTGCTGGCAATGTTAAAAACATATTCGCCTGGAATGTTTGTGTAATTTGTAATTTCAAATAACGGTATTGCTTTTCAGTAAACGACTTTGTAATCGCTGGCACGAGCGTTAAACTAAACGCTGTTGCAAGTGATACTGGAATCATAATTAATTTATGCGTCCACATCGTGAAAATACCGAGTGCTCGCTCTGCGATATCTCCTTGACCAATCGCCTGCATAATAGAGTTAAATGTCAATGTATCAATTTGTTGATATAAAGGAATTGTTAATCCAATTACAACGTAAGGGATTGCATATGCAAACAACTCTTTAAACAATTGAGCGGTACTTACCGTCGATTCTGGTACAGTTTGCTCAATTAAATATTGATCCAAATATTTTTTACGTTTTAACCAGTACCAAATTAATACGCCAAGTGCTCCAACTGCTGAAACGAACGCAGCGAATGTCGCAACCCCAACTGCCGTTGCTACTGTACCGCCAAGTACTTTAATAACGATGAAACTACCCGCTAATAAAAAGACGATACGAATAATTTGCTCAATAATTTGTGAAACCGTAGTCGGTCCCATCGATTGGTGGCCTTGGAAATAACCACGAATCAAACTTGCTGCCGGCACAACAATAAGCGCAAAACTTACGAGGCGAATAATCGTCGTAACTTCTTCTACCTTATTTTGTAAACTTTGTTTACCAAGCATTGCTTCTGCAAATAATGGTGCGGTCATGTACAGTACTAAGAAGGAAAGAACTCCTGTTACTATCATCATAACCATTCCCGAGCGGAACATTCTCCGGCTCGTTTTATAATCTCCAAGTGCATTATATTTGGAAACAAACTTAGAAACAGCAAGCGGCACTCCTGCCGTTGCGATACTTAAAAATATCGTATATGGAATGTATCCATATGTATAGAGCGTTCCGCCTTCTGTGCCTACTAATGCATGAAACGGAAAAACGTAAATCATGCCTAAGAACTTTACTAAAAATGTCCCTAACGTCACAATAAGCGTTCCGCGCAGAAATTTTGAATCGGACATACGAAAATCCTCCTACATCTACATAAAGTGAAACTATAATTAGTGGGAGACTCCCCTCCTACTAATCATTCGAGCATTTACGGACCTTTTTAACTCCCTCTTTACTTCTCATAAATCTTAAGATAGTAGTCTTATTGCCCATAAATAGCAGGATAATGCTGAACTCTAACTTTTGTATTGTACCACAATTCTCCTCTTAAGCAGTACTTCACTCTATTTTTCTTTTAAGGGAAAACATGCTATTCTTTTAGGCAGGAAATGTAGAAAATGAGGTCGATATATTATGCATTATGATGTTATTGTCATCGGCGGCGGTCCTTCAGGGCTAATGGCTGCAATCGGTGCTGCTGAAGAAGGCGCAAGCGTCTTACTTCTTGATAAAGGAAATAAACTAGGACGTAAACTTGCGATTTCTGGTGGTGGTCGTTGTAACGTAACGAACCGTCTACCACTTGATGAAATCGTTAAACATATACCTGGAAATGGTCGCTTCTTATACAGTGCTTTTTCTATTTTCAGTAATGAAGATATTATTACATTCTTCGAAAATCTCGGTGTACAACTGAAAGAAGAGGATCATGGCCGCATGTTCCCAGTATCAAATAAAGCGCAATCTGTTGTAGATGCACTGTTAACACGATTAAAAGACTTAGGTGTGAAAATACGTACGAATACGCCTGTCGAAACGATTGAGTATGAAAACGGTCAAACGAAGGCTGTTATTCTGCAAACAGGTGAAGTGTTAGAAACGAATCACGTCGTTATCGCTGTTGGCGGAAAATCTGTTCCTCAAACTGGTTCTACTGGAGACGGATACGCTTGGGCTGAAAAAGCTGGGCATACAATTACAGAACTTTTCCCAACAGAAGTACCAATTCTTTCAAACGAACCGTTTATTCGTGACCGCACATTACAAGGTCTTGCTTTACGAGATGTAAACTTAAGTGTATTAAACCCGAAAGGAAAAGTTATCATTTCTCATAAAATGGACATGCTTTTCACTCACTTCGGCCTATCTGGTCCTGCTGCTCTTCGCTGTAGCCAATTCGTTGTGAAAGCGATGAAAAAGTTTAAAACGAACACAGTGCACATGAGTATCGATGCATTGCCAGAAGAAAATAGTGAGCAACTGTTCCAGCGCATGCTGAAACAAATGAAAGAAGATCCGAAAAAAGGAATTAAAAACGTTTTAAAAGGCTATGTTCCTGAACGTTACTTCCTATTCTTATTAGAAAAAAATGAAATTGACGGTAGCGAACAAGCTGGACAAGTTTCTCATGAGAAGATTCGCGCACTTGTGAAAGACTTTAAAGAATTTACCGTCCATGTAAATGGTACGCAGTCAATTGAAAAAGCATTCGTTACTGGCGGAGGGGTATCCGTTAAAGAAATTAACCCGAAAGAAATGGCTTCGAAATTCACGAATGGTTTATACTTCTGCGGAGAAGTTCTTGATATTCACGGTTATACTGGCGGCTATAACATTACATCTGCCCTTGTTACTGGCCGAATTGCCGGAACAACAGCAGGACAAAATGCGAAAATGCAATACTAAAAAAGAAACAGGGACTCCTGTTTCTTTTTTTAGTATGTTGAAATAGCAAAGCAGTACACGAAATTATATTGGCGATACTTTAAATATATCGACCGTTTCTTCAAAAATATCCCTTCCTCCTAACTTCCCATTTCTTTTTTGTTGCTTTATATACCTTAGTACCTTTATATTTTATATTGTTGAATATTCGAAAAAGGGTAAGGGGAAAACAAATGAGAAAAAAAGTCATGATGTCTTTAATGCTAATGACGTTTCTTTCTGCGGTAGAAGGAACGATTGTTAGTACAGCGATCCCTCGTATAACGAGTGATTTGTCAGGTGTCGAACTTGTTAGTTGGGTATATGCAATCTATATGCTTGCAACAGCTGTTTCGACTCCAATATACGGAAAGCTAGCTGATTTATTCGGCCGTAAAAAAGTTCTGCTCATCGGAGCAACAATCTTCTTAATCGGTTCTGCACTTTGCGGAGTCGTTACATCAATGGAACAATTAATCTTCTTTCGTGCTCTTCAAGGTATAGGGGCTGGTGCCGTTATGCCGATCACAATGACGATTATTGGAGATCTATATAGCGAAGCTAAAGACCGCGCGAAAGCACAAGGCTGGATGAGTGCCGTTTGGGGTGTATCTGGTGTTATTGGGCCGTTAGTAGGTGGATTTTTAGTTGATTCTCTTTCTTGGCGCTATATTTTCTTCTTAAACGTTCCTTTTGGAATTATCGCTTGCTTAATGTTTGCCACTTCTTATAAGGAATCTGTTAAGTCCGCCGCTAAGCAACATATCGACTATCTTGGTGCGACAGTTTTCTCATTAAGTACAATTGCTTTACTATACGCATTATTAACAGGTAGCAGTAAGCAAAACTGGGGAGACATTTCAATTATCGGCCTATTAATCTTTGCCGCTGTTTCATTCATTATTTTCTTATACATCGAGAAAAAGTCTCCGGAGCCATTAATTCCGCTAGCACTTTTCTCTAACCGTACATTATCTACAATAAACATACTAACACTTATTGCTGGCGCAATGATTATTAGTATTACAGTGTATCTTCCAATTTGGAGCCAAGGTGTTTTAGGAAAAAATGCGACAGAGGCTGGACTCATTTTAATGCCGATTCCTGTTATGTGGACATTCGGTGCTATCTTCTCCGGTAACTTAGTTGGCAAGTTACAAACGAAACAAATTATTTTACTTGGAGCTAGCATTTTATCAGTTGCTACTTTCTTATTATTTACATTATCAACAGATTCACCATCATTCCTTATTTATGTTGCAGTCGGATTATTCGGCTTAGGAATGGGGCTTGTTACACCAATTTACATGGTAACAATTCAAGCAGCTGTACCGGCGAATACGCGCGGAACGGCAGTTGGTTTAAATACATTTATTAATACATTTAGTCAAACACTAGGAGCTGCAATCTTCGGAACGATCTTCAATACGATGATTCATGCACGTGGCATTAAAAACCTTGATCTTGTTTCTTCTGGCGGACATGGAGGGGCTACAGCAAACGTAGCAACCGAGTCACAATCCGCATTAGCATCAAGTGTACACGTCATTTATATGAGCACTTTCGTATTAGCGGTATTCACATTAATTATCGCTTGGATCCTATTAAAGCCAGCTAAACAAACAAGTGAACAATAAAAAAAGGATGACCATTTTGGTCATCCTTTTTGCATAAAATCTACTCTTCATTCTCCACAATATGTTTAAGCACGGACAATTTATTATCCCAAAATCGTTCATAGTACGAGAGCCACTGCTGTAATTCCTCTAATGGTTCTGGATGCAAACGATATATCTTCTCTCTTCCGCTCTTTCTTCCACTCACTAAATTCGCTTCTGAAAGAATATGAAGGTGCTTTACAACTGCAGTACGGCTCATCGGAAAATGATCCGTTATTTTTGAAATTGGTAACTCTTTATCACTTAATAACCGTAACACTTCTCGGCGGGTTGGATCAGCAATTGCTTGAAACACATCATATTTCGCTGCTGATGAGGACATTTAACCTTCGACAACCTTTTTCAGTTTTTCATTTACAATCGCTACCCAGCCACCATTCATTCTATCGCGAATAATAGAGCTCTTCGCATTCGCTTTCGGAAGGATTTCATCAGGATGTTTCCAGCCGCCGTGAATTAACGTAAATTCTGTTTTATTATCTCCTAGGTCTTTCAAATTAAATGAAACAACCCAGCCATCTGTGTCCCATGAGAAAGATAAATAATTCGGCTCATCAATCTCTAACACTTTACATGGTGATGGTCCGAAAGGTGATTGCACATGAAACTCATGTCCTACCGCCAATTCGAAATCATTTGGCATAAACCATGACGCAATTCCTTCTGCAGTCGATACTACATTCCATACTTTTTGAATAGGCGCGTTAAAAACGATTGTTTGTTTAATATCATTTAATGTATTTTGTTGTTCCATTTTATATCTCCTTTATTCGGCATTAAAATATAACACCTTTTAGTTTCGTATTAACAATATAACACCTTTTGGTTTCATGTCAAGAAAGACTCTTTTTCACTGTTGAGAAATTCTCAACATTTTTTCAACAGGACAAACACCCTCTCACCATTCCTTCATAATATACTCACAAAGGCAATGAAAAATAGAAAATTCCCTCAATACGAAACTCTATCACTCCTATTGAGAGAAGCGCCTAACTTATCTCATCTGTACTTCGTCTCTCCTCCTTCCCTCGGGGACAATGCGCGAGATATGTAAAAATCAGAAGGAGTATGCCCGCCATTTGGGTAGGTAGTTATTTCTCTTCTCCTCAACATTTCCTTAGGAGCGAAATGACTACCTCCCCACTTTTTTAAACAAAATAAAAAGGAGATGAAAGCTATGTTCTATTGCATTAACTGTTCTGAAATTCACCATGAAAAACACCCGAATGATAAAGTTTTCAAAAACGGTTTTTATATTGATCCATTTTTAGGTGATCGTTATCACCTCGGTATGTGCACTGATGCTCAGGAGCATGAAACAGGAAAAGTTCTTTTAACGGAAAAGAAAACAGGCGCAACACAATCTATTATGAATATTTTACCGACACACGTTGTCCCAACATAAAGCATAAAAAAGAGCTGGCTCCCCAGCTCTTTTTTATGCTTTATAAACAATCATCGCTGAAAAACAATAAATTTGATTTTCATCATCGTTAATTGAAACACCAACTTGATACTTTATATCTACAAAATTTCCATCATCAATTTTTTTCAAAAATACATTTACAGCGTCTTCTAAGTCTTTTTCATGACTTTCATCAAACACTTTCACACGAATCATGTTAACACCATCCTAGATCGCAGCCCTCCGCCGCTTGTTTATTGCCACGGTGCGTATCTATGATGCGATAAAACTTTCCATCTTCATATATATATCCGTCTTCTAACACATATTGTTTATCTTCAGTATAGACATAAAACTTACCTATCATAAACTTACTCGTATATAATTCCAAATAATCTTGCCTAAATTTAGCTACAACTTTATTTGTAATATCAATTCTAATTGTGCGCCCCACCTTCTCTCCCTCCCTTGCAAAGAACGGATTTAGGTATATTGTATTAGCGATTTTATATTTTATGCTTAAAAATAAGTGGATATGCCCTCTTTCTGCGCCTGTACTATTTTTCTAAAAAAATTCCCCCTATTTATTCAACTTATAAGAGCAAAAAAACAAACAAAAAAACGACTTTTATATATTGACTACAGCATATCAGATGTGATATTATATAAAATTTGACATTTTTATCCTAGTATGTTATCATTAAAAGTAGTTACCACATACGGAGGTGGATGATTTGTTTCAAATTGGTGATAAAATCGTTTATCCAATGCACGGTGCAGGAATCATCGAAGCAATTGAAGAGAAAGAAATATTAGGCACTACGCGTCAATATTGTGTTATACGCATCATTAGTAAAGATATGCAAGTAATGCTTCCGATGAATCAATTACAAAAATCAGGTATACGTTATATCGTCGATAAAGGTACGTTAGATGGTATACTTCTTGAATTTCATCATGGGGAATCAGACCCCTCACTCTCTTGGAAACAAAGATATACAATGAATATGGAAAAAATGAAGAACGGCAATCTTCAAGATAGTGCAGAAGTTGTTCGTGATTTACTTCGTCGCAATAAAGAAAGAGCATTAAATGCGAGCGAAAAACAAATGCTAGATAATGCGCGTAAAATGGTTATTAGTGAAGTTGCGCTCGTACAGAATGTTTCAGAACATCAAGCAACAGAATTTCTTCAAGATACAATCAATCATTAATTTTAAAAATAGCCGACCGCTATTTTTTTTTTGCGTAAAAAAGGCCAAAGAGTTAAATCTCTTTGGCCTTTCATATTACCCACGCCCCGCTTGAAACGATGGATATAAAGTCATTCCACCATCTGCAAATAACGTAATTCCAGTTACGTAACTTGCCTCTGCTGAAGCAAGCCACGTTGCTACTGCTGCGATTTCTTCAGGTTTTCCAATGTACCCCATTGGAATCATACTTTCTACGTCGTCACGTTTTTTCGGGTCAGCAAATTTTTCAGCATTAATTGGCGTATTAATTGCACCAGGACCAATATTATTTACCCGAATACCTTTTGGTGCATATTCTAACGCTAACGTTTCTGTCATAAGCTTAATCCCTCCCTTACTAGCCGCATAATGCACAAATAATGGCCACGGGATTTTCTCATGAACACTAGACATATTAATAACCGAACCTTTAATATCGTGTTCCACAAAATATTTAATCGCTTCACGACTTCCTAAAAAAGCACCTGTTAAATTTGTATGAATTACTTTATTCCAATCCTCTAACGGCATTTCATGCGACGGTACCGCGTTTTCTATCCCTGCATTATTAATCATAACGTCGAGCGTACCAAACTCTTTCACAGCAGATTGAATGAGATTCACAACATCTGCCTCAACCGTCACATCACCTTTTACAGCAATCGCTTCTCCACCTACCTTTTTTATTTCTTCTAATACATCGTTCGCTTCTGACTCTCTTGAGCGATAGTTAATAACAACTTTCGCCTTCTCTTTAGCAAATCTTACTCCCATGGCTCTTCCAAGACCAGTTGCTGATCCTGTAATAACGACGACTTTCCCTTCTAAATCGCTATACATTTTAATACCTCCTTAACCTTTCGCAATCCCCAGCATAATTCCAGCTGCAATGATAAAAACGATACCAATAACAATCCCAATTAATTGACGCTTCGTTTTCCTTTCACCTAATATAAAAATCCCGCCAAGCGTCGAAATAATAATTCCCATTTGTGAAAGGGAAAAGCTTGTTGCGACCCCAACTCTTGGCTGTGAAATGAATAAAAACATATTCCCAGCTGCCCAAATCAATCCTGGAAGAATATTTCGAATCGCATATTTATTGAATGGATGATGTTTAAATGTGAGTAAAATCCCGCCTAATACCATACCGACCGCTTGTGGTAATAAAGCCGACCAACCGTTCACGTTAAATAACCGGATAACTACTACGTAAACTAAATAACCGACTGTTGAAATTAATAAAATAATAATTCCTTTTTTAAAATTTCCTGCTTGCTCTGCATTCTTCTCTTCTTTACTTTGAAGCGATGTTAAAATAACCCCGATAATAATACAAACGAGCGCCAAAACTCCAAGAACGACCGATATCGTCGTTGACCATTCATGAAACACGATAACCCCAAATAATGTTGTTGCGACTAATTGAAGCCCTGTTGAAATCGGCATCGTTCTAGAAACACCCATTAAATCAATACTTTTTAATTGATTCGCTTGACCAAGTGCCCAAAATAAGCCAGATACAATTCCAACTCCAATAACGGTCGGAGTTAATACCGGCTTCATAAAAATATAAACGACAATTGAGAAGATAAGTGCACCGAACGTTGTACCGAGCGTTTGACTATACGGTCCCCCACCCAGTTTCACGTTAAATAGCACAATACTCCCCCAAAATATAGCTGGTAAAATCGCTAAAAGTATATCCATCGCTCATTACCTTTCTCTACAAAATGTCATAGGTTATCGCTCTAAATCATTAGAGTGAGCTTTTATTTTTTCGTTTTTTCGTGCACAAATCTTTTCTACAATAGCACCAGAAACATTCTTTTCTCGCTCCACTTTCTTTATCTTTATGTGATCTAAATTGTCTTCCAAAGTAAGTGTAACTTTATCATTCGGTGGATTATGTGCCCCTTGAAATGTAAGAAATTGTATCGTAACTTCAAACCTAGGAACAAACTCATCTTTCTTGCCTAGACGCTTTATATTTGTAACTGAGTCACATTCATATTGATCTTCTGTCACTTGCCTTATAACCGAGTAATATCGATTCAGTAACGCACTTTCTAAAAGCTGTTCCGTCGATTCCTTTGCCAAAGAATTGCTTGGAGAAAAGAAAAAAACAGAACATATCATTGCAATCATTACACATATCTTTTTCATAACTTCCTCCTTTTCCTATAAGATAGTGTTCTCCAAAATGCCATAAAAAAACGACTTTCCCTATTTAGGAAAGTCGTTTTTCATAGCATAAATCCAATATTAACCACCACTCACTGGTGGTATTAGTGCAACTACATCACCAGTGTGTATCGTGTCATCTTCATTTGCGTACTCTTCATTAATCGCAACCATAATTGGCGCTGAAACTGGTACATTATATTCTTTCGCAACAATATCTTTTAACTCTGCAACAGTAATATCTTCTTTCTCTATTTGTAATTCACTCGTTCCTGCTTCTTCTTGCAAGTTCGCAAATAACAATACTCGAATCATATTTATAACTCCTTCCCAGGCTCTCCTGCTGGATATGGTGTTTTTTCTAATTGGTCACCAATCCATGAGTCACCATCTTCCCAAAACTCCTTTTTCCAAATTGGAACAATTTGCTTAATACGCTCCATAATATATTCATTCGCTTCATAAGCCTCTTTGCGATGAGGCGTTGATACAGCAACAACAACCGCTATATCAGAAATTTGCAGCGTGCCGATGCGATGCGTAATCGCAACATGTGTACCGGGCCACTTCTCCTTCACTTCTGACCCAATTTTCTGTAGCATCTTTTCTGCCATCGTCTTATAAGCTACATACTCTAAGTATAGTGTACGACGCCCTTTCGTAAACTCCCTAACTGTCCCGATAAATGTTGTAACAGCACCACATTCACGGCGAACTACTTTCTTTGTCACCTCTTCAATCGAGATTTCTGTATCAATTACTTCATAATACGTATTTATCATTTTGCACCCCTAGCCGTTTGTAAAAACCAGTCTATATACAATTTTTCTTCTGTTATATGAAATACTTTATATTCTTCTCGTACATTTGACGAAGCATCATACCACGTAATAACTGCCGCTATATTTTCTACTTTATGTAAAAGTTCAGCGTCTTCCGCAGAACGAAGTAACACTACTTTCGGATAGTTCTCAGCTTTATAGCCCTCTATTAAAATCGTATCTACTTCAAAAAATTCGTACAAGCGGATAATTTCTTGCAAGGACCATTCATCTCGCAAAGAGGACAAAGATAGTAATCCAGCACCTTCTACACTACTTACTACAGCACCAGCTTTTCGGTGTCTTTCACTATCTTTTTGCGCTACTTCAGGAAAGCCCCCGTGACCATGATGTTTAATTGTAGCAACCTTCATTTCTCTTTCAGCTAATGCATGTACCATCTTCTCTACAAGTGTTGTTTTCCCGCTATTTTGATACCCTACTATTTGTAAGATTGAAGAGGCTTTGCCCACGGCCAATCACTTCCCTCAGAGCATTCTAACAATAATACAGACACTTTCATTCCTGCTTCAAATCCTCTCGTTCCTCCAGGCAGCACGATAAAAGCATTTGCATCCGCAAGTGAAGAGACCGCACTCGATTTATCTAAACCGACTGGCATCGCTTGTAGTGCCCCATTAACAATACTCGCTTTCGCTCTTACAAAACGAGTAAACGGATTTGGTTTCGGAAAATCTTTTTGTAAAATAGCATCAGTTCTATATACGTGAGGCTCCTTCGCATGTAAATACGTTTTCATAATTGGGTGTACAAATAATTCGAAACCTACATAACAAGCTGACGGATTACCTGATAAACCGAAAAGTAACTTTCCATCAACTTCAGCTACTGTCGTTACACTTCCAGGTCTCATCGCTATTTTATTAAAGAGTACATTCGCCTGTAACCTTGCATAAATAGCCGGTAAGTAGTCGTAATCTCCTACTGAAACACCGCCCGTTGTAATTAAAATATCAACCTCGCCCATCGCTGATTTAACGGCTGTAAAACATGCATCTAACTCATCAGCAAGTTGTCCATAGTAACGCACTTTTCCGCCAGCTTTCATAATTTGAGCGGCAATCATGTAAGAGTTACTATTTCTAATTTTTCCTGGCTCTAACGCCTCATGCACTTCTAGTAATTCGCTGCCCGTCGTTACAATACCGACAACAGGCTGTTTTACAACTTTCACAGTGCTATATCCAAACGTCGCTAATAATGCGGCAACACCTGGATTGATTACAACACCTTTCTTAACGAGGACTTGATTTTGTTTTATATCTTCTCCTTTAAATGACACATTGTCACCGTTTTGGAAAGGACGTTTTAACTTCATATATGTACTTTCGTTCCTCTCGAATCCTTCCGTCAGTTCTAGCATTACGACTGCATTGCAATCTTCTGGAATAGCTGCTCCTGTCATAATACGAACCGCCTGAAAAGCCCCTACTTCTTCTGTAAAAACAGATCCTGCTCCGATCTCTCCTATTACTTCAAATTCAATCGGCTGCTCTTGACTCGCTTCCTTCGTGTCTTCTGCTCGAATTGCGAAACCATCGTAAGGAGAACGATCAAAGTGAGGAACGTCGTGATCTGAGACAACATCCTCTCCAAGAACCCTCCCATAACTTTCTGTAATAGAAACTTCTTCTACTTCACCATGCTTAGCATATTTCATAACCCGCTCTACAGCCTCAGCAACTTGAATCGGGATTCGTTTTTCTACCATTGTTTCTCACCTCATATTTGCAAAATATCTAATCTCGATTACACTTTATATATTAAATCGCAATTACTTCAAGGAGGAATTCCATGTCTTCATTCACACATTTCAACGACCAAGGGCGCGCTAAAATGGTTGATATAAGTGACAAAAAAATAACCGTTCGAACAGCAATAGCATGCTCTAGCATTCTCGTTACAAAAGAAATTTTTGATAAAATCTCACGCAACGAAATTGGTAAAGGTGACGTATTAGCCGTCGCACAAATCGCAGGTATTATGGCTGCAAAACGTACTTCTGATATTATCCCAATGTGCCATCCTTTATTATTAAAAGGTGTTGACGTCTCTTTCGATTGGAAACAGTCAGAAGAACAATATCGGCTACTTATTGAAGTAAAAGTTAAAACAGAAGGTAGTACCGGCGTTGAGATGGAAGCTTTAACAGCTGCTTCCGCTACCGCTCTTACTGTATATGACATGTGTAAAGCCGTTGATAAAGGTATGATTATTGGCGAAACGTACTTACTTGAAAAAACGGGCGGAAAAAATGGAGATTATATTAGAAATTCTTAATCCTACCTTTTCCATTTGAACCTAAAGGATTCCCCTTTAGGTTCAACCTATATATCTTGCATATAGTCGTTTCGCAACATTCATATCATTCGTACCATGAATAAACGCCCTGCCATCTGTAAATAAAACAAAACGATATTCTTCCACTGGAAATGATAATAAATACGGCGTTGCTTTTACATCCACACTTTTTTGTAAGCGCTTTTTAATTTCTTCTAAATTAAAACCCTGACGCACACCTGGACGGATTTGAACTGTATTTCGCCCACATAATACTTCTGTTTTCGTTTGTGCTTCAAATGTTAAACTCGGATATGTACGTAACTTTCCACAGGATAAACATGTATCCTTTTTCTGCCTATTCACTTTAAATGCCATCTGTTGATTATTCCAAAGATCAAATGATAGCATCGTTTCACGAAGTGCCTCAAAATCTTCTACTAATATTTTCAAGGCTTCCGTTATTTGATGTGCAACTACTAATTGCACTGCTGGCTGTATAATACCGGCCGTATCACATGTCGCTCCGCTCGCCGGATGTTCCATTAAACATCGAAAACACGGCGTTTTTCCTGGCAAGATTGTATAAGTTACTCCGTAACTTCCAACACATCCTCCGTATATCCATGGAACGTTATACATCTGGGATATATCATTAATAAGAAGGCGCGTTTCAAAATTGTCTGTCGCATCTAATATTAAATCTACACCTTTAATTAACTCTTCCATTTCTTGCACCGTTACATCAGTCACAACCGGTACAATTTCTACTTCGGAATTAATTGCCTTTAAATGTTCTGCTGCCGCTATCGCTTTCGGC
This sequence comes from Bacillus sp. P4_E1, assembly GCF_056401715.1. Classification (NCBI taxonomy): domain Bacteria; kingdom Bacillati; phylum Bacillota; class Bacilli; order Caryophanales; family Bacillaceae; genus Bacillus; species Bacillus sp. P4_E1. The sequence continues at coordinate 29,780 of NZ_JBFUIV010000011.1, forward strand.
TTATAATGCTTCGCATCTTCTTCTGTATATAATTGTTGCCTTTGTAAATTACTCCATTCTACATAATCACGATCCGCAATTGTAATTTTTCCAACACCTGCTCTAACAATTGCTTCTGCATTCGCTGCTCCGAGCGCACCAGCACCGATGACGAGCACGTGCTTCCCTCTTATTTTCCGTTGCCCTTCTTCCCCAACACCAGAAAATAACATTTGTCTTGAATATCGCTCTTGCATACGACATCCCCCTTTCTTATCCTCCTATATAAGACATTTCAATTTTCGGACGATTTTTCGCACTTTCTTCTGTCCGTTCATCTGAATATCGATCTTTTCTATTCTCCCATACATATTGTATAGCTTTTAATAACTCATTATCCGAAAGGTTTTCCCTGAGAAGTTTCCTTAAATCCATTCCTTCTGTCGCAAACAAGCAAGTATAAAACTTTCCATCTGCCGAAATTCTTGCTCTCGTACAAGAAGAACAAAATGACTCAGAAACGGAGGTAATAAAACCAACCTCTACATTCGTTCCAACGTATCGATACCGCTTCGCAACCTCACCAAAATAATGAGCTTCAGCTGGCTCAATTGGATACACCCCATGAATCATATCAATTAATTCTCGTTTCGTAATAACTTGATCAAAATTCCATCCATTCGTACTGCCAACATCCATAAACTCAATAAATCTAAGCGTGATTCCTTGTTCTTTAAAATACGTAGCAACCGGAAGTACTTGATGATCATTCATTCCTTTTTTCACAACCATATTTACTTTCACTTCAAGGCCTGCTTCTTTCGCTGCCATAATTCCTTTTAACACTGGCTTCGTATTCATATTCCGGCCATTAATTGCGCGGAACACATTATCATCTATCGCATCCAAACTAACATTTACTCGGTGTAACCCAGCTTCTTTTAACGCCTTCGCTTGCTTCGTTAAATGAATCGCATTTGTCGTTAATCCTATATCTACTAAACCGTCAATTTTCACGAGACGTTCGATAAGTTTTGTTAAGTCCTTACGGAGCAAGGGTTCGCCACCAGTAAGTCTAATTTTCCGTACACCGATGCTAACAAATACTTTTGCTAATCGCTCTATTTCATCAAATGTCAGTAAAAACTCATCTTTCAAAAAAGCATAATCAGGACCAAACACTTCCGCTGGCATACAATACGTACACCGTAAATTACAACGATCAATGACAGAGATGCGTAAATCTTGAAGTGGGCGTCCGAAAAAATCTTTAACCTTCTCCTGCATCGCCACTCTCCCTTTCTGCCAAATTTATACCTCTCTTCATTCTATTATAATATATTTTTGAACCGCGATGTTTTTGCTAAGGTGAATAAAGTGAAACTTTAATCAGTGGGGGTTTTGTCCATCCCCACTGATTATTAGCCCACAAATAGAGGGATAAAAAACCTTGAAACATAAAAGTTCCAAGGTTTTTTTGCTTATTAACTTAATCTAATAATAGTTAGAGTAGCTCCTGGCGTTGTCGTAGATAATGTAGCCACTGCAAGTAATCCAAATAACTGTAAACTAATAGCAGAGCCCGCAGCTAAATTACTAATAATTGTCGCATTAAATGAACCTGTAGCCACTGCCGGTGAATTTATTGTTCCTGCTAGCGGACTTCCATTTACAGTTATACGCGAACTTACAAGTAAAGCTGCCGTTATATTAATTGTGTAGGCTATATAATAATTACCTGCATTTGTAACGGTAAACACAGTATTTCCACCACTAACTGTTATTCCCGGTCCAATATTTTGATTGTTCGGTAATGGTATATTCGTACCGCCTAACAACACGGAAATAGCACTTCCTGAAGTATTATTTGCAAAGGAATACGTTGCAGTTGTACTAACTCCAGTCACCCCGGTCGCTCCTGTTGCTCCTGTTGCTCCCGTTGCTCCCGTTGCTCCCGTTGCTCCCGTTGCTCCCGTTGCTCCCGTTGCTCCCGTTGCTCCCGTTGCTCCCGTTGCTCCCGTTGGACCTTGGATTCCTTGTGAACCTGTCGCTCCTGTTGCTCCCGTTGGACCTTGAATTCCTTGTGAACCTGTCGCTCCTGTTGCTCCCGTTGGGCCTTGTGGGCCTGTTGGACCTGTGTCCCCGGTTGGGCCTTGTGGACCTTGTAAACCTTGCACACCTTGCGGACCTGTTGGACCTATTTCTCCTTGCACACCTTGTATTCCGGTTGGGCCTTGTGGACCAGTCGGACCTTGCACTCCTTGTATCCCTTGAATTCCCTGTGGGCCTTGTGCTCCGGTTGCACCTGTTGCCCCTTGTATCCCTTGTGGGCCTTGACCTCCTTGGATTCCTTGAGGACCTGTTGGACCTTGGATTCCTTGCGGGCCTTGAATTCCTTGCGGCCCTTGATCTCCCGTTGCTCCCGTTATACCTTGGATCCCTTGTGGACCTTGAACACCTTGCGGACCGGTTGGGCCTATGTCTCCTTGTACTCCTTGTATTCCTTGTGGACCCTGCAGCCCCGTTGCTCCTGTTGCACCAGTTACTCCAGTTGCTCCGGTCACACCCGTCGACCCTGTTGCTCCCGTATCGCCTACTCCTCCCGTTACACCTGTCGCTCCTGTCGGACCAGGTGGTCCACCGGATGGACCTGTCAATCCCGTCGGACCTGATGGACCTGTTGGGCCAGTCGGTCCAGCTGGGCCTCCTGATGGACCCGTTACACCTGATGGACCCGTTACTCCAGTTGCCCCTGTAGTCCCTTCCCCTGTCGCCCCTGTTGTACCCGTATCTCCAGTTACTCCTGTCGGCCCTTGGATTCCTTGAATTCCTTGTGGGCCTTGCACTCCTTGCGCACCCGTCGGTCCTTGAATTCCTTGGATACCTTGAACTCCCTGTGGACCCATTGGACCTGTTGGACCTATATCACCTTGAGTACCTTGCACTCCTTGCGGGCCCTCTGGACCTGTTGCTCCTATATTCCCTTGAACACCTTGAACTCCAGTTGCTCCTTGTGCTCCGGTTGCTCCTGTTATACCTTGAATCCCTTGTATTCCCTGAATTCCTTGTGGACCTTCTGGACCTGTTACTCCTATTGGTCCTTGAATTCCTTGTATTCCTTGTGGGCCCTCTGGACCTGTTGCTCCAGCTGGCCCTGGCACTCCTTGTATTCCTTGCGGACCCTGAAGTCCTTCTGGGCCTTCTGGGCCTGTTGGTCCTATATCACCCATTGGCCCTTGAATTCCTTGGACTCCTTGTGAACCTGTGTCTCCGGTTGGACCAGGTACCCCTTGTATTCCTTGTGGGCCTTGATCTCCTGTTGCTCCTGTTATACCTTGAGGTCCTATGGCCCCTTGTATACCTTGCGGACCTTGATCTCCAGTTGCCCCCGTTATCCCTTGAATTCCCTGAACCCCTTGGATTCCTTGTTCACCAGTTACTCCTGTCGGACCAGGAATACCTTGAATACCTTGCGGACCTTCTGGACCCGTTGGTCCAATTGGCCCTTGAACCCCTTGGATTCCTTGCAGGCCCTGTGCTCCTGTTTCTCCTGTACTTCCAGTCGAACCTGTATTTCCAGTCACTCCCGCACTTCCAGTTACTCCAGTATTTCCAGTCGCTCCCGTCGCACCTGTACTTCCACTCGGTCCACCTCCTGGCCCTGTCGCACCAGTTGCTCCAGTCGGACCTGGAGGTCCTCCAGATGGGCCGGTTATCCCTGTTGGACCTGTTATTCCAGTCGGACCACTAATCCCCTGACCAGTCACTCCTGTTGCTCCCGTATTTCCACTCGGTCCTTGTGGGCCTTGTATCCCTTGAGCTCCTTGTATTCCTTGTGAACCTGTTGCACCCGGTACCCCTTGCACTCCTTGAATTCCTTGAGGTCCCTCTGGCCCGGTAGCTCCAATCGGCCCCTGTAATCCCTGTATCCCCTGTATACCTTGTGCCCCAGTCGCTCCGGTCGGACCAATCGGACCTTGTAACCCTTGCACTCCTTGAGGTCCTGTCGCTCCAGTTTCTCCCTGTGGTCCCCTTAATCCTTGTGGTCCCTGCTGTCCTTCTGGTCCTGTTGCACCCATTTGTCCAGCTGGTCCTTGAATCCCTTGCACTCCTTGAGGTCCTGTCGGGCCCATCTCCCCCATCGGACCTTGAAATCCCCTTGGTCCTTGTGGGCCGGTCGGGCCTTGTGGACCGGTTGGACCAGTAATCCCAATGCCAGTAAATCCCGTTGGAACGGGAGGAAAGGTAGGTCCAATAAGATTCGGTGAAATTCTGAAATTAGAGTTTAATGAATTTTGTCTATCGCGCTCTTTCACACTTTCACCACCTACACACCATCTTTTTTACTTTAAACAAACCTCTTCTTCTTAATATGTATTTACAAAAACAATCTCAAAGACTATTTTTATTTTAAATAATAAAAACTCCCTTAATTCCTTAAGGGAGTCCCGCAATTGAATCCATATTATCTGTATTCGGGACAGCTTGCGCTATACCCGATGCATTTACACTTTGCCCCATATTTGTTCCTGTTAAAGTACCAGCAGGGGTACCTCGTGTATAGGTTGTCGTCACCGAATCTCCCGGTTGTAAACACAGCTTCGTCTCCGTCCCTATTACTGTAACAACATCAATCCAAGTGCAACCCGTTGAACCACTATACGATTTCGTAGCAGTAAATGAAGTATCACTCAAATTGTCACCTGTAAATATATTCCCAGTATTATTAACGATAATAAATTCTTTAATACGTGCAGGCATACTTACACTCTACCTTTCCTTTATGCACCTAATGTACGTGTACTCGTCGCTAATGGCGGAAGAAACACTGATGTTCTAATCACAGCTTCTGGCTGTCGTTTCCCATTTAAAAACACAGCCGCACTCGATCCTCCAGCACCAGCATATATTTTTGCCACAGCTAAAGGTGAGATATCATAACAGTCGCCGACATTAACAGCTCCTGTATTATTAATAATTTTTACTTTACGCATGTTAATTCCCATTTCCCCTCCCCCTTTTGTATACTGTATGCAAAAGAAAAAAACTTGAAACAGACTCGTTTCAAGTTTTTGCAGCTACTTATTTAGTTTCGCCTTCATATTGAAGCATACCGCCAACCATATTCACTGTTTTAAATCCTTGCTCATTTAAATAATGGCATACATTTTCACTACGCATTCCCGAACGGCAAATAAAGATATATTCATTCTCTTTCTCAAAGAAATCCACTTTATTTGGAATATCGCCCATTTTAATATGTACAGCTTCTGGAATTTTCCCTGCCGCTACTTCTTCATCTTCCCTTACATCTACTAAAAATAATGTTTCTCCATTTTCTAAACGCTCTTGCACTTCTTCTGTAGTAATTGTTTTTACTTCTGTCATATGTAGTCCCTCCTTATATACAATAAAACCTTCAGTTTCTTCTTTAAACAATCATTTCTCATCAATTTTAGCACGCGAAGGAAGGAACGCAAAGAATGGAACATTTATTTCTCAATTTTCCAGCAAAACTTATTCTTTACAAACATAACTGACGCATTGTATCCTCAATATACTTGTTTGATGAAAGGAGCCAGTTAAAATGACACTTTTTCTTTTCATTATGGGCATCATTTTCTTAGTTTTTGCAGTTATTGCTCTTAGTATGAAAAATAATAAAAAGATAAAATCCCCTCAAGAAATGTCATTCTTATTTCTATTACTTAGTATAGCTTTCTTCGGTTTATCAGTCGCTTCATATATTTTCCGTCTGCAAATCATGTAAAAAAAGGTGCCTACTATAAATCATGCACCTTTCCACATTAATTATTTCCTACACAAAACTAGATACTTTCCGATTTAAAAACTCGTAAACTTTCTTTTCAAACAAATGAACATCTAATGCCCCAGCCATATGCCCATTTATACTTTCTATCTCATATACTTCTGCGTACTTCCCTTGCTTTTGCAAAATGTCTACCATTTTATAATTATAACGAGGTGGCTGAAGTAAATCTTGTTTGCACGGAATCATGAGTACATTCGCTTCTATATTAGAAAGAGCCTCTTCTAAAGAAGAAAATCCATGCGCAATATCATGTAATAAGACTGCTTTCGCAGTGTACATCCACGAATTTGCATCTACTAAATCTATACTTTTGCATGTCACTTTATTAATCTCTTTCTCAAATGATGTTAATGCAGAAAATTCCTGATAAGGTGCCATTTCTATACTGTTCCGCGGGAATGCCGTTTCATAAAAATGTTCATCAAACGCATTCATAAACATCATTCGATTTGCTAAATGAAGACCCTTCGTTGGCTGCTCTTCTCCATACTTTCCACCTTTCCAGTTTGGATCAAGCTGAATTGCTTCAATCGCATTTTGCGCTACATTTCCCGACGTTATAATTGGATTTTGTGGATTCGTAATAACTCCAATCACTCGCTCTACCATATGAGGATAGTGAACAGCCCATTGCTGCGCAATCATCCCACCTGCCGACGGTCCCATTACAGCATGTAGCCTAGCAATCCCCATATCTTTTATTAACTCATATTGCATACGTGCTACATCTAAAAATGTGAAAACTGGAAAATCCATCGCATACTCAAAACCAGTCATCGGATTTATCGATTTTGGTCCCGTTGTAATTACGTAGGGATTCTTCACCTGTACATTACAAAGGTTATCAGTGCATATAACGAAATATTTATTTGTATCAATTGCTTTTCCAGGTCCAATTAATCCATCCCACCAACCAGCTTCCTCATCATGCTCTGTATATTTTCCTGCCGCATGACTTGTTGCACTAAAATAGTGACAAACCAAAATCGCATTTGATCTTTCTCTATTTAAAGTGCCATACGTCTCATACCCCATTTGAACAGGAATTTCCCTACCATTTTCAAACACAAACTCTTTTAAAACAAACTTCTCCTTTTTTACAATTTGCACAGACTCGCCTTCTTCCCGTCATTTTATGAACTGCTTACTAAAGGATTTTTTCTATGCAAGCCAATCTCCTCCTTCTTTTCATAAACAAATGAATAATATACAAAATTAGCCACAAAATAGCACTATATTACAAAATCAAAGAGGGAATATATATGATTTGGAATTGGTTACGTAAGAAAAAAAAATCAAATACAGCAGATAGAAAAGAGACAGATGATACGAAGCAACAGTCTAACGATCAAAAGGGCAATAACCAAAAGCAAACTAGAAGCATGAAACATAACCAAGATAAGAATAGCCAGCAAAAAAATGTAGAACAAACTGAAGGTTCTTCTCAAAACAAACAGCAGCAATCTACACAAGAGGATTCTTCTCAAAGCAAACAGCAGCAATCTACACAAGAGGATTCTTCTCAAAACAAGCAGCAACAGTCTACACAAGAGGATTCTTCTCAAGACAAACAGCAGCAATCTACACAAGAAGATTCTTCTCAAGACAAACAGCAACCAGCTGCACAAAAGAATCCTTCTCAAGACAAACAGCAACCGGCTGCACAAAAGAATCCTTCTCAAGACAAACAGCAACCGGCTGCACAAAAGAATCCTTCTCAAAGCGCTGGAAGTAACAGCATTTATGACTTTAGCAAACCAGAAAAGGACCATATTCACTCTCTACAAGACTTAATAGCAAAACTAAAGCAGTCTAGTGATTTTGTTAATTATCATACATCTGATGATGAAACGATGCCTTATTGGATTTCTTACTATCGTCCATCACTTGATGGGGAAAAACTACAAAAGTATTTAATGCCTACTCTTTTGGAACGATCTTGCTCTTCACTCGAAGAGCTAAAAGAACATATTCCAATGAGTGGTATAACGATTACGAACGACTTACAAAAAATTGAGGACATGGTTTTAAAGGGACATGCGATTATTCAATTGCACCAGCAAGATCAAAAATGTATGCTTGCAAACATTGCAATTGATACTTACCGGGCACCAAGCCCTCCATTAAATGAATCAACAGTTATCGGTCCCCAAGAAGGTTTTGTAGAAGCTATTGATACAAATATTAATTTAGTCCGTAAACGCCTTCCAGTATTAGAACTGCAGACAAAAGAAATAATAATTGGCTCCTTTTCGAAAACAAAGGTTGTAATAATGTATTTAGACAACCTTGCAGAAAAAGATAATGTGGATTTTCTCGAAGAATCATTGCAAGCTCTTGAATACGATCAAATTAATGATAGTGCTTATCTTCAAGAATTAATGGGAGAAAAGTCAATTTTTCCATTATATATAAATACAGAACGAACTGATAGAGTGACAAAGGCACTTATTGATGGAAAAATTGCAATTTTTGTTGACGGTTCACCAAACGTTCTACTAACTCCTGTCTCATATTTCGATTTCTTTATTTCACCAGAAGACTATAACGTCTCTTGGCTGTACGCTACATTTTCAAGGATTTTACGACTTATCGCGGTTCTTTTCTCAATTTGTGCAGCCCCATTATATGTTGCCGTTTTAAATTATCATTACGAACTCATTCCAAGCGATTTGCTTGAAACATTGATTTTATCAAGAGCACAAGTACCATTCCCACCTTTAATTGAAGCACTCTTTTTGGAATTAGTTATTGATTTATTAAGAGAAGCTGGGGCTAGGTTACCGATGAAAGTAGGACAAACACTCGGCATTGTAGGTGGTATCGTAATTGGACAAGCATCCGTTCAAGCTGGGTTAACGAGTAACATTTTATTAATTATCGTTGCCTTATCAGCGTTAGCTTCCTTTATTACACCCATTTATAAAATGGGTAACGCCGTTCGTTTACTACGTTTCCCATTTCTCGCCTTTGCAGAAATAGGTGGTCTATTTGGTATCTCTCTTGGATTTATCTTTTTATTTACCCATCTTTTTAGACTAACTTCTTTACGTAAACCGTACGCACTTTTTTATCCAACACGCCAACAATCAGCAAAGGACTCTTGGATTCGCTTTCCATTAACGATGATTGATACAAGGGATGTACAAGCTAGACCACAGCATGTTAAGAAATCAGCAAACGGAATTTCAACAAAACATACATCTGATTTTGATGATTAAGAAATGAGGTGCATCGATGAGTAAAATTAAAGCAGAACACCAAATATCACCCGTCTTCGTTTTCTTTTTAATTCACGGTGCACAATTCGGTGCCGGCGTTCTTGGGTTTGCCCGTATTATTGCTAAGGCTGCTGGATATGACGGTTGGATAGGAGTTTTCATCACAGGAATCATCATTCATATTCTCCTATGGATGATGTATTTCTTGTTAAAAGAAACAAACGGAAATTTAATTGATTTACAAAGACAAACATTTGGAAAATGGCTAGGAAACGGTATTAACCTCATTTTTATGGCGTATTTTTTAACTGTTAGTATTTCCGTTATTCGAACATATGTAGAAATTATTCAAGTATGGATGTTTCCTTCTGCTTCGATTTGGATGCTAACAACTTTTCTATGCTTAGTCGGTTATTATATTATCTCATCTGGTTTTCGTGTTATTACTGGTATCTGTGTCATTTCTATCGGCGGGACACTCGGATATCTTTTCATTAGCCTTTTTATCCTAAAATACACTCACTGGTCTAATTTACTCCCTGTATTTTCACATTCGCTTTCAGACATTTTAAAAGCAGCTCAATTATCAATCTATACTATGAGCGGATTTGAAATTTTTCTTATGATTTATCCATTTGTAAAAGAGTCTAAGAAATCTCATAAATTTGCACAATACGGTGTGCTATTCTCTAATCTTTTATATTTATTTAGTACCCTCTTAGCTTTTACATTCTTTAGCGAAAAACAATTATCCAAAACAATTTGGGCCCAGCTCTCTATGACTCAAGTTATCCAACTTCCTTTCATAGAAAGGCTAGAGTACATTGCAATCTCAGCTTACGCTCTCGTTATTGTTACAAGCTTCATTCTTCCTTTATGGGCTGCGACAAGAGGAACACACGAAATATTTCGTGTAAAACAAAGAGGTGTTTTAATTACTTTTTTGCTCATTACCCTCATTGTTTCACAACTTTTAACAAACAGACATGATATTAATGACTTTATTAGTAATGCATCAAGGGTTAGTTTTTGGCTTATTTACATATACATCCCAATTCTATTTATTATTGTGTGGGTGAAAAGAAAATGGAAAAAATCAAAAGAAAATTAATGCTTCTTTCTTGTATCAGCGTCCTTAGTCTAACTGGTTGCTTACAAAAAAATATTATCGATGATGTCAACCTAATTCAAGGGACTGTTTTTGATACAGCAAAAGATAATAAAGTAAAAGTCACATTCGTTTGTCCTATACAGAAAAAAGGTAATAAAGTTCAAGTCTTTGAAGGAGTAGGAAACGCAGTAAAACAAGTAAAAGCGGATACTTCTTTAGAATCCTCTCAACCGTTTGCAAGTGGACAAATGCGTTTTGCTTTATTTACTACAAGAATTGCTAAAAAAGGATTGTCAACTTCCTTTGACACATTAATTCGTGATGTGAACATCGGGAACTCAATGTATGTCGGTCTATTAGAAGGAACTGGAATGGACTTACTAAAAGGTAAATATACAACATCATCTAACGTTGCCATTTATATAAAGAAAATGTTAGACCATAATATGCAAACAGGCCCTTTACCTACTGACAATCTACATTTAGGAGCTTATCGATATTATCGTGAAGGCCAAGATTCCTATTTACCAATTCTCAAAAAAGATAAAGATAAAATAAAAATTACTGGCATCGGCCTTTTAAAAGGAGATAAATATATTGGCAAAATTAGTTATCACGATATGTTCGCCTTTAAAGGTTTATTGGAAAAACATCGCTTAGATTCACATGAATTTAAAGCAAACTCAGGATACACAATCATTAATAATATTCGATCCGTCCCAACTTACCAAGTAAGTATTAAAGATGGTAAACCATCATTTTTCATACACGTCAAACTAGAAGCACGTATTCAAGAACTATCTAAACAGTTCAACTTAGAAAATAAAAAGAACACAAAAAAAATAGAAAAATCAGTTGAAAAACAATTAGGTGCAACGGCTAACAAATTAATTAAACAGTTTAAATCTTTAAATGTGGATCCACTCGGTCTCGGCGCAAGGTATAAAGAACATTACCGTCCATTCAAATTAGAAGAGTGGCGAAGAATGTATAAAGATGTTCCTATTAAGGTGAAATACACTGTCAATATTACAAATTCTGGTGTAATTGAATAAGTTAATGATTGAACTCCCCTCTCTGGCATGGTACAACGGAGAGGGGAGTTTTTATTTTTAAATAGAGAAAAGGGATATTTACGGGGGAGCTTATGTCTAAAAAATTAGTAAAACCTATTTTAAATGGTATTTTATTTCTCGGCGTCTTTTTATTTGCTCATACATACTTAAAAAATGTTTCTTTCACACGTTATTTACTTGTAGTTATACCAATGCTACTCATCGGAATGTTTGGCATCGATCTTATTTTATCCGTTTTAATTAAGAAAGAAGAATAACGAGCGAACATCTTATTTCTCATAAGATGTTCTTTTTATTTAATAACTACCTTATGTTACAATAAAATTCGGCATAACGTAAGAAAGGATGAAACAACATGACAAACGAAAAAGGTTTAGATAAAGGATACGAACTTGTTGCAAAAATGCATGAAGAATTCGGACATCCTGTGACAAGTACTCCAACAAAACTAACAGAAGAGCGTGCAAAAATTCGTGCTAGCTTTATGCAAGAAGAGCTAGAAGAATTTCTAGAAGCAACAACTGTTGAAGATCAATATGATGCACTTATTGACCTTATTTACTTTGCATTCGGAACGTTTGCAGAAATGGGCGTACGTCCAGATAAAGGATTCGAAATTGTAAACAATGCTAACATGGCAAAACTATTCCCTGATGGAAAGCCTCGATTCCGCGAGGGCGACGGCAAAATTATGAAACCAGAAGGATGGCAAGCACCGGAACCACAACTTCGTGCGGAAATCGAACGCCAACGTCAAGAGGCAGAAAAAAACTGCTAGGATCTCCTAGCAGTTTTTTATTATGTCTTTTTTCCTTTGGTCTATTAATGACCCACGTGTCCCGCGTGTCCTGCTGCTCCTGCAGTACCAGCTGCTGCTCCTGCTGCCGTCCCTGCTCCAATTCCACCTGCCCAAGGCTGTTGTTGTTGCTGATACTGTTGGTATTGTTGTTGACCCTGATGCTGTTGTTGACCTTGATGATGCTGTTGGCCTTGATGATGATGTTGACCTTGATGATGCTGTTGGCCTTGATGATGCTGTTGGCCTTGATGATGGTGTTGGCCTTGGTGATGGTGTTGACCTTGGTGATGATGTTGACCTTGGTGATGGTGTTGACCTTGGTGATGATGTTGGCCTTGGTGATGGTGTTGGCCTTGGTGATGATGTTGACCTTGATGAGTTTGATAAAGGACAGCCTGCGGGTGAATTTGATGATGACCTTGGTGATGTACTTGTTGCTGATGGTGGCCGTGGTGTTGATGATGACCGTGGTGTTGATGCTGGCCTTGGTGACCATGATGACCATGGTGTTGATGCTGGCCTTGGTGACCATGATGATGTGTTTGATAAAGGACAGCCTGCGGATGAATTTGATGATGACCGTGATGACCGTGATGCTCATGATGTACATGCTGACCGTGATGACCGTGATGCTCATGATGACCATGAACACCTTGAGGGAAGCCGCCGATTCCACCAGCTACAACACCAACGCCAGGTACAGGAAATCCTGTTTGTACGCCTCCAACGAAAGATGGGAATGTAGTTGGCATACCTACAGGAACTCCACCCTGTGCTCCCCCTACAAATGTTGGAAAGCCTGTTTGTGCTCCGGCTACCGACGTTGGAAATCCTCCCATTCCCCCCGGAAAACCTGTTTGTGCTCCAGTTACTGATGTTGGAAACCCTCCCATTCCCCCTGGAAAGCCTGTTTGTGCTCCAGCTACTGATGTTGAAAATCCTCCCATTCCCCCTGGAAAGCCTCCTCCTGCTCCTCCCATCCACATTGGGATTTCTCCATATCCTTGCTGTCCAGCGCCCCCCATTAACATCATCTGTGCATAACCGTCTTCCTCACCTACCATAAAGCCATGCGGTGCATTATTATCCATTCCTTTCATTACTTTCACCTCTTCTTCTCATTTAGCCTACCTTTTTTATCATATTTTCTATAGAAGAATAGGTGTTTGTCTATATGGGAATTCCGCGCTTTTTTATTTGTTCTCCATTCGTGTTAAAAACAATTAACTGATTATTCATTCTAAAAGGAGGGCGTTGTATTGATGATCATAACAAATGCTGAAATAACTGATTTAGATTCAATCGGAGATATAGATATCGACGTGATTGGAAATGATAATAGACGAAATTATATTAAACACGCTATTGATGAAGGAAACTGCATAATTGCAAAAGAGGACAATTCCATTTTTGGTTTTCTAACATACGATACAAATTTCTTTGGTCATACTTTCCTCTCATTAATCATTGTTTCGCCAACGAAAAGAAGACAAGGTCATGCAAGCTCATTAATCTCATATATGTTAAGACATTCTCCTACTCAAAAAATATTTTCTTCAACGAACAAATCGAATACAAATATGCAAAAAGTTTTTAAAGCAAATGGATTTATGCGTAGTGGAATGATCGAAAACTTAGATGAAGGTGATCCTGAGCTTATTTTTCACACAAAAAAGCTCAGAGCATAAACGCCCTGAGCTTTTATTAATAATTAATTAGTTTGCAACAACGTTAACAAGTTTTCCAGGAACAACAATTACTTTACGAACTGTTTTCCCTTCAATTTGTTCTTTGATTTCCTCAAGTGCAAGTTGTTCCATTTCTTCTTTTGATGCGTCTTTACTCATTGTTAATTTTGCGCGAACTTTGCCCATAATTTGAACAACGATTTCAACTTCATCTTCTACAAGTTTAGACTCATCAAATGTTGGCCAGCTTGCATATGTGATTGTTTCATTGTATCCAAGCTTGCTCCATAGTTCTTCCCCGATGTGAGGTGCAACTGGTGCAATCATTTTTACGAAACCTTCTACATATTCTTTCGGAAGTGTTTCAGCTTTGTATGCATCGTTGATGAATACCATCATTTGAGAAATCGCTGTGTTGAAGCGAAGCTCTGCATAGTCTTCTGTTACTTTCTTCACTGTTTGGTGGTAAGCTTTTTCAAGATCTTTGTTTGGTGCATCAGTAATTTTCTCACTTAATTCACCGTTCTCTTGAATGAATAGGCGCCATACGCGGTCTAGGAAACGACGAGCTCCGTCAAGACCATTTTCAGACCAAGCGATTGAAGCATCTAATGGTCCCATGAACATTTCGTATAGACGAAGTGTATCTGCACCGTGGCTTGCTACGATATCATCAGGATTTACAACGTTACCTTTTGATTTACTCATTTTCTCGTTGTTTTCACCTAAGATCATACCTTGGTTGAATAATTGTTGGAACGGTTCTTTCGTTGGAACTACACCGATATCATATAATACTTTATGCCAGAAACGAGCATATAGTAAGTGAAGTACAGCGTGCTCTGCTCCACCGATATAAATATCAACTGGAAGCCATTGTTTTACTTTTTCAGGGTCTACAAGTGCTTCGCTGTTGTTTGGATCGATGTAGCGTAGGTAGTACCAGCAGCTACCAGCCCATTGTGGCATTGTATTTGTTTCACGACGACCTTTTTTACCAGTTTCAGGATCAACAACATTTACCCACTCTTCAATGTTTGCAAGTGGTGATTCACCTGTACCTGAAGGACGAATATTCTCTGTTTTCGGAAGAACTAATGGTAATTCTTCTTCTTTCACAGCTGTCATTGTACCATCTTCCCAATGGATTACTGGAATCGGCTCACCCCAGTAACGTTGGCGACTAAATAACCAGTCACGTAGACGGTACGTTACTTTTTGATTTCCTGCGCTTGTTACTTCAAGCCACTCAATCATTTTTACAATTGCTTTTTCTTTATTTAAACCATCAAGGAATGCTGAGTTTACGTGCGCACCATCACCTGTATATGCTTCTTTCGAAATGTCTCCGCCTTTTACAACTTCCTTCATTGGAAGATTGAACGTTGATGCGAATTCATAGTCACGCTCATCGTGAGCTGGAACTGCCATTACAGCACCTGTTCCGTAAGTTGCAAGAACATAATCAGCGATCCAGATTGGTAATTTCTCACCGTTTACTGGGTTAACTGCGTAAGCACCAGTAAATACACCAGTTTTTTCTTTCGCAAGTTCTGTACGCTCTAAATCGCTCTTCATTTTAACAGAGTTAATGTAAGCTTCTACAGCTTCTTTTTGTTCTGGTATTGTAATGTTAGCAACAAGTGCATGCTCTGGAGCCAGTACACAGTAGCTTGCTCCAAATAGTGTATCAGGACGCGTTGTGAAAACTGTGAACTTCTCATCTGTACCGTCGATGTTGAAGTGTACTTCTGCACCTTCAGAACGACCGATCCAGTTACGTTGCATGTCTTTTAAGCTTTCTGGCCAATTAAGCTCATCTAGATCTTCTAATAGACGATCTCCGTAAGCTGTAATTTTTAACATCCACTGTCTCATCGGACGACGCTCAACTGGATGTCCACCGCGCTCACTCTTACCGTCAATGATTTCTTCGTTTGCAAGTACTGTACCAAGTGCTGGGCACCAGTTTACAGGTACTTCATCAACGTAAGCTAAACCTTTTTCAAATAGTTTTAGGAAGATCCATTGTGTCCACTTGTAGTAGGTTGGATCTGTTGTATTTACTTCACGATCCCAATCGTAAGAGAAGCCTAATGCTTTAATTTGATTACGGAACGTATTAATATTAAGCTCTGTAAATTCAGCCGGGCTGTTCCCAGTATCAAGTGCATATTGCTCTGCTGGAAGACCGAATGCATCCCATCCCATTGGATGAAGAACGTTATATCCTTGCATACGCTTCATACGAGATAAAATATCTGTCGCTGTATAACCTTCTGGATGACCTACGTGTAAGCCTGCACCTGATGGATATGGGAACATATCTAGTGCATAAAATTTTGGTTTTTCTGTTTCATCTGGCGTACGGAATGTTTTATTCTCTTCCCAATGCCCTTGCCACTTCTTCTCAATTTCTTGATGATTAAAGCTCATGAGATACCCTCCTTGAAATTCTATTTATTTTCACCGCCCAAAATACAAAAAACCTCTCATCCCTAGAAAGGGACGAGAGGTTATAGATTCCCGCGGTACCACCCTAAATTAATGTAATAAATACATTCGCTTAGATCCGTAACGTGGATTAACGGCAATTGCTACTAATGATTTCACAACTGCAACTCAAAGGCGAGTTCATAACGAAACGTGGATTGACTTGCACCGACCGTCAACTCTCTAAACCAGCTTCTATTACTACTACTCCTTCTCACTGTTATTACAAATATGAGTTAATGTGAACTACCCACCACTTAGTATCTCTTAAGAGCTTACTTGAAGCGAGGGCTTCTCGGTTAATCGTTACTCTTGCTAACTAACGAATCCGTCTTAGGACAGCCGAGCTAACTCCCTTGTTCCAAAGGATATTTTATTACTATTTATTTAAATATATTCTAAAACATGTTGCATGTTCCGTCAAACTAAACTGCAATTTTTTCTTCAACTGTTTCTTCTACTTTTACTCGTCTATCATAAATACTCGTTGCTATAAGCGCTACTACAAGCATTACCATGATCGCAATAAACAATACTTCCATATTGTATAAGTCAACAATCGCTCCGCCAACGACCGGTCCGAACATTTTCCCTACAGTCGCTGCGCTATTTACAACACCTTGATAAAATCCTAGCTTATCTTTCGGTGCAAGTATATTTGCGATGGTCGGAACTGCCGGCCATACGAATAATTCACCAATTGTTAATGTCACCATCGCAATGAGAAACATCGTAAATTGCTGCGCTTGGCTTAAAACAATAAACGACGCCGCAAAAATGACGATTCCAATCATAATTTGTTGTTTTAAAGAACGCTTCAGCCAGCGAATTAACATACTAACAAGTGGCTGCGCACAAACAATCATCGCTCCGTTTATCGTCCATAATAAACTATAATGGCGGAGGCTAATATCTAATTCTCGCATATGAGTCGCAATTGCCCCTTGCCACTGTACGTATGTAACCCAGCATAAAGCATATGCTACACATACGATTAGAAGCGCTTTGAAGCCAGGTGTAAGTGACCAACCTTTTTTCGTTTCGGCTTCTTTTTGTACCTCTTGCTCTTTTTTTGCTTCCATACCACGAAATCCAATAAACGCAATTAAGAAGAAAATAAAATATAAAATAAAGTTCGCTAAGAAAATATAATCAAAACGATAAGACGCAACTAATCCACCGCACGCTGTTCCAATCGCAATCCCAACGTTTTGTCCAACATACATTGCATTGAACGCTCGTCTCCCGCCTTCTGGCCAAACCGTACCGACCATCGCATACATCGATGGAAACACCATTCCAGAACCGAATCCGATTAATGCTAGCCACACAACATATAATGGCCAACCATGGAAAAATACAAGACCTAAAATCGATACAAGTGTAATGACAATCCCTACTAAAATTGATTTATAACCGCCCCATTTATCAAATAAAACACCGCCGAGCAAGTTTCCGATTACACCAGTAAGCGAGTTGATCATTAATACCATTCCGGCTACTGATAAAGATTTCCCTAAACTATCATGTAAGTAAATTGTATTAAAAGGCCATAAAAAAGAAGCACCCGTGACATTAATAATCATCCCAGCTACTAATAGCCATACTTTCCTTGGCATAGTCTCCCCTCCTATTCTCTTTTTTTCGTTCATATATATAACAGTAAAATTGTAGTCGTTTTTAAATAGGAAGGCAACTGATTAATAGTTGATGAAATTCAGATAATAGCACAAAGACGATTAGAATGTATTCTAATCGTCTTTGTAAAATATTAATCTATAAATAATGGAATCGTTCCCTCGCGAAAGGTTATCCAACTTCCTTTTTACGTTTTGCACTTTCTTTAGCACTCCATTTAAATATTTTGTCTAGTAGAGAGTATATTCTCCCAGACTCCTTCGTTAATAATGGCCCTAGCGACGCCAATATTAAAACATATAAAGCTGAGAATGGTTTAATCGTTGCCATTAAGCCACCCGCTATTCCGAGATTCGCGACAATAATGGAGAATTCCCCACGTGATATAAGTGTTAAACCGATATTCGTAGAAGCCTTATGCGATAACCCGGCTTTACGCCCTGCAATCATTCCAGCTGTAAAATTACCGATGAGAGTAATAAAAACTGCTCCTAATGCCAACCATACTGCTCCTCCAAGCGAAAACGGATCTATACTTAAACCGAAGCTGAAGAAAAATATAGCTCCAAAGAAATCACGAAACGGGACGACGAGATGCTCGATCCGGTCACTATGCTCTGTTTCTGAAAAGACGAGTCCTAACAATAAAGCCCCAATCGCTTCCGCAACATGAATTGTTTCTGAAAATCCTGCTACAAAGAATAAAATAGCGAATATTACGATAATAAAAATTTCGTTTGACGAAATATCTAATACTTTATTTAGGAACCGCGTAGCTTTTCTAGCGATTACAAAGAATAGTAACATATATCCTACTGCGATTAGTACGGATGTAAGAGCACCTACAAATGATGTTGCACCTCCGAGTACTAATCCTGAAACGACTGATAAATATACAGCTAAAAAGATATCATCAAACATAATGATCCCTAAAATGAGTTCTGTCTCTTTATTACCAGATCTTCTTAAATCAACAATTACTTTTGCAACAATTGCACTCGATGAGATTGTAATGATTCCAGCAATAATTAATGTTTCTAATAAGGGGAAACCCATAACATATCCATAAAATAAACCTAATATGAAATTAAGCGATATATGAACACTACCCCCAAAAGCAATCGACTTTCCTGATTTAATTAATTTTTTTATTGAGAATTCTAAACCTAAGTAGAATAAGAGGAATATGACGCCCACACGGCCGAGGAAGGAAATAACTTCTCCGCTTTCAATAAACCTTAAATCGATAAGTCCTAAATCTGGGGCATGAGGCCCCACTAACATACCGAGTATAATGAGAAACGGAATAATCGAGAACTTTAACTTCGCAGCGAGGATAGCTGCAAAAGCTACTAATACTAACGCAGTTCCAACTTCAAAAATTAAAGTATCCATCGATTAGGAATCACCTCCTGCTGAAAGCAATTCATTAATAATTCTTTTTACTTCATGTCTTTCACCCGACAATACGAGCATATCGCCAGCTTCAATAATAGAGTCTGGACCTGGATTAAAGAATTTCTTCATATTCTTTTTCAAAATAGCAATAATCGTTACGTTATATGTTTTTCTGACATGTAAGCTACCAATTGTTTGTTGTACTACTGGTGCATTATTCTCCACCTTAAACCATTCAATTGATAATCCTTCAAAAGCCATCTCAATTGTGTCTAGCGCTTGCGGCCTATATACCATTCCGCCTAATATAGCCGCAATTTGTCTCGCTTCAGAATCACGAAGAGAAATGCTTGAAATACTCTCATCGTGATCCGCATCAAAATGATACATTTCTCTTCGGCCATCATCATGAATAACGATAACCATTTTTTCATTACCTTTTGTTATCACTTCGAATTTACAACCAATGCCCGGTAGTTCACTCTCTCTAATATTCATATTTTCCGCCTCCTAAAGTTTTTAGTTACGGCTTTTACAAATCTACATCAATCTCTGTTTTAAACTTCTCATCTTTTGAGATTCCTAAATACTTGAGCGTCTCTGATGGAGTTGCGTGATGAAAATGCTTTTGCAATAGCGCAATCGCTATTCCTCTTTTGTACGCATGAAATCCAAATGTTTTTCGCATTGAATTCGTTCCAATCTTTCCAACAATCCCAACCGCTTCAGCTGCGCTATGGATAACACGATACGCTTGTTGGCGCGAGATTGAATTTGTCGTTTTATTAGATTGAAATACGTAGTTTTCTCTTTGAGCATCAATAGATTGTACGTAATCTAAAAGGGCTTCTTTTACTTTTGTATTTAAATAAATATCTTGTTTAAATTTTTCATCTTTCACAGGAAGAGAATAAAACTCTTTAACAGTCTTATCTTCATTTAATACCTCTTCAAATTTCATACTAAGTAGCTCAGTGATCTTTAATCCAGTGTTAATTCCAATAACAAATAAAAGATAATCTCGCTGCGAGTGCTCTTTTAAATACTTTTTCATAGCCTCAATTTGGCTTATATCTTTTAATGCCTCTACAACTTCCATACATGTATCTCCTCATCTTATGAACGGTAATTTTCTCATTATCCTGTCCATTTTACCTTATCATGCTATGAGATTTCCATGTATTATCCATTATTTTCACAATATACTCTTACGACAATTTTTCATTTGGAAATTTATGATTGTACAAATACGGTGTGGGTAGAAAAAATAGGGGGAGTACAAGTTCAGCTTCTTTCTACAGATCGGATTCCTCCTTTCATTTTTCGGTTGCTGATACTTTCATATTATGTTACTTATTTACATTATATTATATATTTCAGTAACATTAAAGTGTTTTTTCTGAAAATATAAAAAGCCGAGCACTTTCACTCGGCTTTTTACCTATTAATCTTCTTTTGGAAGAACAATTCCTTTATACAATTGAACTGTAATGAAGTAATAAATCGCATAAATAACTACGAAAATTACGATTGGTACCCAAATACGGAAGTAAGGATCCATTAAAATAAATCCGAAAATATTCATACCAACTAATACGTGAGCGATCCCCACAATTGCTGGGAATAAGAATACTAAGAATAATTCTTTATAAATCGATTTCGTTAATAACTCACGACGCACACCGATTTTGCGAAGCATTTGATAACGCGTAATATCTTTTGATGCACCAGAAAGAATTTTAAACATTAAACAACTTGCCATCATTGCTAAGAACGCAATTCCAAGGAAGAATCCCATAAATACTGTTCCACTCGCAATGCCGTAGAATCCATTGTAAGATTGATATTTACTATCTAATCTTTCAGCTTTTACATTTTTATATTTAACTAGCTGCAACTCGTCAAGTTTTTTCCATTCTTTTGTGTATGCTACAAAATCGTCTGTTTTTCCAGTAACTACGATTCCTTCTTTACCATTTACAGTATCGTACATTTTCTGATCTACAATTTTAATTGCATGATCTTCATATAGATAAAATGGCTGAATTGTTCTGAAAGCCTCGTTCCATTCTTCTGGAAGTTCTTTAGCACTCGCATCTTTTTCATTCATTTCTCTAGAAACTGCACCTACTGGCAGTTCCTCTGAAACTTTCTTTGTTTTTCCTAAATCCTTCATACTTTCCATCTGTTTTGTATCTTGTACGAAAGGAGGGTTTTTCTCTAAATCTTCTTTTACATAATAAACGTATTTATTATCAACTTTGTAACGATATTCATTTTTCTCTTTAAATGTAATACCATCTAAAATTTTCTTTTCTTCAGCTGTTGGGTTATGAATAACTGAATCATATATTACTAAACCATCAACCATTTTTATAACGTTATTTTTAAACGCCATACCACCTGAAATTGCACCTGCTCCAAGAGCAACTAACATCGCTACCGTTGCAAGTACTTTCGTTAAGCTATTAATACGGAAATTTAATTGTGCAAACGTAAAAGCATTAAGTCCTTTTTCACTACGCTTTTTATTACTCTTTAACTTTCTAATGATAACTGGGAGAAGTGATCCAAATAGCATGTAAGTACCAGTTGTTGTTGTAATTAATGCAATAAGGATTCCCATTTCTCTTAGTTTTTCCATGTAAATCATTGATGCATAGCCAATTCCTAATAAAATAACAGCAAGGATTGCAACGACACCTGTCATTTTTCCTTTTACCGCAACACTTTCTGTTTGTGCATCTGCATGTACAAGTTGCAGTACTGAAATACGTGATAACTTAATACTGTTCATAATTGCTGATAATACAAATAATGCAAAGAAGAAAATGCAAGTAACAGTCATAGATGGTAGATAAAATGCCTTATAGCCTTCACCAGCAAATTCTAATTGTTTCATTAATAACTGTCCGATACCTTCTGCAAGTCCTACACCAACTGTAAGTCCAATCGCAAGAGACGCAGCACCTAATACAATCGTTTCAATAAACATAAGTAATGTAACTTTATGCTTTTTTGCACCTAACATCATGTACATACCAAACTCTTTTTGACGAAGAGATAATAAGAAAGAGTTTGCATATAAAATGTAGAAGAACGTTATAATTGCTAATAAAAATGAACCTGCTTGGAATACGAAACCAATAGACTTAATAACAGAATTGGATTCGATAAACGCTTTATTCAGCGCTAACGTTTGGAACATATAAAAAATTGAAATCGACATGACAAGACCAACAAGTAAGACAATATAATCTTTCAGCTTACTCTTTAGCCCTGACATGGAAAGTTTAAATAACATACTGGAACCTCCTTTCTTACGCTTTTTGTGTACCTAAATCTGCAAGTACATCTAAAATTTCTTTGTAGAACTCTTCACGCGTACCACCGCGATGAATTTCTTTATATAGCTCACCATCTTGAATGAATAAAATACGCTGACAGTAACTTGCACTATATGGATCATGCGTAACCATCATAATAGATACGCCTTGTTCTTCATTTAAGTTTGTCATCGCATCAAGTAAACTTGCTGCATTTTTCGAATCAAGAGCTCCTGTTGGCTCGTCTCCTAAAATAATTGCCGGCTCATGCACTAGTGCGCGTGCTGCTGCTGAACGCTGTTTCTGTCCACCGGATACTTCAGTTGGATACTTTTGAAGAATTTCTGTAATCCCTAACATATCCGCTACTTTCTCTACTTTCGGTCCAATATTACGTGATGAAACACCTTGAAGTGAAAGTGGAAGTGCAATGTTCTCATAAATAGATAAGTTCTCTAATAAGTTGAAGTCTTGGAAAATGAATCCTAACTTTTGCGAACGGAAATCAGAAAGCTCACCTTGCTTCATTTTCGTAATGTCCGTACCCGCAATTTCAACAACGCCGCCCGTTGCTTTATCAAGCGTTGAAATTACATTTAACAATGTCGTTTTACCAGAACCAGATGGTCCCATAATTCCAACAAACTCACCCTCTTGAATTGAGAATGAAACACCTTTTAACGCGTGTGATTGGTTCTCACCTTTTTTACCGTACACTTTTTGAACGTTTTTCACGTCTACAACTGGTTTCGTCATATATATCCTCCTACACTTGTTTTTCCATTACCTATTTTGCGCCTTTTGGAGGTGAACTGCTATTTGTTAACATTACAATTACCTTACACTTTTGTAATAAAATAAAACCAGGTCGTATTTCGACCTGGTTTACTCTGATTGCTTCGATCTTTGAGGTTGTCCTTTTTTACTGTTACGCTGTTTCACTTGAACAACTGGATCAAGTTCATTTGAAAATTCAGCGTTATGTCCATTTTGCGTTTTTTGCTCTGGATTATTTTGATCTGAACGTTTCGCCATTACATTCACTCCTTATTAGTGCGGTGTAATAATCATTTGATGTTGCAATTGGCGAATTGCCATACGTGCTCTATTTAATTGCTCACGTTGCTCATCATTCGCATGTTGCTGCATAGTTTGTAAGTCGTTATATGCTTGTTCTAATTGTAACTGAGCATCCGAATACTCCATCGTATTGTAATGCTCTTGTCTCATGCCTTGGTCTAATTGTTCTTTCGCATATTCCACCGCTTGTTCTGCCTGTGTAATATACTCTTCAAGTGATTGACGCTCTGCCATAATTGTCCCTCCTTGCTTCAATTCCCCTTTAGTGTGTCCCTTCCATATGAACCTTATGAGTATGTTATAATGGATTTTGTTTCATTTTGACTCGTCTTAGGAGGGAAAGTAATGAAGGTTCAAAACCCTTTTCCATATACAAACGACAATAAACGTTATCATACATGGAATTATCACTTACGAAATGAATTTGGTGAAAAAATCTTTAAAGTTTCATTAGATGCTGGCTTCGATTGCCCGAACCGTGACGGTACGGTTGCTTACGGTGGTTGCACGTTTTGTAGTGCTGCTGGATCTGGTGACTTCGCTGGTGATCGCCGCGATGATGTTATAACGCAATATCATGAAATGAAAGAAAAAATGCGCTCAAAGTGGAAAGACGGAAAATGTATCGCTTATTTTCAGGCTTACACAAATACACATGCACCACTTGAAGTGTTAAAAGAAAAATTCGAACCGCTTCTAGCAGAAAAAGACGTTGTCGGTCTTTCTATCGCAACTCGTCCAGATTGTTTACCAGACGATGTTGTTGAATATTTAGCGGACTTAAATAAACGTACGTACCTTTGGGTTGAACTCGGACTACAAACTGTTCATGAACGCACTGCAAATCTTATTAACCGTGCTCACGATTATCCATCCTATGTGGAAGGCGTAAATAAATTACGCAAACATGGCATTAGAGTGTGCTCTCATATTATTAACGGTCTTCCACTTGAAGATTACGACATGATGATGGAAACAACTCGTGAAGTAGCAAAACTTGACGTACAAGGAATTAAAATTCATTTACTTCATTTATTAAAAGGTACGCCAATGGTGAAGCAATATGAAAAAGGTCAATTAGAATTCCTTTCTCTTGAAGATTACGTAAGTCTCGTTGTTGACCAACTTGAAATTATTCCTGAAGACGTAATTGTGCACCGCATCACAGGTGACGGTCCACCTGACTTAATGATTGGTCCAATGTGGAGCTTAAATAAATGGGAAGTATTAAATTCCATCGATGCAGAATTTGTACGCCGCGGAAGCTGGCAAGGAAAATATGCAAATGAGGAGAAACAAAAATGAAATTAGAACGTGTATTACCGTTTGCTCGCTCGCTGCTGCAAACGGCTGTTAAAGAAGGCGATTACGCTGTAGATGCAACTTTAGGAAATGGACATGACACTTGCTTCCTAGCTGAAATCGTTGGAGATAACGGAAAAGTATTTGGATTTGATATTCAAAAAGAAGCAATTGAAAGCTCTACTATCCGCCTAAAAGAAAAAGAGCTTTTTGAACGTACTGTTTTAGTTCACGATAGTCACGATACGCTTCTATCCGTACTACCAGAAGATGCAAAAGGAAAAGTAACAGGCGCTATCTTCAACTTAGGTTACCTTCCTGGTGGTGACAAGCATATCGTTACAAAACCGAACTCAACACTCTCGGCAATTGAACAATTACTAGGAGTAATGGCACCTGAAGGTATCATCGTCCTTGTCATTTACCACGGACATCCAGAAGGACAAGTAGAACGCGACGCTGTACTTAAATTTGCAGAAGAACTAGATCAAAAAGAAGCTCACGTTTTGCGATACGGCTTCATTAACCAGCAAAATAACCCGCCATTTATTGTGGCGATTGAGAAGCGATAAAGTGAAACTTTAATCAGTGAGGTTTACTGTCCGGCAAATAGCAGGATAATTATATCAACGATTTTTCAGATATATCGATCATTCGACAAAACATAACAAAAAAAGACGTGCATTCATTGCACGTCTTTTTCTTATTCTCCTATATAATGGATGTATACAATATTTGAAGAAAGAAGGATAGAACTTTGCTAGTAGAACTAAGGGGAATTCAAAAGAAGTATGGCAAATCACTTATACTAGACAACATCGATTTATCCATTCCAGAAGGAGAAGCACTCGCTATTATTGGTGGGAACGGGACTGGAAAAAGTACTTTACTCAAAATAATTGCAGGCTTTATTCCACCTACGGCAGGGACACTTCAAAGAAAAGAACATATACAAATCAGTTATGTCCCTGAACATTTTCCTGAAGGAATTCGTTTTACATTAGAGGATTATTTATATCATCTCGGCCACATTCACGGTTTATCAACAAAATATTTAAGAAATAAAATTCCGATGCTCCTTGAATCTTTTCATCTACATCATGCAAAGCATTACGTTGTACGAAACTTTTCAAAAGGTATGAAACAAAAAACAGGCATTATGCAAGCATTACTTACGGACGTCCATTTATTAATTCTAGATGAACCTCTTTCTGGACTCGACCCTAACTCTCAGCAAGAATTAGAGCATATTTTACCCTCATTAAAACAACAAGGCATATCTATACTCTTCACATGTCACGAAAAACAACTACTAGAAAACTTCGCCGATAGAATTGTGACATTAGCAAATCATACAATTGCGGAAGATACCTCTGTGCAAAAATCAACAGAACAGGTCTATATTGAGGCAATTGTTCACGAAACATTTTCAGCTATAGAACTACAAAAGCAATCAGGATTTATACAAGTTACACACAATTCAAATCAAAACCTCATTCAATTACAAATCGAAAAGGAATATGCAAACGAAATGCTTCAGTTTTTATTACATAAAAAAGCATCTATCACACTGCTACAGCCTAATTTTTAAATCGAAAGAAGGTTTATTATGTTTGCGCTTATTCGTTACCATTTTCTCGACTACACGAAATCGTATAAGTACATTCCTCCTATTGCGATGTACTGCATAAGCTTACTTTTTGTATATACATATAAACCAACTCCCATTGTACCAACATACTTAGAAACAGCACTCGCACTTTATTTATTATCTGCCTGGATTACAGTCACAATTTTTCATACTGAAGATCCTGTACAAGAACAAATCACTATTTCACATACAAATAATATTTCGGCATTATACGTTGGTAAATATATTACGGCTCTTCTTATTTGTACTGTTTTATCTTTTATATCCGTAATCTATCCAATTATTTTGCAAATGTTTAATGAAAAAATGACAGCTTCTTTATTTCTAGTCGGATTTCTCGCTCACATGTCTTTATCTATACTAGGAATTTCAATCGCAACATTATTTACTAGAAATATTATTCAAAAAGCAAGCACCGCTTGGCTTAGTCTTACATTTATATTACTTATGACGATTGCCTCAATCCGGTTAAAAAAAGAGTTACTATGGTTTTTACCACCTGTCGAAAGCTTTATAATGCTTGGACAATACAAATATAATATACTTACTCATACTCTATGGCTTACAGCTTGGGCTATCGTATATTCATTTTTATTACTTACTTTATTTCTTTTTCTCGTTCGCAGAAAACGTTTTTGATTACATATTAAAGGGGACTAAACAATGATTGGAATACTAGCAGGAATGGGTCCAAAATCAACCGGACCATTCGTCGATACAGTTGTAGCAGAGTGCCAAACAATTTATGGAGCAAAGCATGATATGGACTTTCCTCATATGATGATTTATTCGTGCCCAACACCGTTTTATATGGATCGCCCTATTGATCATGCGGCGATGAAAAAAGCGATTATTGAAGGAGCGCAAAAACTTGAGAGTACTGGTGTAGATTTCATCGCAATGCCATGTAATACAGCGCATCTTTATTTCGAGGAATTACAGCGTTCTATTACCATTCCTATTTTGAATATAGTCGATGAGACGTTAAAAGCAATTCCTGAAAATACAAAAAGAGTCGCTCTTCTTGCAACAGAAGCGACTGTTCAAGCAAGTATTTACCAAGATGGAATTACAAAACGTGATATAGAGTACATTCATAATGAACAATGGCAAGAAATGATTAATCAAATTATTACTTGTATTAAAGGCGGAGAAATTGAGGAAGCTCGTAAATTATGGAGTCTGCTCGTTTTACAGTTAAAAGACGAAGTAGATACCGCTATTATCGCATGTACCGATTTGAATGTGGTGGTGAGTGAGGACTTTGTTGATTCCGCTCAATGTCTTGCGAAAGCAGTTGTTAGGATCTATGCATCAAATATAAAAAAGTCTTCATAAACATAGAACACATCCTTTTTAAAATGTGTTTTATGTTTGATAAAAATAACCAAAATTTTTAACTTTTTTCACAATTATTTCAAAGTAATCACACTTAATCTCGCTATATTAAATAAGTAGTTTATTCATATAGGGAAGGTTAGGGGAACTGAAGTATGAAAGTAAATCGTTCGCTTCATTATATTTTTTGGAGGTGGCATTTTTACGCCGGGCTTTTTATTACGCCGCTTCTTATTACATTGTCACTGAGCGGAATTGGGTATTTATTTCGGGAGGAAGTTGAAGATTTCATCTATAAAGATTTATATTTTGGGAAGAGCGCCCAAACAGAGTCTATTTCGATGGCTGATTCGCTTTTCTTAACAGAGAAAAAATATCCACATTATAGTGTGGCGAAAATTAGTGAGTTTAATGGGGATTATAATACGAGACTTACTATTGCAAATGAATATACTGGGCAACAAAAATATGTGTATTTAGATAGCAATAATCAAATTGTTGGAGATCAAAATGCAAGTGAAACTTTTGCCAATATAATGCGGGAATTACATAGTTCTCTTTTAGTTGGTGGCACTGTCGTCAACTATACTGTAGAGCTTGCGGCATGCTGGACAATCTTTTTAATTGTGACCGGGTTGTATATGAGTATACGCCAATTCAAAAACACACCCGCATCCACTAAGCGAGAAAAAGCAAAACGACGTCATTCTATTATCGGTATTATATTTACAATTCCACTCGTTTTGTTAGTCGCATCTGGATTACCATGGTCAGGATTTATGGGGAACCAAATTTATAAAATCGCATCGTCGAATGAATCGATTGGATATCCGACATTGTATATGGCACCGCCTGAATCGAAGGTAAAAGAATTACCGTGGGCAACTAGAAAAGAAGCTCCTCCTGAATCGAATTCAAATG
Organism: Bacillus sp. P4_E1; assembly: GCF_056401715.1. Lineage (NCBI taxonomy): Bacteria > Bacillati > Bacillota > Bacilli > Caryophanales > Bacillaceae > Bacillus > Bacillus sp. P4_E1. Next base: position 58,634 of record NZ_JBFUIV010000011.1, read on the forward strand.
AGCCAAAAGCAATTTCTGTCGATGAATTACAAAAAGGAATTGAAATAAAGAAGCCATATGTTATCTTACTACCGGCTGATCCGAAAGGTGTATTCACCGTTTCGAAATCAAGCGGTTCCGGTATTACGGGTATGCATGTCGCACCAAATGAAGAAATAACAGCTTATTTTGATCAATATAGCGGAGAACTTATTTCCAAAACGGACTATCGTGATTATGGATTATTTGCACAATGGTTCACTTACGGTATCCCGCTTCACGAAGGACATTTATTCGGATGGCCAAATAAAATATTATGCTTACTAACGACGTTATCTTTATTACTTCTTATTTATTACGGAGTAAAAATGTGGTTAGCGAGAAAACCGAAAGGAAAATTAGCAGCACCTCCTAAGCAAAGAGATAAGAAAAGCACATTCGTTTTCTTTATCATGATGGTTATACTAGGCGCTGTCATGCCTTTATTCGGACTATCTGTTTTAGTTATTTTCGCGATTGAACTTCTCATATACATATTTTCACAAATACGATCATAATAAAAAAACCACTCAACATGAGTGGTTTTTTTCATCACTGCGCCATTTTCTTTCGGTACATCTTCCCGTTCCAGTAGAAGAATCGTGAAGTGAGCCCTCCGTATTTTACAATGCGCCGTGCCATTTTGTGCATATTCTTTTGCGCTGATACTTTTTGATCTGATAAATAAATACCAAGTAATCCTCGGCTTATGAGACGATGAAACTTTGCATGAGGCAAATCACCAATGCTCTTCTCTGCTTCTTCTACAAAATGTTTCATACGATCTAATATAGCTTGCTCGTTTTCATAATAACTACAGAAATTCAAATCTCCGCCGATACGGTCTTCTTCTTGATCGATGAAATAATCAAGTAAAATGTGAAGTCCTTGTACGTAAGGGAAGTATCCTTGTCTAATTTTCGCAATATCTTCATCATGTAATTCATCATGAAATGCATATGCTACAAGACAGAAAATTCCAAGCGTAGAACCTGCACATGCTGAAAACTCAAACCAACTCATCTCTGGTAAGTTTTCTTTATGCGCTTCAAACCATGTTTTTAAGCGTGGTTCTCTTTCCTCTAACTTCACGTGTTTATGAATTTGCAAATCACAATAATAACAAGCAAGTTCATGAAGAATTGGAGCAATTTTATCATAATGCTTCGTTTTCTTTAAAACATCCTGACATGTTTCAACAAGCTCATCTAAATAACCACCATCATCTTGATCATCACGATAACGATAATAGTTACCGCCCCCTTCAACTTCAGGGCTTAATGCCATTACCATCGACTCATGAAGAGCCGCAAAGTCTTTCGGGTCAAGTGATGTACTACGATCACATAAATTATCTAAATAGTCGCTAATCGTTTGATAAGCTACGATAAAACGAATACATTCCTCACGATGTTCATTTGCTAGTAGCGCTAAAATGCCACCGCCCTCGCAATGAAACGTTTTATTCTCAATACTTGCGATTGCCTGACTATGAAGCTCGTCATTCGGAATATGGTAGGCACGCTCTTTCCACATCGCTAGCTCATGGTGTACTACCGGAAACACATCACGGTATACTTTCGCCATGAGCGTTATGGGATTACTCGGTACGTTCACTTCTTCCTTCATCTCCTCTATTAAATGTACAAATAATAATTTATTTGTTTGTTTCTACTATATTATTGACACGTATTTCAGTAAATGACTGAATATAATTCAAAATTTCATCACGCTCATACTCATTTAATAACTCATGATAACAATTAGGCCACTCCTTATATGCCTTATCACTAATTTTAACATTATCAAACCATGTACGGACACGTGTTTTATCTACAAGTTTATCCTCACACGCCTGCATTAGCAAGAGCGGAACATCTGGAAAATCATCTATTTTCTCATGAGCAATCTCGATAGACTTAATCAATTCACTATACCAACGTACTGATACTTTGCGCAAGAACAATGAATCATTCTCCATCGCATCTCTCACTTCATGATTACGAGTTGACATTTCCACTGTAAGATTCGTTGCAAATTGCAATTTTGGAGCAACAACATTTAATATTTTTGAGGCAGCTCGAAGCGGAGCAGAAGGTCCAGTTAATACACCTAAACATGGTGAACTTAAAATAATACCATCTACATCTTCTCTCTTCGTTTCTTGCATCATACGAATGACAATAAGACCACCCATACTATGACCAAATATAAAAATAGGTAATCGATACTTCCTTGCCTCTTTCACCCATAATTTAACTTCCTCTATGTATTCATCAAATGAATCAATATGTCCTCTATTTCTCGAAGTCGTTCCATGTGATGGAAGGTCTCCCATCACAACGTGGTAGCCGATATGATTCCACATTTCTGCTATAGCTTCGTAACGTCCGTGATATTCCATTGCGCCGTGCACGATAACGACTACAGCTTTCGCTTCCTCTGCTTCATAATTCCACATACGGACCTCCTCCATTTCACTCTTTCTCATAATTTGATACACTAAAACTAGTCTCTAGGAAAGGAAGGCTTTACATGATATATCCTTACAAAGAAAAAAATCCAAAAATTGCGAGTAGTGCTTTTATCGCTGACTATGTTACCATTACAGGCGATGTGACAATTGGCGAAGAATCTAGCATTTGGTTTAATACAGTCATCCGCGGTGATGTATCACCAACGATAATTGGAAATAGAGTAAATGTACAAGATCAATGTACACTTCACCAAAGCCCCCAGTATCCTCTTATTTTAGAAGATGACGTTACCGTTGGGCATCAAGTTATTTTACATAGCTGCAAAATTGAAAAAGATGCTTTAATCGGAATGGGATCTATCATATTAGATGGCGCTGAAATTGGTGAAGGAGCTTTCATCGGTGCTGGTAGTCTCGTTTCACAAGGAAAGAAAATCCCTCCTAATACGTTAGCTTTCGGTCGCCCTGCGAAGGTCATTCGCGAATTAACAGAAAAAGACCGTAAAGATATGGAACGTATCCGCACACAATACGTTGAAAAAGGACAATATTATAAATCGTTACAAAAGTGATTTTATCGCTGCCATAAGACTGGCAGCTTTTTTTATGAAAAAATCTAACTTTTTCTTTACAAAACATTATTATTCCCTCAATAAAATCTTATTAAAATAGAAGTTAATAACTCCATATATATGTAAATGAGGGAGGAAAAATCTCATGAAGGTCAGTGGACTATATAAAATAGAATGTTACATCTTCAAAGGAATTAATCGCTACTTTGATCAAAAAACATTAAACATCTTTTTTAGCAATATTACCCATATCGGTGGTGCAAGTTTTTCCATTGCACTTACCCTATTCTTTTTAATTTTCGCAACAGGGAATTTGCATCAAGCTGCAATTGCAACTGCTATTTCTTTAACAATTAGCCATATTCCTGTGCAAATATTAAAAAGATGGTATCCACGAAAACGCCCTTATTTAACAATTCAGGATGCGAAATATCCAGTTCATCCATTAAAAGATCATTCTTTTCCATCCGGACATACAACGGCTGTTTTCTCTGTCCTCATTCCATTTATTTGCTATAATCCAAACTTGCTTGCTTTTCTATTACCGTTAGCATTATGCGTCGGTATTTCCCGTATTTATTTAGGGCTTCATTATCCGTCAGATGTATTTGTAGGCATGTGCCTTGGCACTTGCTCTGGCATCATCTCTTTTTATCAACTCATTCCACTCATGTAAAGGAGCGATATGATGAGAGTCGCCATATTTACCGATACATTTACACCACAAGTCAACGGTGTGGCGAAAACTTTAGAACGTTTAACTAAATATTTTCAAAAAGAAAATATCGCCTATTCTGTTTTCGCCCCTCAGCATACGGCGGAAGATAATTTCGTAGCGAATGTGAACAAAATGAGAAGTATCCCGTTAACAATATTATATCCAGAATGTCGCTTTGCCTTTCCTACTCCGCGCATTAAGCGGGAACTTCTTGCCTTTAAACCTGATATCATTCACATCGCTACGCCTTTCAATATGGGACTTTGTGGGTTATATTATGCCAAAAAGTTGAATATCCCAGTTGTCGGTTCTTATCATACTGATTTTGACGCCTATTTACGCTATTACAAAATCGAATTTCTCTCCAATATGCTATGGAACTATTTAAGGTGGTTTCATAGTCATATGCAAAAAAACTTTGTTCCTTCTCCTGAAACATTACATCAATTAAAGAAAAAAGGATTTCAACAGCTCTATATTTGGGGACGTGGTGTAGATTGTACTCTCTTTCATCCAACTTACAATAAAGACCTATTCCGAAAAAAATATAATATTACAGTGAAATATATTCTTTCCTACGTCGGGCGCCTTGCTCCTGAAAAAGATATCGATACTCTTCAAACACTTATTCAAACGACAAACAAAGAACGTGACGATATTCATTGGCTCATCGCTGGAGATGGACCTCTTGCCAAGGGCCTGCATGAAAATGTTCCAAAAACAAATGTAACCTTTACTGGATATTTACAAGGTAAAGATTTAGCTGAAGTCTATGCTTCCTCCCATCTAATGGTATTTCCATCTACTACTGAAACATTTGGGAACGTCGTGCTGGAGTCACTCGCATGTGGTACACCTGTTATTGGTGTGAATAGTGGCGGGGTTAAAAATATTATTACAGATGGAAAAACAGGAATTCTTTGTCCACCAAAAGATACAGATTCCTTTCTATTCTCCATCAATTCTTTATTGCAAAATGAAGATCAACTTATGCAAATGGGCATAGCAGCTTCGTCTTATGCTAAAACACAAAGCTGGGATGAGATCTTTCTTGGCTTACTTGACCAATATGAAGTAGTCCTTCAGAACACTGCATCAGAATTACTCGCTTAAACAGAAAAACCCTCTTCATAACATGAAGAGGGTTTATTACATAACTGGAAATTTTAGTTTAACAAATGATACATAAGGTGAAGTATCATATTATTCTTATATTCATTATAACAAAAAAACACATAACTAAACAAACTTGTAATAAAAACCCATAAAAATTAATATATGGTTATACAGTATTTTTACTGTATGATGATTTTAAGAAATTCCCCTTAAAATCAACTTACTCACATACCTTTATACAGTAATTGTTCCCCAATTTCTGTATATCAAAAAAACCTTTCATTCATTTGAAAGGTCTTTTTGAGCCTGTACATATTCTTCTTTCGTATTCACATTTATAAACCAATCCACATTCGCTTGTACATCTTCACCAGCAATATATTTCACATTACATTGTGATAAAAGCTGACCCATACTTCTTTTTTCTTCCTGAAGCAAAGCATAAATCTTTTCTTTCACACGGTTATGATACGCTGCAAGTAACGGTTGTTTCCTTCCATTAATAATAGGGACAACTGCATCATATTCATTACTCGTTTGCTCTAATAAAATGGTAATCCATTCATTTGAAACGTTCGGTGCATCACAAGGCATGATAATATACCAATCTGAATCTATGTATTCCATTCCTGACACTATTCCAGCAAGTGGCCCATTTCCTTTATAGTGCGACATATCTTCTATAACTGGAACTTGTACAAGTTGCTCTACTCGCTCTTTTATATCAGAATGACTAATGACTACAACTTCTTGTAACGCAGTTGTCATCACTTTCAAAATATGCTCTATAAAAGTACTCCCTTGCCAGCTCGCTAACGCTTTCGGCTCACCAAATCGACTCGACATACCGCCTGCCAATACAATTCCAGCATACTTACTCATTGGCGATGCAGCTCAAATGTAATATGACCTAATTCCGGTAAAATTAATTTATTCATCGCAAGGCGAACTGCTCCGCTAGACCCTGGCATGGAAAAGACAACTTTGCGCCCAATTGTACCGCCGATCGCTCTACTTAACATTGCGCTGCTTCCGATATCTTCTAAATAGCTAATCATACGGAACAACTCACCAAACCCAACAATTTCTTTATCTAATAACGCTGATACTGCTTCAATCGTCACATCACGTTTCGTAATACCAGTACCGCCATTCGTTAACACGACATCAACATCTTCCCTATGATAACCAGCTAACACAGCCTGCTGAATACTCTCTTTATCATCTTTCACAATTTCATAAGAGGTCACTTTATGTCCTGCTTCTATTAATAATGCATGTAATAGTTGTCCGCTCTTGTCCGTCTCTTCTGTACGTGTATCAGAAATCGTCACGATTTTGCAGCGCACTTCTTTTGGAGCTTGTTTTTTATGTTCAGTTACGCTCATGTCTCATCTTTCCCTCCTAAAAATTTCCCTTCACTTTATTATACGTATCTTTATACTGTTACAAGTAAAAAAATAAAAATTGTGACCCTATCTTAATAATGACTTTCTTAAGATACTAAGAATAAAATCCGAATAATTACTTTTATTGATAAAAATAGCCATTCCCCTAAAATTCATTAACCATATATCTATTTAAACTACACACTTAGAGAATCATTTTTTATCTTACATAAAAATGGTTTGGATAACAAATATCAGTAGCATTTTATTAATGAACAGTAAAAAGATGGTCGAATCAATACCCAAACCATCTCTAAGTTTCTTTCTCAAATTTTACCATTAACCTTCTCTAATAATTTCTAATTTTCCATCTAAAAATATCTCCTAAGCGAGAATTCAACTTCGGTTCACGAACCACCTAACGCATTAAGTAGAGCCCCTAAAATTTCCACCATATTAGTCAATAGTTTATTTAGATTAATAAAAACTATAGTTATAATCCCTAATAATACAAGCGCTATTACTCTTGTTACAATATTAAATATATTCATTTCAAAATACCCCCTTCAAAAATTGACTTTACACACTTTAAATTAACATACCGTTTTTTAGACTTCACATTTCTAATTATTACTAAAAACACGTCCCTATTCCTGGTATAAACTAAAATGAGTAAAAATATATAATCAGAAATATTTTGAATGTTATAATTAATTATAACGTATTTTCTCATCATAGAAAATTGTGTTTTCAAACATATTAATTCTTAATAAGGAGCTTAAATTACTATGGAACTTTATAAAAAATTAACAACAACATTCATTCTCTTATTTGTTGCTTCCATCACTGTCGGTTTTTCTCTAAAAGGAGCAATTCCATACGCTACATTAGTGAGTATTATATTCGCAACGCTATTTTTACTGAGCAGTGCTTTTTGCGCAGGAAAAGCACGCCAACTGAAAGGGTGACCGTCTATGTTCCGTAAGAAACCAATCCTTTGTAAATCATGTGAAAAGGAAATACAAACGTATGAAAAAGCGTGGATTCATATGCCATTTCCGGCAAGTGGTATGACAAATATGAAGAAGTATATTGAGCTAGACGGGGAAGTTTATTGTAGTTCTTGCATTCAAGTAGTAAATAAAGTGAAACTTTAATCAGTGGGGATTTTGTTCTTCCCCACTGATTATTAGTTAAACCAATCGGGCTTTTACGGGATAAAACCAAATAAAAAAAGCTTTGCGCACACAGCGCAAAGCTTTTTTTCATATATTATAGACCAGCTTGCTCTTTTAAAGTAGCTGCTTTGTCTGTACGTTCCCATGTAAGATCTACATCAGTACGTCCGAAGTGGCCGTAAGCTGCTGTTTGTTTGTAAATTGGGCGACGTAAGTCTAGCATTTTAATAATACCAGCTGGGCGAAGATCGAAGTTGTTACGAACTAGTTCTACTAATACGTCTTCAGATACTTTACCAGTGCCTAATGTATCAACTGAAATTGATACTGGTTGTGCTACGCCAATTGCGTATGCAAGTTGTACTTCTGCTTTGTCAGCAAGACCAGCTGCTACGATGTTTTTCGCAACATAACGAGCTGCATATGCTGCAGAACGGTCAACTTTCGTTGCATCTTTACCAGAGAATGCACCACCGCCATGGCGAGCGTATCCACCGTAAGTATCAACGATGATTTTACGTCCTGTTAAACCAGCATCACCTTGTGGTCCACCAATTACGAAGCGGCCAGTTGGGTTAATGAAGAATTTCGTTTCTCCATCCATTAATTCTGCTGGAACTACAGCTTTAATTACGTGCTCTTTTAAATCGCGATCGATTTCTTCCCACGTAACATCTGGATGATGTTGTGTAGAAATTACAATTGTATCCACACGTACAGGTTTACCATTTTCATCATACTCAACTGTAACTTGCGTTTTTCCATCCGGACGTAAGTATGATAATGTGTCATCTTTACGTACTTCAGTTAAACGACGAGCTAATTTGTGAGCAAGCGAGATTGGAAGTGGCATTAATTCTTGTGTTTCATTACATGCGAAGCCAAACATTAAACCTTGGTCTCCCGCACCAATTGCCTCAATCTCAGCGTCAGTCATTTGACCTTCGCGTGCTTCTAGTGCTTGGTCAACACCCATAGCGATGTCAGCAGATTGCTCATCGATAGATGTTAAAACTGCACAAGTTTCTGCATCGAATCCGTATTTTGCGCGTGTGTAACCAATGCCTTGAATTGTTTCACGAACGATTTTTGGAATATCTACGTAAGTAGAAGTCGTAATTTCCCCCGCTACCAATACTAAACCAGTTGTTACAGTTGTTTCACAAGCTACACGTGCATTTGCGTCCTTTGCTAAGATCGCATCTAAAATTGAATCAGAAATTTGGTCACAAATTTTATCTGGATGTCCTTCAGTTACAGACTCAGATGTGAACAGATGACGTTTTTTTGTCATGTGGTAAACCTCCCTACAGTAATTGTATATATTGTACGGAACTCATCCTTAATTTGCCACAAACTGCGACATACATTTATTCTCCCACACAAGCATACAGAAAAACCTTTCCTACTTAACATAGAGGAAAGGTTTAATTTGCTACTTGCATACTGCTTTTTGCCCTTTGCTCTTATCGTTCGAGACCGTTAGCCTCGCACAGGTTTTAGCACCTATTCACCTGTATTTACCACTACAAATGAGGTTGCTGGGCTTCATCGGGCCTGTCCCTCCGCCAGCTCGGGATAAGAGAGTATCCGTCCCAACCTATACTAAAGAAATGATATTCATTTGTCAATTAATATTCACATTTTCCTGAAAGTTTTTCTCAATACCCATAGAATGAAATATTAATAGGGAAATGATACATTCACACAAACAAAAATAAATAAATAGTATACATTATTTATATAATTGTGTTATACTATTGATGGGGATTACGAGAAATATTTCATTAAATGAAAAGGATGGTATATAAATATGAGTACTGTGAATGTCCAAATTGGTTTACATGAATTATTGAACGGAAGCAATGCACAGATTCAATTAAGTGTTCCGCAATTAGTGGAAAAAGTATTAATGCGAAACGAAGGGAAATTAACTTCTACTGGTGCCGTTTCTGCTTCAACAGGAAAATACACAGGACGTTCTCCTAAGGATAAATTTATTGTGAAGGAAGCATCGGTTGCTGACAAAATTGCTTGGGGAGCCGTGAACCAACCGATCTCTGAAGAACATTTTAATAAATTATATATAAAAGTTTTAGAATACTTAAAAGAAAAAGAAGAGTTATTCATCTTCAAAGGATTTGCTGGCGCTGATCGCAACTATCGCCTACCAATTCAAGTTGTTAACGAATATGCATGGCATAATTTGTTCGTACATCAATTATTTATTCGTCCAAATGAAGAAGAATTAGCAACTCACGAATCAGAGTTCACAATTGTTTCTGCACCAAACTTCAAAGCAGATCCAGCAATTGACGGTACAAATTCTGAAGCATTCATTATGGTTTCATTCGAAAAACGTATCGTACTAATCGGTGGTACAGAATACGCTGGAGAGATGAAAAAATCAATCTTCTCTATTATGAACTTCTTACTACCTGAACAAGACATTCTTTCTATGCACTGCTCTTCAAACGTAGGCGAAGAAGGCGACGTAGCACTATTCTTCGGTTTATCTGGAACAGGCAAAACAACATTATCTGCTGATCCAAACCGTAAATTAATCGGTGACGATGAGCACGGTTGGTCTGATAACGGCGTATTCAATATTGAAGGCGGTTGCTATGCAAAATGTGTAAACCTTTCTCATGAGAAAGAACCACAAATCTTCGATGCAATCAAATTTGGTTCAGTTTTAGAAAACGTTGTCATTGATGGTCAAACACGCATCGCTGACTATAACGATACTACTTTAACAGAAAATACACGTGCTGCATACCCTATGCATGCGATTGACAATATCGTACTGCCAAGTGTTGCAGGACATCCAAATACAATTATTTTCTTAACTGCTGATGCATCTGGCGTATTGCCTCCAATCAGTAAGTTATCAAAAGAACAAGCTATGTACCATTTCTTAAGCGGTTACACTAGTAAGCTAGCAGGAACAGAGCGCGGTGTTACATCTCCGCAAGCTACATTCTCTACTTGCTTCGGTTCACCGTTCTTACCGCTTGATGCATCTCGTTATGCTGAAATGCTTGGTGAAAAAATCGAGAAACATGATGCGAAAGTATTCTTAGTAAACACTGGCTGGACTGGTGGCGAATACGGCGTTGGTAAACGTATGAACTTAGGTTACACTCGTGCAATGATTCAAGCAGCACTAAGCGGTGAACTTGCTAAAGCTGAAACTGCAAAACACGACATCTTTGGCCTTGAAGTACCTCGTCATGTTCCAGGTGTACCTGATGAAGTATTAATGCCTGAACAAACTTGGACTGATAAAGATGCTTACAAAGTGAAAGCAATTGAGCTTGCAAACGAATTTAAAGAAAACTTCAAAAAATTCGATAGCGTTTCTGAAGCTATTATTAACTTAGGCGGTCCAATCGCTTAATTACAAATTTTCTGTTGGAATAACCCTTTTACTCATATGAATAAGTGTCGTGTAACCGTAAAGTTCCGCGTACTCACCGACAAAACCCAATGCGGCTTAACGGTTACACACACTTACATAAAAAAGAAGCTTACGTTTTCCGAGTAAGCTTCTTTCTATATATTCTTTAATTTGCCCACATACAAATCACAGCTTCGAACACACAAACTATTCCCCACTTACTACATCCTTCTAGTTTCACACCACAGGGGACTAAAAAAGGATCTGACTGCTTCTATCCATCGCCAGATCCTCTATTCCAACTTAAAAATTCCCAAGCCCAATTTTCAATTTATATACTCGGATTTCCATACATACAAACCACGGCTTCGAACATATAAACTATTTTCCCACTCACTACATCCTTCTGGTTTTACACCGCATGGGACTAAAAAAGGATCTGACCGCTTCTATCCACCGCCGAATCCTCTATTCCATCTAAAAAAGTTCCAAACCTAATTTTCAATTGATATACTCGGATTTTCACACATACAAATCAAGGCTTTGAAAATATAAAGAGATCTCTCGCTCACTTGCTCCTTCTGGTTTCGCACCGCATGTGGCTAAAAAAGGCCCTAACCGCTTCTATCCACCGCTGGATCCTCTATTCCATCTAAAAAGAGGCTTTTCATCTTTTTATCTTTTTCAGCCCTTCGTTAATTCTTCCTCATCCTTCATACTATAATACCCTAAATTAATAACGATTAAGAAATAACCACCCAGAATACCTACTGCAAATGCCCACATTACCATATGATGCTCAATTTCGTACATGATAATAGCACCCAAAATTGCAGCTGCAAAGCGATTAAACATACCAAGCGTCGGCGCTTTCGTCTTCTTTACTATACTATCTCCAAGCTTTTCGATACGCCTTCCTAAAATCCAAACACAATACATGCTTACAATAAGTCCAATTCCTGCACCTAGAAAATGTGCTGAAAACGGTGTTAACATCCAGCCTAATAACAGAATACCTAGTAGATAATACGATTGAATTTTAAACGACCTTAATGACATACTAATCATATTGTACTCCCCTTCAATAGTTTTTATCTATCCAACCAAAGCTATATAACTCATTTCTTTCGAGTCTATGGTACTTAAAATTCATTTCACTCAAATTTAAAAAACATAAACAGTATGTTTATGTTTTTTAAATGCTTTTAGGAAATAATATTATACAAGATTTCTAATATAGAATCCCTCATAAATGTGACGTTTTTCAAAACATTTTCGTCCAATTATGAAAAAATTGATATCAATCTATGAACATACGGATATGATGTAATAAGCACATAAATAAAGGGGGCGTCTAATGATTTATTTTTTAATGGCTCTCATTCATCTCATTGTTCCTGCACTTATTGGACTTTCCTTGTATTGGTACACCAAAAAACATAGTATTTTCTATGCTGTCCTCGGTGTTCTTCTTCCAGGTATTATTCTTATTACACTCTTCCGCATTCCTTTTCTTAATTTAATCCCACTTATTACTGCCATTTTATTCCTCGTATTTTTACCAAAAATAAAAAAATAGGAAAGCAGATCATAGGTGATCTGTTTTCCTATTTTGATATAGGTTCTTGCACGATAGAATTAGCTTCTACTTTCTCTGATTTCACAAACCATAGACCGAAGAAAATGATGATTCCACCGATTATTTGTTGAAACGATACATATTCATTTGCCCATACAGCTGCAAATAAAACAGCTACAAGCGGCGTAATATACATATATACCATCGTATGTGACGCACCAATTTTTTGAACACCAACATACCACATGACTAAACCGAATACTGTTACAAAGAAAATAGAATATAGTAAAGCAAACAATGTCATTCCGTGTGTAATGTGAAATGGCATGACAAATACATGTGGACCACTTAACAATAAGAGCGGAATCGCTCCAACTAATGTCGACCATGCAGTAACACGTAATGCTGAGTATTTTTTAATAAGCGGCCCTGCTAAAATGGGATAAAGTCCCCAACATATTGATGTAATAAGTCCAATCCCATTTCCGTAGAAAGAACTAGCGAGTGAATGCCCCGCTACTAAAACTAATGTAGCACCAATAAAGGCAATCATGGAACCAACTAACTTTCGAGAAGAAAATTTTTCTTGTTTCAAGAAAATCGCAAATACAGTTGTAAAAATAGGTGAAATAGATATGAGTAAAGAAGCATTTGTAGCGGATGTGTATTTTACAGTTTCCATAAATAACGTTTGATACAGTACAATACCTACAACGCTAACGATGATTAATCTTGGTATATCTTTTCGCTCCATATAAAGTGACTTTTCGATAAATAACGTAAGTAATAACAGTAGTGGTGCTGCTGTCATCATTCGAACTGCAGTAAACTCTATTGCTGTAAATTCTAAAAGTCCATATTTCGCAATCGTATAGTTAATCCCCCAAATAATAACGACACTTAAAATTAATAACTCAATTCCCCATCTTTTCATGCGCAACCCCCTCCGCAAAGAGAATTATACAGAAAATTCAACTATATGTACATTTCATTATGTGAAAAAATCCATAAGAAAAAGGAGCATATTATATACTCCTTCTCTCTTCATTATAATCGAACATGTAACTTCATATTCGGATTATAAAACTGGCTTGGGCTCTTCAACTGGAAAGTCCCTCCAACTTCATGCCAATCAACTGTTAATTTATCATCCATAAATACAAGCTTTGTGCGATCTGCAATAAAGTTTAGTACGCTTGATTCGATATCTACATCGCGCTCATCTTTCTCTGAAACGGCTACTAAATCAATAATCCCGCTCATAACACAACCGCAACCTTCATTATCATAAAATAACTTTATATATTTCGTTTCACTTGGAATCGTATTCATAATCTTTTTATATGCTGCCTCTGTTACAGTAACGTACATGTGTTAACCTACATCCTCTCTTCTCGTATCATTTATATATTGTACCACCATTTTTCTTGAATCTTATATACAGAAAATTAAGACTACTATAAAATATATGTGATAAAGTGAAACTTTAATCAGGGAGGTATCCATCCCCCTCTGATTATCAGCCCTCGCCAATCAGGCTTTTACGAGCAGTTAATGCGTGATAAAGGAGGTTGTATCACTGATGTTCAAACTACAGCGATATCTCATTTTCTTAGGTCTATTAGGTAGCTTTTTTATTTCTAGCGGAATGGTATTACAACATATACTTCCCTATTCTCCTTCTATTGGCTGGATTCTAGGTTTTATTTGTTTCCTATCCGCTTCTTATTTTTCCACAAAAAAACAAAAACAACTAACAAAGTAAGAACTATCTTAAGGAGGATTACCAAACATGCCAGCCTTAAAAGAAATAGAACAATAACTTAATCATTTATTACAGGAGAAATCCATTGCCATATCGACAATGATTATGGTAGGCATAAATACTCACTCATCGGTGTGTCACACTCTGCCTCTGAATATTTAGTGAAAGAGACATTGATGTATGATTGATTTAAAAAGAATTTTGATGTAGATGTTACTTTGATTCCGCAGGAGACCTGGTGGTTATAAAACTAATAACACCTCCCCTATTTTTAAAATCTATATACACAATACGATCGACCACACATAAATATAGAATCTACAATATATATAAAGTAGTTCTACTTTTAAAACTAGATTTTCAAAAATATAGAAAGGAGATAATATATGTACCAACGCAATTGCTTTAGTTGTGACGGTAGACGCAACAGCGGTTCTATCGGCAGTACTGGACCCACTGGTGCTACTGGACCTACTGGCAATGCCGGGGCCGGTTTGCAAAGTACTACCGCTTTTAGTCTAGCAGCCGCTCCTAACTATAAAACGGGACAAGTTGTCACTTACACGAGTAGCGGCTATGTTGTAAAAAAAGATGCACCTCAAGGATTTCCGAATGTGTCTCAAGATTATATCGTATTGGTAGAAGGTGGTCCTACCGGAACTTCTGGTTCTACTGGTTCTACTGGTTCTACTGGTTCTACTGGTTCTACTGGTTCTACTGGTTCTACCGGAACTACTGGAGTCACTGGTTCTACCGGAGCTACCGGAACTTCTGGAGTCACTGGTTCTACCGGAGCTACCGGAACTATTGGTGCCACTGGTTCTACCGGAGCTACTGGAGTCACTGGTTCTACTGGACCTGCTGGTAGTTCAACAGCGAAAAGTATTGTTTTTCAAGGGACGAATGCTGGGTTTCAACGTATAGCAGGTTCTCCAGGAATTGATTCTAACGTTATTCCGTATGTAACTGCTGGAGCTGGAAATATTGTTGGTTTTGCTACATCTATAAATATTAATAACTTACCCGCTGCTGTTTATACGATTGATATTTGCAGGAATGTCCCAACAAACCTCTCTGCCCCTACCTCTAGTTACATCCTATCTACTATTACTTTAACTACTACAGATAAAATTACGGGAACTATCACATTTTCAATTAAACCTACGGATATTGGCTCTAGACAACCTCAAGTGTATAACCCTACTCCAGCACCTGGACCTGCCACTGTAACTTGGACTAGTATTACAACCGGAAACCTGTTTTCGAGGGGGGATGCGATATCTCTTTATATTACCCCCGGGATTACGGCAAGTGCTGTATATTCTATTTTTCTAATCACTGATATATAGCCCACACTTACAAATCGTTCATTTCACAAAAACCTCGCTACCGAGGCAAAAAAATTACAAATAAATGAAAACAAATAACAGACAAATCCATTATATACTCTCGCTTTAAAACACCCCTATTTTGGATTGTGAATTTGTACAGTTTGTCAATGTTGTAAACATCCCCTTTTTAAAATTTCCCACTATAATTAAATCGGCAACATAATCTCAACAGTCGTTCCAACTCCAACTTCACTTTCAAAGTTCAATTTACCGTGGTGATCTTTAATAATTTTTTCCGTAACTACTAATCCTAAGCCTGTTCCAGTTTCTTTCGTTGTGTAAAAAGCTTCATTTAGCTTCGGAATTTTATCTTTCGGAATGCCGCATCCCTCATCTATAATTTGAACAATGATCACATCTTCCACTATAACTTTTACAGTAATAGTTCCGCCAACTGACATTGCTTCAATCGCATTTTTTATTAAATTAAAAAATACTTGTTTCAATCGTTTTTCCTCACATGTAATTGATGGTATATCTTTACTATAAATAGCATGCATTTTTATCCCTTGTTCTAAAGCTGGCTTTTCCATAACCCTGATAACATAAGAGATGATTTCTTTAATATTATGCGTTTCGGATTCTACCGATTTAGATTTCTCAAACCCATTTAGTTCTGTAGCAATTGTATGAATTCGCTCTACTTCCTGTCTCATAATTTCACTATAAATTTTATCTTCTGGATATTTTTTCGCTTGCTTATTCACAAGTTTTTTCAATTTTTCTAACGGTCTTCTAATCTTATCGCCAATTACTGTCGCCATTTTCCCAACCATTGCTAATTTCTCTACATTTCTTATTTCTTTATCCATCATTTCAAGTGTACGAACGTAAGATTGGAATCTTAAAAATATAATCCAACATATAATAACAAACACGCTA
Organism: Bacillus sp. P4_E1; assembly: GCF_056401715.1. NCBI lineage: Bacteria > Bacillati > Bacillota > Bacilli > Caryophanales > Bacillaceae > Bacillus > Bacillus sp. P4_E1. The sequence continues at coordinate 75,117 of NZ_JBFUIV010000011.1, forward strand.
TATAATGCTATTGGGATAAGAACAATAAAGGATTGAACAACGAATCCCATAAGTGCATATTTTCCAACAATAGTTCCGGCAACTAACCAAAAGTACCTCTTATTCACAAATATCGGTGCAAATAAAATAAAGAATCCTTCTACTATATTCCCGCTATCAAATTCCGCATCACTTCCGTAATAAATAATGAAGTTATTAATAAAATCCAATATATTATAGCCAATTAAAATAATATACTTCACAATATACGGCTTTTTCCATTTCATAAAATAAAGTCCTATAAAGAATAATCCAACCATAAAACTATATAGCCATAAACCTAATCCTTCTCCAAAAGCATCTGCTAGTTTTTGATTTTTATCTGATAAAAGGACAATAACTTTTTCAGCAAAATCATACGCAAAAAATATAACGAAGAATAAGCTTAAAAATATTATTAATGCCTTTATCTCTTCTTTTTCAAATATATTTCCTTTTTCCATATGATAACTCCTTTAACAACACCTCTTAATCTTGTGTCACATTGCGCTCACATTTTTTCGGGAGCAGTATTTCTACTCTCGTTCCTTTCTTTACTTCACTAGAAATGTGTAATTCTCCAAGATGCTCTGTCACAATTCGCTCTGCTACCGTAAGACCTAATCCAATTCTATCTTGCTTCGTTGTATAAAAAGCATCCTTAACTCGTCCTAAATTATCCTTTTTTATCCCAAAACCACTATCTACTATACTTACTATTACATAATCTCTTTTTTTATTTTCAACTTGTATTTTTAATGTTCCGCCATGTTCCATTGCCTCTAAAGCATTTTTAATAACATACAAAAATACTCCTTTTAATTTGCGTTTATCACATTCAATTTCACTTCTATTTTGCTCTTCATTAAAGGTGCAATTTATATTTAACTCGTTCATTTTTCCGCGCATGTTTTCTACCGCTTGTACTAAAACATCACTTACAATGTGTTTTTCATAAACAGAAGGTTTACATGTAGCAACCTCCATTAATTCACTAATCATATTATTCATATTTTCGATTTCGAGAATCATTTGTTCATATGTTGCATCTTTTTCGTGTTTCTCTTTTTGTAATTGCGTAAACCCTTTTAATGAAGCAAGTGGGTTTTTAATTTCATGTCCGACTGTCGCTGCCATTTTTCCGATAACCGCCAATTTTTGTGACTGACTTGCCTCTGCAATACGTCCCTTTACTGCTGAAAGATATTGTAAAAATCGATTTAAAATAATAAATGACACGAAAAGTAACACCATATTTATAACAAGAGACATAAACAGGTTAAGTTCTCCAAATACAAATAGGTATATCATATATTTCCCTATAAGGAATGGCGCTAAGACAAATAAATATCTTTTACTCAAAAAGATCGGTACGAAGAAAATAAAAATATATTCAATTACATTCCCTTCATCAAATGCTATTCTATTATGAAAAGCATACCATCCAATATTAAAAGTCTCTGCGATCATGTATGCAAATAAATATGTATATTTAACTAAATATGCTTTTTCTCTCTCAAATAAGTAAACACTAATACCTAATATAGCCATAATATATGCAAGCTTCCATATCCCTTTATGCCAATTTCCTAAAGGCATTGTATCTTCTAATATAATCGCGTATGCAACCTCGTATACAATTAAAATAACATGTATTACCCATAAGAAAATCTTAGCGTTTTTCTTTTCTTCTTTAGCTGATAGAAAACTCTCTTCCACTTCAACACCCCTTCAAAAGAATACCATTTATTATAATAAATGATTTTCATAGACAAACAAAGATAAATTGAACAAATGAGGAAAATCAATCCATAGATAATATACTTCCCCACACCATATGTAAGCATAAAAACCATGAACAATAATACGTATAATATGGGAGGTGCTTTATATGGACGGTCGTGAAAATAAGAAGATAGAACAGTTACAATCCTTTACGAAAAACAATGAAGGAAAAGAGATGACAACGAATACGGGTGTCAAAATTTCAAATGATGAAAACTCTTTAACCGCCGGCGATCGTGGTCCTACACTTTTAGAAGATTTCCTGATGCGAGAAAAACTCGCTCATTTTGACCGTGAACGAATTCCTGAAAGAGTCGTTCATGCCCGCGGTTACGGAGCACATGGTGTTTTTGAGCTATATGATTCTTTAGAAGACTTAACAATGGCTCATTTTTTACAAGACCCATCTAAAAAGACACCTATTTTTATTCGTTTTTCTGAAGTTGCTGGATCAAAAGGTGCGAATGAAACGAACCGAGATGTACGAGGATTCGCTGTTAAGTTTTATACAGAGGAAGGAAATTTCGATTTAGTGGGTAATAACATTCCGATTTTCTTCATTCAAGATGGTATTAAATTTCCGGATCTTATTCATGCTCTTAAACCAGAGCCACATAATGAGATTCCCCAAGGACAAACAGCACACGATACTTTTTGGGACTTTATCGCCAATAATCAAGAATCAGCTGCGATGATGATGTGGATTATGTCGGATCGCGCAATTCCGAGAAGTTTTCGAATGATGCAAGGGTTCGGCGTTCATACATTTCGTTTAGTTAATAAACATGGGAAGTCACGATTCGTAAAATTCCACTGGAAGCCAAAGCTTGGCGTTCACTCGTTAATTTGGGATGAAGCTCAAAAACTAGGCGGCGCTGATCCAGATTATCATCGCCGTGATTTATGGGAAAATATTAATGCCGGAAACTACCCTGAGTACGAACTTGGCGTTCAAATTTTAGAAGAAGAGGATGAATTTAAATACGATTTCGATATATTAGATGCAACAAAAATTTGGCCGGAAGAAGACTTCCCTGTTAAGATCATCGGAAAAATGACGTTAAACCGAAACGTTGATAACGTATTTGCGGAAACAGAACAAGTCGCACTGCACCCTGGAAGCATCGTCCGCGGTATCGATTTTACAAATGATCCTCTCTTACAAGGTAGACTATTTTCTTATACAGATACACAATTAGCACGCGTCGGTACAAACTATCAAGAGTTACCGATTAATCGTCCGGTATGTCCTTTTCATAACAATCAAAGAGATGGTGCGTCTAAATATATAATTGATAAAGGAAAAGTCGCTTACCATAATAACTCTTTAGCTAATAACTCTCCCTTTACTGTACCTGGTACGAAAGGCGGTTTCGTTACATATCCTTCTACTGTTTCTGGACATAAAACAAGAGAAACAGCCGCTAGTTTTAAAGACCATTTCTCACAAGCCCGTTTATTTTGGAATAGTATGAGCCACGTCGAAAAAATCCATATTATGCAGGCCTTTTCCTTTGAATTAGGAAAAGTAAAAAGTAAATCAGTTCGCCAACAAGTCGTAGGTATGATTGGTCATATAAGTACAGAATTAGCTACTTTAGTAGCTGAAGCAGTCGGGGCAACAGTGCCAAATGTTCAAGAATCAAATGTTACAAAATCCTCACCAGCACTAAGTATGGAACATACAACATTCAGCCCAAATACATTACGAGTAGGCGTCATTGTCGCAAACGGATATGACGGTCAAAACGCACAATATATTATAAATCAATTCAAACAAGCCGGTCTTCAGCCCGTTATTATTTCCGAACGATTAGGTTTTGTGCAAGGCTCTCAAAATGGACAGTGGGAAGTGAATGATACTTTCTTAACAGGATCACCACTTCTTTATGATGGGCTACTTCTTATTGGCGGAAATATTAATGATCATTTTCTTAACAAGGCAAGTTCATTCGTCGTAGAATCGTATAATCACTTTAAGCCAATTGGCGCTTTCCAAAATGGAACTACTATTGTTCAATCTTTAAACATCGAAGGAAAACCTGGCGTTATAACAGAACAAAATCCTACCTTACTTGCGAATGAATTTATTCAGGCAATGACAAAACAGCGATTTTGGGAAAGAGCCTATTAAAATACATGAGGAGGATACGTCATGTTCGTTACAGTGGAAAAAGATGTACACATTTTTGTTGAGGATATTAACCCAGGCCCTGGAAGTAAACCTGTCTTCTTCGTTCATGGCTGGCCTTTAAATCATCAAATGTACCAATATCAATTTAATATCTTACCACAACATGGTTTCCGCTGCATCGCCATGGATATACGAGGAAACGGACAGTCTGATAAACCATGGACTGGTTACACTTATGATCGTTTAGCTGATGATATCGCAATTGTATTAGATGCACTTCAAATAGAAAATGCTACGTTAGTCGGCTTCTCAGTCGGTGGCGCTCTCTCTATTCGGTATATGTCACGATATAATGGGCGTCGTATTTCCAAACTTGCATTAGTGGATGCTGTCTCTCCTTCTTTCGTGAAAAACCAAGAATCCCCTTACGGCGTACCGAAAGAACAAGCAGATGCTCTGATTGCTCAAATGTATGTAAATTTACCTAAGTTTCTAAGTGATGTATCTTTATCATTTTTTAATAGAAACTTAGGAGCTGCCACGTTAGAATGGTTTTCTTATCTCGGTATGCAGTCCGCTTCTTATGCTCTCATCAAAATTTTGCAAGCTGCTGCAAACGAAGACGTAACGAAAGACTTAAGTAAAATTAACGTCCCAACAAAAATATTCCACGGTGTTCACGACCAACTCATCCCTTATAAAAGTGCTGAGCTAACAAAAGAGCGAATTAAAAACTCTGAACTATATCCTCTTACAAATAGTGGCCACGGCTCTCCAATCGATCAAGCGGATGAATTAAATAAGGAACTGATAAAATTTTTAAATTCATAGTTCCTTTACAGTAAAAAAAGAATTTGCCCTTACGGCAAATTCTTTTTCTTAACTACCTTTTGCACGAGCAAATTCCACATATGACTTATTCTTCTCTTCCATTAAAAATAAAACGATAATGCGGAAAAAATGAAGAGTTGGAACAATTGTCATACAAAGAATAGATAAAAAATAAACATGCTCATCGTTAAACGCATAAATACTAACCACTCGAAATCCTGTTTGTTTATAAATCCACACAACAAATAATTGTAAACTAAAAACTAATAATAAATCTGGAACTGATTCTATTAAAATTAAACAAATTGTCCAATTATATACTAGATGAAAAATTCACACACTTCTCACAAATCAATTATTAAAACGACTCTATTTTAATTTATACTAAATGTACAAGTAATACTCCCTAAACCTAGCTTGTCTGATTATCCCGTTAAATACTATGAAAAAAGAACTTGTATCGTATACAAGTTCTTTTTTGTCGCCTATTTAAATAATATATCCTTACTATATTGCTTTCCGATGAGTAAGTCATATTGAATAAACTCATATTGCTTTAACATTTCTTTTTGTTTTTCTGTTAAACTTTTTATTGCTTCTCCGTCTTTTCCTATCTTCAATTCATCACGAAGTACGGGAATTTCTCCATATAACTTCGATAAAAATTGATAGAATGGTACCTTATTTAATCCAGCATAATCAAAGACAAGATTTGAAAAATAGATTGGACTTACTAAACCTAAATTGTCATTTGGCATATCAAAATTTGCATACATTAATAACGGCGTTTGCGCCATCGCTAATCGTTCACTTGGCGTTTTTTCATTTGTTATATAACCAGTCTCTTTATAAAGAGATTTATTTGTTCCTAGTGATGGGAGATGGTCCCCAAAGAATACTAATAATGTAGGTCTATCTAAATTATCTAGCTCCTCTATTAAATATTGAAGAGCTTCATCTGAACGTCTTAACCCTTCTGTATAAGTCTCTAATTCAGCCTTCGACTCTTCATTTTCTAATCCACTAATCTCTATTTGATTTTCACCAAATCTTCCTTCTGTAAATGGAAAATGATTTTGCATCGTAACTGCATGAACAAACGTAGGTTTCTTTTGCTTCTCTAATTCAGCTATTATCTCTTTACTCATAGATAAATCGCTAATATAATCTCCATCAACTTCTACATTTTCCATCGTATCTTGTGCATTAAACTTATCAAACCCTAACACTTTATATACATCATCCCGTTTAAAGAATGAGCGACCGAACGAATGAATTGCACTTGTATAATACCCTTCTTTTTTCAAAGCTCGAGGAATTGATGGAATTTCTTTCTTATTTGTAACAACTTGCTGATACGGTATAGATCCTGGTTTTAACAAACTCATTGAATAACTCGTTAATACCTCAAATTCAACGTTCKCAGTATTTCCTCCAAATGCAGGAGAAATAGTTTGTCCACCAGGAAAACTTTCTATATAATGATGCAAATTAGGTAAAGGATCTTCACTAAAGGACAGGTTCGTTAACTTCGTTGGATCCCAAAACGATTCACTCATTACAAAAATAATATTCGGTTTCTCTTTTTGCTTCTGCGCCCCTATATTGCTACTATATTGTTTCTTTATATCGTTTGCTATTTGAAGCATATTTTCTTTTGAATAATCTTTCGGCTTTTCAATGACTGTCGTATCTAAATTACTTATAAATCCTAGCACAAAACCATTTGAAGCATAATTTTCATTTTGATTCCACAAAATGAACTCTATACCTGACTTTTGAAACCATTTATTCAAAAACGTATCCGTAAAATTACCATACACATATAAAATAAAAACGGATCCTATTATAAATAGAACTCGTACGCCTGCATGAACTTTTACATTTTGAATATACTTCCTCACATACATACCCGCCAAAATACAGACAACAACACTTACAATAACGAGAAGAATATAACCCCAACTAAAATAATCCATCACCATCGGTATAACAGATTGCATATGTCCAATCTGTGTAAAATCAGAAGGATATAGTGGGTCTCCCCTAAAAACAATTTTGAAGTGATTTACAATAGCCAAAATGATTAGCAAAATGCTTGTCAAAATAGTACTCAAAAAAACTTTCCCAAGCACATTATACACCAAAACATATATCGCATAAATTACAATTAAACTAAATATAAACTGTGCGTTATAATTGTAAATCCAATTCAGTGTATTTACGAGATTCATATTATTTTGCATAAAAATAAAAAGAAAAGTAACCGCATGAGCTACTAAAAAAGTTCTAATATAAATCCGAATAATCGGTTTAAATTTATTAACTATACCTTTATTTAAATACGCAACATATAGTAGTACAACCCACATCAAAATTATCATTATACTTAAAACAATTTTTTGATTTAACATATCTTTCATCGCATCTAAACTAAAATATTTTAAAATCAAGAAAAGTGTTGGTATTACATATAGGGTTACTAGGCCACTTAACATCGCTGAAATTAATATACTTCTTCTTGGCTGATGAAATGAAAAATTACCCCTCAATTCATTCCCTCTTTTCTGTTTATTAATTTCACCCCGCACCGTAAAAACAGTTTCTATTAAGATAACATACTTCATGCATTTCGTCTTCACACTGGATTCTACTATAACTGTAGTTTCTTAATTCTCCCTTAATCAACAGTTAAATTTTGGAATACCAACTATTCATTCTTAAAAAACTAAATTCCTTCATTCCACTTTATGATATAATAACTATGTTTTGGAAAACCTTAATACTAATATGGTTTTATCATGAAAATACGAAAGAAATAATAAAAAGGGAGATGCTCATTTTTGTTAAATAAGTTTAAAAATTTGCCTAAAGCGGTATATGTAATTTTGGCGCTTTCTTTCCTGTTGCATGTTTTTTGTCTAGTAAAACAGCCAGGATTAAATGGAGAAGTAGTCAAAGTAACATATGGTGCATATGATGCGTTCAACTATTCGTTAACAGCTGAACAGCTATTAAAACACGGTGTCTTTGGATATGTTTATTTGGAGCCTAGTGAAGTTCCTGGAAAAAATGCATACATCACACCAGGTCAGCCACTATTATTAGCTGGCGCTATGATTATTTCTGATGTTACATCACTTCCTTACTATTACGTGGCAACCGTCATTAATATGATACTGAACCTTTGCACAGTGTTATTAGTATTCTTAATAGGAAAAGAGTTATTTGAAAAGAATATTTATGGAATTGTCGCAAGTATTTTATATGCTATTTATCCAAGTAACTATACATACTTCCGTACGTTATTAACCGAAGTTCCTTCAATATTCTTATTAACGTTAAGTGTATATGTATTTGTTCTCGCATGGAAATATAATAAAGTGAAATTCCATATATGGTTCGGAATTGTCGTTTCCATTTTACTTATGTTCCGTCCAAATCCAGCTCCAATGATGCTCATTCCTGTTCTTGTCGTCTTGTTCACATATGGATTTAAAGACTCAATTCGAATTGGATTATTATGGCTCATTGGCCCGTTCTTTATTATCGGTGCCTGGGTTGTTCGTAACTATTTAGCGTTCAATCAATTTATTTTATTCTCAACCCAAGGTGCGGACCCATTAATTGCCGGTGCGGATCCATTTAACAAAATCGGCTATGAAAATGTAGTTAATCAAATGAAGGCCCAGGGTTTAGAAGATAAAAATGCATACGCAAAAGATTTAATCAAAAATGGATTTAAAACGGACTTCACATATTGGTTCTCGTGGTTCACTGTTGGTAAAACAATTGAATTATTCAAAACAGCTCCTGCTGTAGACCAATACCATATTCATAAATTTATGCAAATGTGTCATAAAGTCTTCATCATAGGCACATTCTTGAGCAGTTTCTTCTGCATGCTAAATTCATTTAAACATAAACGCGTTATGATGCTAGTAGCAAGTTCTGTTATTTACATCATCTTCTCAAACTTATTCTTAGCAATTAATCGCTACGGATTTTTCATTAACCCTCTTATGTGCTTAATTCTTGCATATGGGTTAGTTTACGCTGTGCAGAAGCTTCCATTTTTCCGCACTAGCCAAGCATAATAAAAAAGAGGTCGTCCATTTTTGGACGACCTCTTTTTTATTTATCCAACACTTTGAACACGGCCAATTTGTCCATCTTGTAATCGAACTTTAATTCCGTACGTATGTGTTTCTGTGTTTGTTAAAATATCTTTCACAACACCACTCACTGTTTTACTATAATCTTTATCCAATTGAATAACTACATGTGAACCAACCGAAATTTGTGATCTTGTCGGTTTCCCACCTGTTGCTTCTGTTGTTTTTTCTTGTTTTTGTGTTCTCTCTTGTTGTGCAGACTGTTGTTGCTGAGCCTTCTGTTGCTCTTCTTGCTTACGTTTTTCTTGCTCTACTCTTTGCTGCTCTTCTTGCTTACGTTTCTCTTCTTCTACTCTTTGCTGCTCTTCTTGCTTACGTTTTTCTTCTTCTACTTTTTGTTGCTCTTCTTGCTTACGTTTTTCTTCTTCTACTTTTTGTTGCTCTTCTTGCTTACGTTTTTCTTCTTCTACTCTTTGCTGCTCTTCTACCTTCTTATCTTCTTCAACTTTCTTCTCATCTATTTTCTGTTCTTCCGATGCTTTCAGCTTTTCCTCTTCATCTTTACAAGCTGTTAAAACCACTACACATAAGCTCATAAGTAAAAATAATAATAATTTCTTTAACATTAAAAAATCCTCCTATATACATTACAAATAATGACCTTTAATAGAATAACAAATATGTATAAACCCCTTTGTCGTAATTTGTCGTATACATTGGATTTTCCATGTAACACTACATGCTACAAATAGAAAAGAACCTGTCATATGACAGGTTCTTTTCGTTATTTATTAGGATACGATGATTAGCATGTTTACTATACAAGAGGAAGCATCCATATTTTCCATATGATACTTACGATTACTATAAGTACAAAATCAAACAAATCTAATCTCGGACCCTTTTTCATAGTCATGTCTAGCCACATATGAATCCATTTCATTTCCTTATATTTATGAATATTTTTCTTTGCGAATCGGTAAGTGAGCACTTGCATGATGTAAATTCCAATTACACAAATAAGCAATAAGATGAGAAATTCAAACACAAAATTCCTCCCTATTTTTGAAGCGTTCTTTCTACTATATGGTTCTTCAAAACCCATTCCTCAAACTGAGCACTTCCAAACTCCCAGCTCAAATCACGAGCATGTACAGAAAAAACGTAATAACCAGCATATTTGTCCATAAACCGACCTGTCTCTATCTCCTCTTTCTGAAGACCGTATACTCCAAAATTAAAATACACATCCCACACGTCTTCATGCTTCCTCTTATAAGCAATCGATTCCATATCACATTCAGTTCCGAAATAATCAAGATGTAAATGTACGCTATCATCGTATTCGTAATCCATTTTATCACCCCTTATATTTGTACTTCTTTATTACCCGAAAAATTCCTGCTATCTATACTCACATATGGGCACTTACCTACATATTATGCTTGTAGATTGACTTCTAGGAGGTGTCATATAGTGAAAAAATTAATAACCGTTTTTTGCATCATGTTATTAGCTGTTTTCACATTCGCTGCTTGTAGTAGTACAAAGGAAAGTACGAAAGAACAAGCTCAAAAAATTCGCGTTGGCGAAGTTACACACTCTCTTTTCTACGCACCATTATATGTTGGGATTGAAAAAGGATTTTTTAAAGATGAAGGCTTAAATATTGACTTACAAACAACAGCTGGCGGAGATAAAACGATGACCGCCCTTTTATCTGGCGGAATTGATATTGCTCTCGTTGGTTCAGAAACGTCTATTTATGTTCATCAACAAGGAGCAAAAGATCCTGTCATTAATTTTGCGCAGCTTACACAAACAGATGGCACATTTTTAGTTTCCCGTAAAAAATTAGACTCTTTTAATTGGAACGACGTAAAAGGCGTTACGTTTTTAGGACAGCGTAAAGGCGGCATGCCGCAAATGGTTGGTGAATACGTTTTAAAGAAAAATGGCATTGACCCTCGCAAAGATACGAACTTAATTCAAAATATCGAGTTTGCTAATATTGCAAATGCCTTTGCATCTGGTACGGGAGAATTTGTACAGCTCTTTGAACCGACTGCAAGTATACTTGAAAAAGAAGGAAAAGGTTATATCGTCGCGTCTTTCGGAGCTGAATCTGGTACTGTCCCTTATACAACGTTTATGGCAAAAGAAAGTTTCTTAAAGAAAGATAAAGCTGCTGCAGAAAAATTCACGCGCGCACTATATAAAGCGCAGCAATGGGTTGATACACATAGTCCAGAAGAGATTGCCGATGCCGTTTCACCACTATTTAAAGACACTTCAAAAGACATTTCAGTAAAAGTAATTGAACGCTACAAAAAACAACATTCATATGCGACAAATCCATTATTAGATGATGCAGAATGGAAACAACTCCAAACGATTATGAAAGAATCTGGTGAATTACAAAAAGAAGTTCCACATGAAGCGCTCGTCAATACAAAAATTGCCGAAAGCGTTATTAAGAAATAGAGGCGAAGTGTATGAGCTTTTTACAAATACGTAACGTTTCTCACTGCTTTTTTGCAAAAGAAAATGCCAAACTTATTCTTGAAGATATGAGTTTGCAAGTAGAAGAAGGCGAATTTATTTCAATCCTTGGTCCAAGTGGTTGCGGAAAAACAACGCTCCTCTCCATCATCGCAGGGCTACTTGATCCAATTGAAGGTATCGTATTTTTAGATGGTGAACCGATTACAACTAAGACCCCCTCTATGGGCTATATGCTCCAGCAAGATTACTTGTTTCCTTGGAAAACAATTGAAGAAAATATTATGCTCGGACTTCATATTCGGAAGGTTTATGATGAAAATACGAAAGAACATACATTAAAGCTTTTAAAACAAGTCGGCCTATATGATATAGAACAGCAATACCCTCGTGAACTATCCGGTGGTATGCGCCAACGTGCTGCACTCGTTCGAACATTAGCGACCGACCCAAAAATTTTATTGTTAGATGAACCATTTTCCGCTCTTGATTATCAAACAAAATTAAAACTAGAAGATCTCGTCTTCACATTACTACGTAACTATAAGAAAACATCCCTACTTGTGACACATGATATTGAAGAAGCAATTGCGATGAGTGATCGTATTTATTTACTGCAGGCAAACCCTGGAAAAATCGCAAAAACATTCATCGTCCCAGAAAGTATCCGTTCCTTATCGCCGTTAGAAGCACGCCACCACCATGACTTCCCATCCCTCTTCCAAGAAATATGGAAGGAGCTGGAACGACTTGGATAATATAAAACAACTACATGAACAGTTTCGAAAAAAAGAAAGACAACATGCATGGTTAGCTCGCTTTTTACAGCTTGTACTTCTTGTTCTTTTCTTTGCACTATGGGAAATAGCTAGTAAAAAAGAATGGATTGATCCTTTACTCTTTAGTTCTCCTTCAAGTATTTGGGATCTCTTTTTAACGAAATGGATTGACGGTTCACTTTGGGTCCACATATGGACGACATTACTTGAAACAGGAGTGGGTTTTATTCTCGGAACTGTACTTGGAGCTATTATTGCTACTCTCCTTTGGTGGATGCCACTTTTGGCCCGCGTACTTGATCCTTATCTCGTCGTCCTAAATGCAATGCCAAAAGTCGCACTCGGTCCAATCATCATTGTTATTTTCGGTCCAAATATTTCATCCTCTATCGCAATGGGGGTAATCATCTCTATCATCATTACCATTCTCGTTATTTACAGCGCATTTCAAGAAGTCGATTCCAACTATATTAAGGTCATGGACACATTCGGCGCAAATAAATGGCAATGCTATAAGCACGTTATTCTCCCTTCATCTTTCCCTGCAATTATTTCAACGTTAAAAGTAAATGTTGGCTTATCATGGGTCGGTGTTATTTTCGGGGAACTCCTCGTTTCTAAACAAGGACTTGGCTATTTAATTAGCTATGGATTCCAAGTCTTTAACTTCACACTCGTCTTGCTCAGTGTAATGCTCACTTGCGTCCTCGCAACTCTTATGTATGTATTTGTCGAGGCATTTGAAAAACTCCTTATTGGAAAACGAAAAAAAAGCTGACTTAGAGCGATATGCTAGAGTCAGCTTCTTTCTCTTACCTTTTATCACACATTTTCGAATCGTCTGCAATATTCCCATTAGCAACCGTAACTGTATGGAAACAATCTTTCACACGCACCGTAACGACATTATCTTTTCGATCAATAATATGATAATCATTAAACTCTTTATTTAATGCACTACGAATTTGCTCTCCTTCAAAAATCGGAAAACCGTGAGACATTACCCAAATGAGACCAGCAACAGCAAGAATCGTTTTCATACGTTTCATTACCTCCTCGAGAGTAAACTTATAGCCCCTATACTATGCGCATTATAATTGTGTCTAATTTGTGACGTTTTTATACTAATTCTATTTTAATGATTCAGTTCCTTCTTCTTTTTTAAAAAAAGACAGAATTTTCAATTTTATCAACATAAAGAAACGCAAAGAACTATAATTCTTCACGTTTTCCCTTGGCTAAAATATATCGAACACATAATTCGCATTAGTGTCCACTTGGTTGTTCTATCGTTTTCGAAACATCATATAATCCCGCTAACACTTCCGCTCTCATTTTTACAAGCTCGGGGAATTGATAGAAGAAGATAATTTTTTTATATTTTAATTCTGTTCCTTCTTTCACCTTTTTTGAATCTTGTAAAATAAACGCTGTAAATGTATCCGCAATATCCTCTGCCACATTTGTCGTCCCATACAGTGAAACAAACTCACCATGCTTTTCCTTAAAAAATTCAATTTGAGCTTCTTCGCTTTCTTCCACTTTCTTTTCTGTCCACTCCTGGTCAATTGGTTTCCAGAAAGAATTATAAAATTGATTTATATAAGAGCTCTCCTTCGCACATCCTTCTTGTAAGAAAAGAGATTTACATTTATTTTGGTATGATGAAATATCTTTATCTTCTTCAAAAGCCTTTAAGTACTTTTCATTTACTGGTATTTGTTTATGTCCCAGCGTTAATACGTGAGCCGTCTCATGTATTAATGTTTTCATCACTTGATCGATATTTACTGCAGAATCAAGCGTATCTAAACTAATGGTCCACTCTTTCGGATACTCCATACTCGGCATAACATGAGCCACAATTCCATCGTATCCATCTGTTACCATATCAAACTCTTTTATGTCAGTGCGATACTTAGCAGGAATAAGCGTGCTATACATCTCCCATAACGATTCATGATAATCCCTATCTTGACGTTGCTTTAATACTTCTTCTTTCGCGTCCTTATCCTCCGCAAAAGCCTTATTCAATCGTTTGCGATCTAGTTTATCGAAATAAGGATCTACAATTTCATCACCATCGATATAATAAGAAGCTAAAAAGAAATAATTTTCATCATCCTTTTTTTTCATTTCTGCTTCTTTCATATCGTTACTTGAATGTCCTTCTAAATCATAATCCTCTAGTACTTCAAGTTCTGAAAGTCCATCTATCTTTTTATATACTTTTTGAAGTGTTTTATCACCTATTTGTGTGCATTCTTCTGTCGTTTCGCACACATCTTTTTTCTCTCTTTTCGAAGTTTGCTCCGACATATCACATCCAGCTACTAAGCCCGTTGAAATCATAAAACACATTAACTTGCCATACAGTTTCTTCATACGCACCTCCATTATTCCATTCTACAAAAATATCATAATCATTTTTTAACGAATATGCGATAATTAATTATAAAAGCTGTATGGAGGTTTCCCATGATTCGAGCAATCTTATTTGACTTAGATGGAACACTATTAGATCGTCGCCAATCTCTAGAGCAATTTATTCGCGATCAATATAATCGCTTCGCCTTTCATTTGATAAACATAGAAAAATTCGAGTATTGCTCTCGTTTTCTCGAACTCGACAATAATGGTTACACGTGGAAAGATAAGGTATATTCCACTCTCCTTTGCGAATACAACATTACCACTTTAACGCAAGAGCAACTGCTGCACGACTACATTACAAACTTCCAACATCATTGTATTCCTTTCCAAAACATGCATGAATTACTTCAACAACTAACTCAGCGAAACATTAAAATCGGTATTATTACAAACGGCTTTACTGATTTTCAAATGAACAACCTTCGAGCACTAAACATACATACGTATACAAACACGATTCTTGTTTCAGAAGCGGAAGGAATTAAAAAGCCTCACCCTGAGATTTTCGAACGTGCTTTACAAAAGCTAAACGTAAAAGCAGAAGAATGCCTTTACGTTGGAGACCATCCAGAAAATGACGTAATAGGAGCTGAACAAATAGGCATTCTTGGCGTTTGGAAGAGAGATTTATTTTGGGGTGACTTTGAACATTCACGTGTGGTGGATGATTTGTTGGAGGTGCTTTCGTTTTTAGGGGCGGAGAGAAAAACAATACAATAATAAATAAATTATATCAGCGATTTTTCGAATATATCGACCGCAACTCCAAATATATCAGCGATTTTTGAAATATATCGATTTACCGACAAAAAGTGACAATAGTAAGTGGATACTTTCATTCCCAAATGCCTCCCTAAAAGTAAAGATATATTCACACCTTTTTTGGGTATTTAATCAAAAAAAGAAACCGGCCACTTTACTTCGTAAAACAGCCGATTTCTTCTATATGTTTCATCGTACGCGCTAATACATCATCGCGCATAATAAAGCTAAATTTTCTATCAGTTTTAATATTATCAGGAATGTCTTTTAATAAAACAGACCCTTTCGTTTCTTCGTAATGCGTATGTTGCTCTACCGCACTAATTGTTGCAAAATAAATGTTTTTAATGATTATTTTGTCTTTTCCGGATACTTTGTATTGCCCTAAGTAAGTTAAATCAGAAACTATGCCGCCGGTTTCCTCATGAACTTCTCGAACTGCCGCTTCTTCCGGTGTTTCCCCGAGTTCTACTTTACCACCTGGAAATTCAAGACCACGGCGTAAATGATGCGTTAATAACCATTGATCCCCGTACCGGCATACAACCCAAACATGCTTTGGCTCAGGAGAAAATGGGTAACGTTCAAACGATAATTGTACAGTGTTGTGGTAATAATCTTTAAATTTGTACATGCCATTACTCCCCTATTGATGATTACAAGTTTTTCCTACCACAAATTGTAGCATATTCTCGCTTTTCTGCATAATATTATCCAATTACAATCCATTGATTATTCCCATTTGTGCGACTAATTCTTTCGTTTCATGATTCCCTAGATCATAAATCATTTTATATGCTTTTTGTAGTTGTTCATCATATCGATCATTATTCGAATCGTGATGATACTCAACGAATGGAACGTGGGAGCGTACATACGAACCTAAGTCCTCTTCATGCGCTTGATCAAAATACTCTCTTAATTCCGTAATCTCTTCGTCATTTGCATAAATTTCAAAATTATACGTATCCGCCGTCTTCACTTGCGAAATTTGACCATTTCCAACTGATATATAATATGTTTTTTTATTCTCCATGTAACACCCTTCTTTCATCCTTTTAATTTCTATTGTTTTCATCAATTACAAAATTATGTAAAATAAAGAAAAGGAGGGATTTCATGCTCAAAATATTAATTATCGGCATTATAATCGTACTGATCGTATTAGTACTCTCCGTTATGACGATTAATAAAGGCTACGCATATAAACATTCTGTTGATAAGCCCGAAGATAACCCTTACTCGAAAAATAATAAGGAGGAATCATAGTATACTTCGCATCGCACTCGCACTCACTGTGATAATTATGTCGGCAATTGGGCTCTATACAGGTCAAAATAACTTTCTACCACTTTCACAATTTCTATTAGGAGCTTTAATGTTTCTCATCGCAATTGAGCAAATAAAAAAGAAGGATTCAGGAACCGGATTTATTTGCATTGTTGCTGGAGCATTCTCTTGGATTGTTCTCATCATTACCTACATAAAATAGAGGAGGGTCTTTTATGCTGAAAGGATTACGGATTACTTTATCACTTATTGCTTTATCTATAGCAATCTATAGCTTTTTTACTGGTAATAGGGAAATCATGCCTTATATGTTCATCTTTTTAGGGGGGATGGCTTTCATTATTAGTATAGAGGAAATCTTAAAACAGCAAAAAGGTGGTAGCATACTTGCTCTGTTAGCAGGAGCTGTTGCTTTATTTCTTGGCTTCTCAGAAATATTTCGATAAATAGTCTCTTTAAAGGAGGAATTCGATGCTAACTGGAATACGCTATTTTTTCATGCTTCTCACAATCTCTCTTTGCACTTATTCTCTTGCTACCGATAATTTCACACTTCTCCCATACATGCAATTTGCTCTCAGTTGTTTCTTTATTCTTCTAGGAATTAATGAACTGAAATCCGGAAGAAAATCAATGGGTATCTCGCATTTTTTCGTTTCTATTCTTATGCTCTTCATTGTAATATCGAACTACCTTCGTTACATGTAGAATGAAACTTTAAATACCAACTACGAACTATTATTACATTGAAGGCTAATTTAAAACTACAAGAAGATAGGTGGTAGTATGCTAAAAATATTTCGCATCATATCCGCTCTTATTGTCATCTCTCTCGCTCTATATGGAATATCTACAAACCCGCTTGGTACGATGCCCTATATGTTTATCTCCTTATCTGTTATGAGTTTCATCATGAGCGCAGAAGAAAAACAGAAAGGAAAGAAAGTACATAGTACACTCTCCTTCTTTTCTGGCGTATTTACTTTAATCGTCGCTATTATAATTATTATCTCCAGGTAACTAACTCTTTCTACTTAAAAGGGGCTAAAATGCACATAAAACAAATACAACTAATTATCGTTTTTATTACTTTGATTCTATGTTTATACAGTACATTTACAATGAACTTTCAAATCTTTTCACCTACCATTTTGTTTCTCTTTAGTTTGTATGGTATTTTAGTAGGAATTGAGACGATTCAAAAGCAGTAAAAGCAAATTGGAGCTATTAGCATCGGTTTAAGTATGTTTACCATTATTTTTGTCATTCCATTTATACTGTTCTTCTAAAGGAGGATTTCATGTTAAAAAACATTCGAATTATAATAGCGACTATCGCTCTTATTCTCGCCCTATTTAGCCTCTTTTCAAACTTCCCTATGCTTTTACCATTCGTATTTATCCTTTTAAGTATTATGTTTATCCTTTTTGGAATTGATGAAATAAAAGAGCGGCAAAAAGCAAAAGCATTTGTTTATTTTCTCGGTTCTGCCGCTTTTTTATATGTTGGAGCGTCTAGTATACTATCATAAAAAAAAGAAGAGCAGATTTTGCTCTTCTTTAACTCACTACTTTCAATCCAATAATCGTCCCCATAATCCCAACGATACAAATAATCCGAAAAGCATTTTTCGGCTCTTGAAAGAATAAAATACCGACAACTGCTGCACCGAGCGTCCCAATTCCAGTCCAAACTGCATATGCAATTGATAACTGAATTTCTTGGAGCGCCATCGTTAAAAATTGAAAACTAATAATAAATCCACCTATTAAAATAATATTATTCGTCCAATTATTATCTTTTGCTACTTTCTTTATCCCAATTACACCGACAATTTCAAAAAGCCCAGCTATAATTAAATACATCCACGCCATTTTATTTCACCTCTTCCTTGTCGCCACTAAATTTCAATCCGATAATAAATAGTGCTAATAAACAAACAAGGAAAATTTTAATAAACGAAAATGGCTCTTTAAAATATAAAATATCTACTACTATCGTTCCCACTGTCCCAATTCCAGTAAATACTGCATATGCCGTTCCAATTGGGATTCTTTTAGTTGCTTCAATTAATAGATGAAAACTAACTAAAATTGCAATAAGTGTCAAAATGCTCATCGAATTTGTTTTTAATCCTGTTGCCCAATATATTTCAATTAAGCCTCCAAATACTAAATACAGCCACGCCCTATTTGTACTAATCTCCTTTTTCTTTTTCACTTC
This sequence comes from Bacillus sp. P4_E1, assembly GCF_056401715.1. NCBI lineage: Bacteria > Bacillati > Bacillota > Bacilli > Caryophanales > Bacillaceae > Bacillus > Bacillus sp. P4_E1. The sequence continues at coordinate 93,989 of NZ_JBFUIV010000011.1, forward strand.
TTCTTTTACCTCTTGTCGTGTTTCTTGCTTTAGCGAACTACGTTTCTTTTTCGGAAAAAAGATATACGACATCGCCCAAATAAAATGAATAATGAGCACCGATGTCCAAACACTGATAATGGTATTAACAGTTGCATTTTTATAAAAGCCTATTTGTTTATTCAAAATCCATTCTTTCATATGAAGAATATAAGATCCACTTGGTAACTCTTGAGCTGGTACAAGCCCTATTACAAAAATAAATAAAAGCTGCGCAAGAATGAAAATGCCCACATGTTTATAAAAGTATTGCCGCTCTAATCGTGCGTGCTCCTTTCCATATAGCTTCTCTTTTTGCATAGCTGTCATTTATCTTCCTCCTTTTTCAAATAATACTCTACCATTTCATCTATATACTCCATTGTTTCCGAATCAAGTCCATATACTTTTGCAATCTCCCCCTCTTCAGGTCTAATTAATTCCCAATACTTATTTATTAATTGTTCATCCTCTTGAAATACGTGCATGGAAAAATCCACTACTTTTTCCGCCAATTGTTGAACTTCTGGTGAATCTACTGGTTCATTTATACGCTCACGAATTTCTCTTAATACTTGCAACCACTCTTTCGTTCTTTTATCGTTTTCTTCAAATGTTGGTAAGCCCTGAATAATCTGCTGCTCTTCCTCATTAAAATACCTTTTCCAAAATTTCTCCCTCTGATCAATTCCCTGTACGGATTTTATAAATAACATTAAATCCTCTGTTTTAAGCTCCCCTGTTAATTCAATGGAATGAAATGTTGTATATAATAGTTTTTCTAAGTCCTGTAATCTTTTTACTTCTGCTTGTATTGTTCGAATCTCATTTTGAATTGCACTTTTCCATCTTTCTTCTGAATTTCCCTTTTCCTCTTTTAACACTTTTTTTATTTCCGAAAGCTTAAAACCAAGCTTTTTAAACGTTGTTATTTGTTGCAATGTAATTACATCATCTTTTGAATAGTAACGATATCCTGACTCGGCAACGTACGACGGTTTTAATAATCCAATTTCCTCATAATATCTAAGTGTTCTCGTCGTTACATTCGTTTCTTTTGAAATTTCGCCAATGCTATACTTATCCATCATTTCCTCCCTTTACTTACTTTATTTATCCCTACTATAAACTTTGACGTATACGTTAAAGTCAATACTCTTCATAACATACATTTCTACAAATAAAAAAACTGCCCTTTCACAGGCAGTTTTTTTATTTGTAGGCAATAAGACTCTCACCCACTGATTAAAGTATCACTTTATCCAAACACTTTCTCAAGTTCATCTTTATCTTGGCTTAGCCAGAAGTTCATTAAGCGTTGTGCTCCTTCTAAGTCGTGAAGCTTCGCTTGGCCACATTGTGTTTCATTTGCAGCTGGAATTTCTGTAATTTGAACCGCATCTTTTAATGTTAGTTCTAATAAATCAATGATTTCTCGAACTGTTGGTGTTCCGCTTACTACAAGATAATATCCTGTTTGGCAACCCATTGGTGAAATATCGATAATATCAAAATGCGGATAACGATCAATATATTTACGTAAATTAAATGCTAATAAATGTTCTAACGTATGAATAACATCTGGTTTCATTGCTTGTTTATTCGGTTGGCAAAAACGAATATCAAATTTATTTACAATACCGTCGCTACCTACGTTGTGAACTCCGCAATGTCTTACATAAGGCGCCTTTACAATCGTATGGTCTAATTCAAAGCTTTCTACTGATGGCATACAACATCTCTCCCGCTTTTAATTTAATTCCGTTATATCCAATATGATATAACGGAAATCGACATTAGTAAAGAATTATGTACTGTCGTGCTATAATACTTTAAGACTATGCTGAAAAGGAGACCATTATGAAACAGATTTTTATCGGTATTATACGCTTTTATCAAAAGTTCATTTCTCCGATGACACCGCCAACGTGCCGCTTTCATCCGACTTGCTCTCATTATGGATTAGAAGCGTTTCAAAAACACGGTGCCTTCAAAGGATTTTGGCTTACATGTAAGCGTATATTAAAATGTCACCCTTTCCATCCAGGAGGATTTGATCCTGTCCCAGATAAAAAGGATGACAAAGTAAATTCTTAATTGTCGTAACCATTTACAACTAAATCTAATTTTCCTGTGTCAGGATCTATAACAAGACCGTGAACAGGTACTTCTTCCGGAAGTAACGGATGGTTGCGGAGTATTGACACACTATGTTCTACACTTTCTTCTACACTAGAGAACCCTTGTAAGAATCTTTCTAAATCGATTCCAGAATAACGAAGTGTATCTAATTTCTCTTCTGTTACGCCGCGCTCTTTCATTTTTTCAATTGTACTGCTTGCTTGAATTTTTGCCATACCACAATCATGATGACCGACAACACATACTTCATCAGCTCCAAGCTCATATACAGCGACTAAAATACTACGCATAATACTTCCGAATGGATGTGAAATAACAGCGCCTGCTACTTTAATAATTTTCACATCACCGTTACGCATATTCATTGCTTTCGGTAATAATTCAACAAGACGAGTATCCATACAAGAGATAATTACCATTTTTTTATTTGGAAATTTTCCTGTTTCATACTCTTCGTATTTTTTCTCTTCAACGAATTTTTCATTGTATTGTAAAATCTCTTCTAATGACTTCATAGTAAAGAACCCTCTTTTCTCTCATTTACATTACATATGTAGTGTACCAAAATTTGAAAAACTCAAAAAGGATATTGCTTTATAGTAAAAATAGGATATTTTCAGATAATCGACATAATTCTTTCAAAATATACACACACCTTTGTAACAAGTCTCACATACTTTAAACGTTTTTTCACTATAAACTGATTGTAGATAATGTAAAAAAGGAGTGAATATTTATTATGTCCGACGTTCTGTTACTAAGTCGTTTTCAATTTGCAATTACTATTTTTTATCACTTTTTATTTGTACCTTTGACAATCGGACTTGTTATTTTAGTAGCATGTATGGAAACTCAATACGCCCGCACATTGAATCCAACATACCGCAAAATGGCAAATTTCTGGGGAAAACTTTTTACAATTAACTTCGTAATGGGGATTATAACTGGGATTACGATGGAATTCCAATTTGGAACAAACTGGTCTGAGTACTCCAAATATATGGGGGATATTTTCGGATCACCTCTCGCAATCGAAGCACTCGTTGCCTTCTTCTTAGAATCTACTTTCATGGGAATATGGTTATTCGGTAAAGACAAAATCTCACCAAAATTCCGTGCTTTCTGTATGTGGATGGTTGCACTTGGAACAAATATTTCTGCCCTTTGGATTATTACTGCAAACGGATTCATGCAAAATCCTGTTGGGTACGTAGTACGTAACGGCCGCGCTGAATTAAATGACTTCTGGGCACTTGTTACAAATCCATATGCATGGAATATGTTCTTCCACACTGTAATTGGTTGTTATATTGTCGGTGCTTTCTTCGTTATGGCAATTAGTGCATATCACTTACTACGTAAAAACGAAGTGGAATTCTTCAAAAAATCATTTAAATTTGGTTTAATATTAGGTTTATTCGCCGCAACAATTACACCATTTATGGGCCATCAATCCGGTGTATCAGCTGCTAAATATCAACCAGCAAAAGGAGCTGCGATGGAAGCTGTTTGGGAAACCGGAAAAGGACAAGGCTTCTCAATCATTCAAATTCCTGATGTGAAAAATGAAAAAAACTTTGAACTACTTACTATTCCAAAGCTCGGAAGTTTCTTCTATACAAACTCATTTGATGGAGAAATTGTTGGTTTAAAAGATATTCCAAAAGAAGATCGTCCAAATGTTAACCTCGTGTACTATAGCTTCCGCTTAATGGTTGCACTTGGCATGTTCTTTATGGCATTAACTTGGTACGGTTTCTATTTAAACCGAAAAGGAAAACTAGAAAACTCAAAACGTTATTTAAAAATTACAATGTGGTCTGTTTCACTTCCATATATTGCAATTAATGCTGGCTGGATTGTCGCTGAAGTAGGTCGTCAACCGTGGACAGTTTATAAACTAATGCGTACAGCAGAATCCGTGTCACCTATATCAGTTCCACAAATTTGGTTCTCATTAATTAGTTTAATATTGTTCTACACTTTACTCTTAATTGCAGACGTATACTTAATGCTGAAGTTCGCGAAAAAAGGACCCGCTGCATTAGAAGAACCTGCTACTGAAGGAGGTGCGGCTCATGTCTCATGATATGCTTGCAATTATCTGGTTCGGTTTATGGGGCGTAATTTGGACAGTGTACTTCATTCTTGATGGCTACGCACTCGGTAACGGAATGATTTTCCCATTCGTTGCGAAAGACCGACAAGAACGAAATCAATTACAAGAAGCTATCGGCCCGTTCTGGGGTGGTAATGAAGTATGGTTAATTACAGCTGGTGGTGCAACATTTGCTGCCTTTCCAGTCACATATGCAAATATGTTTAGCTACCTATATACACCACTATTTTTAGTATTACTTGCACTATTTGCTCGTGCCGCTGGACTTGAATTTATGCATAAAGACGATTCACCAATTTGGCAAAAAACTTGTAAATGGGCATTTACAATTGGTAGTTTCCTAATCGCCTTCTTATTCGGTGTTACATTCGCTAACCTGTATTACGGGCTGCAAATCGGAAAAGATGGTTATGAAGGAACTTTACTTAGCTTACTAAACCATTATGGTATTTTAGGCGGTCTTTTCTTCACTGCTATATTCGTCGTATCTGGTGCCCTTTGGATTATGATTAAAACAACTGGCGAAGTATCTGATCGTGCTTATAAAATTGTAAGACCATTTTCAATGGCAGCTGCTATCATTTTAGCTATCTTCTATGTCGCAACTGCAAATCGTACAAATTTATTCCAAAACTTCACGGAATATCCTGTACTATTCATTCTTCCAGTACTTGCAATGTTAATGAGTGTACTCACACTTATTATGGTGTACAAACATAAAATCGGCCTTGCATTCACATTCGTTTGCTTAACAATCGCAATGTTTATGACAACTGGTTTTGCAGGTATGTTCCCAAGAATGTTACCATCTCGTATTAACGACGCTTATAGTACAACGTTATACAACGCAGCTGGTAGTCAATTAAATTTAAAAATTATGTTCTTCGTTGCAATCGTCATGGTACCAATCGTTATTGGATATCAGCTTTGGAGCTACAGCATATTTAAAAATAAAATTCATAAAGACTCTGCTAAAGGATATCACTAAAATAAAAAAGACACTTCGAGCGAAGTGTCTTTTTTATTTTACGTATGATTTTCGATAAGATGTTACATTTCTAATCTAACAACTATGATAAAGAAGAATCACTAACAGCTCACAACTAAATTGTATCACAGGGCAAGCACATCATTTTATGCAATTTTACATATAAAAATTATAACGTAGATTGAATTACTTGGTCATACACATCGTTATCCGTTACATCTGCCGTACTAATACCACTGAATGTCCTCACATTTAATCCGGTATTTGAAGATCCCGATCCATTATAAGCTTTCGTTTTTTCAATTGGATGTACGTTATATTTATCACCTAAGTTAATTGTCCCATTACAGTTCTCAATAATAACCCCTTCCACAATAGCTGGCATTTTATCACCTACTTTCATTTCGTTACTCCCATTCTATGAGAATCGCCTAAAAAAATAGCATGTGTGAATAAGAAAAAAGCACTCAGGCTGAGTGCTTTTTTCTTATTTACCGCTCTTCTTTCTCTCACAAGCAATTCCATCGCCATCACGATCTAAATGCTTACCGTAATACGGACTATCTCTTGTAATATCGTAAACTCCAGCATCATTTGCTTCTTTACAGTTAGCAAAGCGTTTTGGTTCTGGCTTTTGTTCCGGCTTCACCTCTGGTTGTGGTTGTTCTTGTCTTGCTCCTGGTCTTTCTTCAAGTGGTAATGTCGCGTTATATAAGAACTGAACATATTGCTCACGACTTACATGCATTCTAGGTGCGAATTTACCATCACCAGTTCCAGCTGTAATATAATTTGATTTAACTGCAGTAATCGCAGGATTCGCCCATCCATTTCTATCTACATCCGGGAAATTATGATCCCCTCTAATTTGCAATCGAAACCCTTTTGTTAAAATTTGTGCCATTTCATCGCGAGTTAACGAATCTTTCGGCCTAAAGTTCCCTGTGTCATCTCCAGCGAATACACCGATCTCTGTTAAAGCAAGAATCTCTTTTTTAAACTGAGTCGAACGATCAGTAACATCTTTATACGGATTATTATACTGTTCTTTTACTGCTGGCTTTAATTGACGGAACATAAGGGCTGCAACTTGCTCACGAGTTACATCATCACCAAATCCAAAAATCCCATTTCCATATCCAGCAACAATGTTTTTATTTGCTAAATCCATAATTGCCTTATAAGCCCAATGATTGTTTGGAACATCTTTAAACTGAGTACTTGCCTGCGCTGTCCCGATTGAAGTAAATGCTGTAGTTGCAACAATTGCACCTGTTAAAAGTAATTTTTTAAATCCCATACTTAAGTCTCCTTCTCTTTTCCATAATAACCATTTAACAATATAACAAATTATATAAATTCATTTTGTCATATTCTGTCGAATACAAAAAAAGAACCCCGAAGGATTCTTTTTTTGCTAAGCACAAATGGCAATTTTGGAGACAGTTGACTCTTTCAAAATTTATTAGGGGTAATATTTTGAAAAAGAAAGCCTTTCATATGTAGCTTAACACCACTGGAATATATAGTAAATTGATAATCTTTATACGGAAGATTGCTAATGTTTAGTATAGATAGTTTGCACTACGTTAATAGTGGAAATTATCTATACTAAGAAACAAAAAGACGCCTTTCAAGAAGACGTCCTTTCCCCTGTTTATATATACCCCATCCCGCTTTTTGTAAACACACACTAGAAAACAGAATCATGAATTGTTACAAGATTGTTAGGTACAAAAAGAGTAGAGGTAAATATTAATATAAAATTCTGCTTTATAGCGTGTATCACAACTTATATTTTAATCCTCTTCCCTTGAAAATAAACATAATATGCATAATTACATACCAAAAAGAAAAAGACACTCCACAGAGTGCCTCTTCAACCATTTTACTTTTAATATATCACTTTGAATACATTTTACCATATTTAACTATATCGATTGTTGAGAAAATTCGAAATCGTTATTTTTTTATCAACATCTTCAAAATCATGTAATATTAAGGATGCAATAAAACATTATACAAATTGAGGTGTACTATATTTATGTTTTTCGGAATCATTCCTCTTATATTGTTTATTATTTTTCTTATCTCTTACTTAAAAGATCCACGAAAAATAATAAATGGCTTTTTATTTAATGCCTTTTTCTGTTCATTTCTATTATTTTGTGCAATCGCCTCGTTTGCATCTGGTAGTAACACTTTACATTTCATCGTTATTCTACCCATGTTAGCTCTACTTTTCATGATACCTTTTGGCATCGTTGCTCTAATGTTTGGACTATTTCTTAATGCGAGAATCTTGATGAGGCGTGAAGGAAGACGCTTTACAAACTCTTTAACTTTAATTGCTGCTTTAGGGATTTTATTCTGTATACTAATCCCTATCATAAATCCAGCAAGTTTATTCTCAGAGCATTTTCAATTTATTTTTGCTGCTATTTCTCTTGTAACTATGTATTTCTTTATACATTTATCTAACTTCTTAAGCGCTTATTTTCTATACCAATTCAATAGACCGAGACGTAATCAAGATTTCATCATCGTTCTTGGTAGCGGCTTAATTAATGACAAAGTGCCACCCTTACTTGCAAGTCGCATTAATAAAGCAATCGACTTTTATTGGAAGCAAGCCGCTGTGAATACACCACCAACAATCATTTTCTCTGGTGGGCAAGGGCCTGATGAAGGTCTTCCGGAAGCAGAAGCGATGCAAAATTATGCTGTTGAAAAAGGCATTCCGCTTGAACATACGGTACAAGAAAATCGTTCTGTAAACACATATCAAAACATGTCGTTCTCTAAAGAAATTATGGATTCTTTAAAACCAGAAGGTAAGTATAAAAGTATTTTTACAACGAATAATTTCCATCTTTTCCGTGCTGGCATATATGCAAGACAAGCTGGCCTTAATAGCCAAGGAATCGGATCAAAAACAGCCTTTTATTACTGGCCTAATGCAATGATTCGCGAATATGTCGCAATTGTCGTTATGGGGCGTAAGCGCCATATGAAAATATGTGGAACTATTTTAGGTTTCGCTTTATTCCTAACAGTCGTTAGTTTTATACTTTCTTAACAACATCCCATCCTTTAAAAGGATGGGATTTCTTATACGAATTTCAAAAATATTTTAATGGTACTATGGTGATAATATTCCCTGCATACATCCATTAAAGGAGAATTTTTTCAAATATAATGTTAAAATGGTTGTTAGGCATGAATCGAACTGATTAGCAAACATGTAAGAAAAAGAAACTAGTTTGAAACGAGGAAATTATATGAAAAAAATGATCAAGAGTAAGCCCAATAAGCTGAAAATTGCTTCAAAAGCTTTGATGATTATTATTGGGGCATTTATCACAGCGTACGGATTAGAAGCTGTCTTAATTCCAAATAACGTATCCGACGGTGGTGTGACTGGTTTAAGTATCGTTAGTTCAAGATTATTTGGATTGCCATTAGGAGCTCTAATCGCAGTTATTAACATTCCTTTCGTTTGGTTAGGATATAAACAAATCGGTAAAAGCTTTGCAATTTATTCCATCATCGGGATTGCTTCATTAGCAATAGGTACCGTTGTCATGCACGGAATACCAACTATTATTGAAGGCGATACACTACTCGTTACAGTTGTTGGTGGTATTATTATCGGTTTCGGTATGGGACTAGCCTTACGTAACGGCGGCGCATTAGATGGAATCGATATGCTAGCTGTATTACTTTCTCGTAAGTTACCTTTTGGAACAAGTGACCTTATTTTATTCTTAAATATGTTTGTCTTTATTTTTGTTTCAACAGTATTTGGTCTTCAAGGGGCTATCCTTTCGGCAATTGCTTACTTTATCGCTTCGAAAGTGATTCATATCGTTGAAGTTGGTTTAAGTGGTTCGAAAACATTTAAAATCATCACGAAAGAGCCTGAATTAATGGTAGAAACAATTCGCGATCGTTTAGGCCGAAGCGCAACGTATAACGAAGTATATGGTGGTTATTCAAGAGAGAAATTCAAAGAAATTTCTTGTGTAATTAACCGTTTAGAAGAAAGTAAAATGAAGGACCTGATTAATGAAATCGATCCTAATGCCTTTATTACAGTTTATGACGTAGCTGAAGTAAAAGGCGGTAACTTTAAGAAACGTGATATTCATTAATCATTATGAAAAAAGAGGGTGTGCCAAAATATTGGTGCAGCCTCTTTTTATTATGAAGTTGGTAAATCGATATTCCTTTTCGAATCGTTGATATATTTTGAGCTACGATAGATATAATCGAAAAACCGTTGATATATTTTACTCCCCCCATCTTCCCCCGCTTTTAATCCAATCGACGTACTTTTGAAAGGCGGGCACTTCATGCTGAAAGCGAAGCGGAACATATAGAAAGAGAGTACATGTACACAGTATCCATAGAATACCTACTATAAAGTGAAATTTCATCGTTGTGCTAATAAACAAACTGAGGAATAAGACGAGGAATATGATTAAACTAAATCTTTTATACATGGTCATAATATTCCCTCCTTATTCATTAATTGTAGCAGTCATAAACTAAAAGCAGAATACATTTTTGGGTAGACTTTTCCAAAAACTTCATAATACTATTAACAAGAGTGTACTAGATAAGGAGGGCTGTAAAAAAATACATTTCACCTCTATATAAAATGAAACTTTAATCAGCCCTCACCAATCGGGCTTTTACCGGCAGTTGATCTCCCACCTAACTTCTTTGCTTTACAGCCGAATTTTGAGCTGGGAGTCTTACTGCCCGTTAATGCGGGATAAAAATAAGAAATGGAGATAATTTCATAATGAAAAAACAAAAACCTAAAGGAGTATTAAAAAACAGGCTTTTCATCGCTCTTCTAATTATTTTAGGACTCATTCTCTCAGGACTAAGTTACTGGTTTCTTTCACCAAATCCAAAAGCATTTATTATAAAAAAAGTCTTTGAAAAAGGCATGATGTTTCAATCTGATAACTATGAAAATGCTTTAAAAGAAACAAAAATCGTTGAAGATATTGACTATCATTCTAAATTTCCAGACGGCACATTAGATATTATTTATCCTAAAAATCATACGAAAGAAACACCCGTTATTTTTTGGGTGCATGGTGGTGGATTTGTAGGTGGAGATAAATCGCAAATTACTGGTTATGCAGTAGAATTAGCAGCTAGTGGTTATACGGTAGTAAATATTAACTATGCCCTTGCTCCTAAAAGAAAATATCCTACTCCCGTACTCCAGCTCGGTGAGGCTTATACATATATAAAAAATAATGCAGAAAAATATAATTTAAAACTAAATACTATTTATTTTGCTGGGGATTCTGCCGGGGCACAAATATCTGGTCAATTTGTTACAATTCAAACTTCCCCACAATATGCAAAATTAGCAAAGATTGATGCTATTATTAACCCTTCTACTATAAAAGGTGTTTTGTTATATTGTGGTCCTTATAACATGCCTGCATTAGCTAAAGTGGAAACATCTAAACAAATACAAGATTTTATGCGTACGACTGGTTGGGCATACTTTGGAGCAAAAAACTTTGAAACATTACCAGAAATGAACATTGCTTCAATTTCAAAGCATGTAACAAAAGATTATCCACCAACGTTTATTACAGATGGTAATACTGCCTCATTCGAAGATCAAGGTAAGGAATTATTTTCAACATTACAAAGCAAAGATGTAGCTGTAGACGGTCTTTTCTTTGATAAAAGTATTTTTGGCGAGTTAGCGCATGAATTTCAGTTCAACATGAATACACCAGCAGGAAAAGAAACATTCGATAAAACACTACAATTTTTAAATAAAAACAAATGACATATACAATAATAAAAACCCAAGAAGTGCTTACCTGCTCCTTGGGTTTTCCTTTATCTTCTCTTCATAATTTTCCCTGAACCGCCAACCCTTGTTTTCGGGGGCGACGTATTCTTTGGTGGGGTTTTAATGGATGATTTCGGCTTCACATCAGATCCACTCGAGCCACCCGGGTTTTTCGTAATTTTCCCTTTGCTTCCGGTAGAAGGCGGAGGCGTCGTTTTACTTCCTTTTTCCGTAATACTTCCTTTATCACCTACAGATGATTTCGGATCTACATTATCGCCTCGCTTAATGATAGATCCTTTCCCTTCCTTCGTAATTGGAGGCGGGGTTTTCTTTTCTTCTTTCGTAGGTGGTCTTTCCGGGATAACCGGTTTATGATTTTGTCTGTCATTATATCCGCGATAATCACCGTATGATGATTTTCGTGAACCGAATATATCGTTTAATATACTCCCCATAATATATCCTTGTAAGAAGGATGGTTGGTAATTTTGACGGACAAATTCTTCATTACTTATTTCAATTAACGTATCAGATGGTTTCTCTTTATCCTTTTGTAAATTATACATTTTATCAGAATAAACGAGGAACATTTGATTTTCGTCTTCTTTAGATGCTTGCTTCGGTTTCCTTTCGGCTATAAGTTCCTTTGCAACTTCAGGAACTGACCGATTGGCAGCCCTATACACGTAAGATTCTTGTTTACCATCCTTTGCGACAGACTCTAGCGGATAACGGTCCTGAATTGACTTCGCCTGACCACTTTGACAGCCCGATAAAGCATAGCCGGCAATAACAAGTAATGTAACGATAGCAAGTATAGGGATCACGAACGATTTAATCATGGTAAACAATCGGTTTGACATGATTACGCCCCCCTTATGTTGCTCTTATGATTTGTACATCAGCAGGAATAATTACTTCTCCCTCATACATCATTGTGCGACCATTTTGCCATTCAACACGTAATAATTTGCGGTTATCGGATTGGAATTCCCATACGTACTGTTCTTCTGAAGCAGCGAATGGTGTTTTCCCCATAACAACAACACGTCCATTATATTGTTCTTCCATATGATACTCTATATCATCCATTTCAATCGTCGTCGGAATTTCATCGATTGAATCTAAACGACCATCAATCGGTGTATACAATTTGTAATACGTATTTTCACGGTCTTCAATTTTCAAATAACGAATATCTTTCCCATCCTGCAAAGTTAAAATAATCTCCTTGCGAGAATGCATGCTCGTTTTCCCAGTTAATTCGTACATGACTAACGAGACTTCAATCATATCGCCAGGAGCCAACGTTAAAAGACTCTTTTCTGGCTTCGGCGGCTCCGGACTCTTCATTATATTTTTAATACGTTTAAATAAACTCACAATCTACCCCTCCTTTTCTCTTTATAAACAAGCACCTAAAATAAGTGCACCAACGATATGTAATGAACCAGCTAACAACGCATGTGCTAAGCTGCCTTCTTTCGTTCCTTCTTCTAAATCTAAACCAGACATTTTCTTTAACACAAACTCAATGAACATTTCTACAATTAATAAAATAACGAATGAAACTGCTGAGGCAAGAAGCGCTTGCCATAAGTCATTCGCTTTCGTTATAGATTGAGATAAAATGTACCCTTGCGCAAATAATTTCATAACGAAACGCGTTGTCACTGCTGTATTTCCATTTTTCATTTCTTTTAAATCATTGTATTTTGTAAAAATCGAATCAACCCACATAATTGCAAATAAAAGTACCGCACTCGCTCCAGTCCATACAAGCATAGCTAAAACATTCATCCACGTCATTACAAAACCTCCTCTAAAAAAGTAAAGTGAAAATTTAATCAGTGGGGAGTTTTCCATCCCCTACTGATTATTAGTTGAACCAATCGGGCATTTACGGGCAGTCGATCTCCCACCAACCTCTCTGCTTTCACAAAATGTTGAGGTGGGAGTCTTACTGCCCGTTAATGCGGGGTAATAGAAAACCGACATGAATTCTCTTCAGACATGTCGGTTTCTTTGTCTATTCTATATTATTTCTCGTACTGCTTCATAATACGAGCTAATTCATCGTCAACAACAGAATTTTTGTTTAAGCTTGCGAATTCATCATCTAACGACTTTTCTTTCTTGTAAATTTCACCGCTTGCTTCTGCTTCAGCCTCTAATTGAAGTGCTTTCTCTTCCATACGGCTTAAACCAGCTTTTGCTGAATTTGAATCAAATCCAGACATCGCCTGATTAATATTCTTTTGTGCTTTCGCTGCATTTACACGTGCAACAAGTGTTTCACGTTTATTTTTCAGCTCTGTTAATTGCTTACGCATTTCTTCTAGCTTAAGACGAAGGTTATCAGCAGCTGCTTTGTTTTGCTCATAGCTCGCTTTATACTCATTCATCTTTTGCTCTGCATTTTGTTTTTCTTCTAAAGCACGGCGCGCAAGATCTAAGTTGCTAGCTTGAACAGCCATATGAGCTTGCTCTTCACGCTTTTTCACAAGTGCTTCTTGCTCTTCAAATAATATTTTGAATTTCTTCTCAAGTGCGATTTGAGCTGCTACACTTTTCTCAGCTTCTTGTACATCCGCTTGCATATCGCGTAAATATTGATCCGTCATCTTAACTGGATCTTCAGCTTTTTCAATTAATGAATACACATTCGACATTGTTAAATCTCTTAATCGTTTAAATACAGACATCCAAATTCCTCCTATGATATACCTCATATTTCAAATTCACTACTTGGAAAATTAAAAATCTCCCTTTTCAGTAAGAATATTCATTTTTACAACCTATGTGTTTATTATAACAAAACTAAGATATCCTTACATGTTATTTCCAAAATACAACTAATATAATATGACATTCCAAATATAATATTGTATTCCTACTATATCCTTATTATTTCTGCCTCCAAAATTAACTTATTTTTGCGCGATTTCACTAAATTACATAATTGTAATGTTACTGTAAGCTAACTCGATAGTTACGTTTCAATATTTCTTATACACTAATACCAGAAGCAACAAACAAGCTTCTTATAATTTCAGGACTAATACAAAAAATGTATTTACTATAAAACATATAAAAGGAGCAATCATCATGAAAAAATTAGTAGGAATCGGATTAGCAGCAGCAATTTCATTCGGAGCATTATCAGGTTGTTCTTTATTAGGAGAAAAAGCGAACGGCTTTGTACTATACGGAACAGATGAACAAATTCAACAAGTTACAGATAAAAATAAAAAAGAAGTGAAAGAAAAAGACTTCTATAAAATGAAAATGACAACATTAGAGGGTAAAAAAGTTCTTGTAATGGATAAGAAAACTGGTGAAGAACTGGTGAAAAAAGAATTACTTAGCAAAGTTGATAAAAACGATGATACAAAACCACTTGATAAATTACCAGCTGTAACAACAGAAGAAGGCGTGTTATTTGCAAAAGAGAAAGTAGAAAATGCTACACTTGATGGGGCAAAATTAAAATACGAAGGCAACACAATTATCGGAAGTGGCCGTGCATATGCAGACATGTTCGCAATTGTTGACGATGCAACTTATGGAAATGTAAAAGGTGATGAAAAATCTGTTGGTGTATTAAAATTCGATAAAGACCCTAGTAAAGAATTCCCTGGTTACAACGGAGTAGAAGCTTCTCAGCTTGTAAAAATTAAAAAGTAAACAAAAAAGCTTTGCGAAATTCGCAAAGCTTTTTTCTATTTATGAGCGATTTGCTCCATATCCGGACTACAAGTTTGCGACTGACATGACTTACTTAAAGAGCATGCTGCGCATTTGCCTTTTTTACTTCTCTTTACAAAATTAACTAACGTATATGCTGCATAACCAAAAATGATAGCTCCAATTATAATATTGACCATCATTGCAATACATCTCCTTCTAGAATCCGAGTAAGGATCCAACTTGGTATATAATGAGCGTTAATACATAAGCAACAACGAGCGGATAAACGACAGAGAAAACGGTCCATTTCATCGATCCAGTTTCACGTTTAATAACAGCTACTGTCGCTAAGCATGGAACATATAATAAAATAAAGAACATAAATGCATATGCTGATAGCGCAGTATAATGTGCTCCCATTACATTTCCTAGCACATCTTCTTTAACCGCATAAATAATTGCCATTGTAGAAACGACAACTTCTTTCGCTAAAAATCCTGTTAAAAGGGATGCCGCAGCTTGCCACGTTCCAAAACCGAGCGGTGCAAATAGTGGTGCGATAAATCCACCAATCATCGCTAAGAAACTGTCTCCCATATCAACACCAAATCCTGATGGACCTGCATAGTTTAATAACCAAATGACAACAGAACCACCGAAGATGAATGTACCTGCTTTACGAACAAATCCTTTACCTTTCTCCCACGTGCTGAGCCATAACGTTTTTGCTTGTGGCACACGGTAAGGCGGTAGCTCAATTACAAAAATAGATTTTTCCGCTTTTAAAATAGTAAGTGACATAATTTTTGTAACGAGTAATGCAAGAACAATCCCTGCGATATATAAAGAGAACACAACAGTCGCCTGACTATGAGGGAAGAAAACTCCCGCAAATAGTGCATATACAGGTAAACGTGCCGAACAAGACATAAACGGTGTTACAAGAACGGTAAGTAACCTTTCTTTTTCTTGTTCAATCGTTCTCGCTGCCATAATACCTGGAACGTTACATCCAAAGCCGATAATCATCGGAATAAATGCTTTTCCGTTTAAACCGAAAAACTCCATAATTCTATCCATAACAACTGCAATTCGTGCCATATATCCTGAGTCTTCTAATAATGAAATGAAGAAAAATAGTGCAAAGATTTGTGGAACGAATACTAATACCGCACCAACCCCAGCAATAATACCTTCTGTAACGAGTGCTTGAATAAAGTCAGAAGCCCCAACACTTGTGAGCCCAGCTGTAACCCAATCAGTAAGTTGTCCGCCAAAAAATCCATCAAGCATATCAGATAAAGGTGTACCAATCCACGTAAACGTAACCTGAAAAATAAAAAACATAACTGCTAAAAAGATTGGAAGTCCTAAAATTTTATGTGTAATTAATCTATCAATTTTTTCTGAAAAAGGAATTTTTCCTTCTTTCTCATGTTGCATAACATTTGTTTTTAACTTTTCAATATACGCTTCACGAGTCTTGTAAATGTGCTCTTCCAACGTACAATCAAGTTTTCCATCTAAACGAGATCGAATGGCTATAAGTTCCTTATAAATTGGTAATGCTTTCATTTCTTTTTCTACTACTTCGTTATTGCTTAAAAATTGAAGGGCTAACCATCTCGGATGCTCATAATTCGCTGTCTCTAAAAGAGCGATTACCTCTCCAATTCCTTCATCCATTTGTACACCATATGAAATAATGAATGGCTTTTTCTCTTTTTGTTTCTCTTCATGAAGAGTAGTAAGTAATTCTTCACAGCCTTTTCCGGTTCTTGCGATGACAGGAACGACTGTTACACCTAATATTTCTGATAGCCGTTTTACATTAATCACAATTCCTCTTTGCTTTGCCACATCAATCATATTTAAACCAATTGAAACGGGCTTACCAAATTCAAGTAATTGCAATGTTAAATGCATATTTCGCTCAAATTGAGAAGAATCCACTATATTTAACATGTGATGAAATTCATCTGTTAGTAGAAAATTCGTAACGACACCTTCATCACGTGAAACTGGATTCAAATCATAAACGCCTGGTAAATCAATTAATGTTCCTTGCTTATCTTTTAATTTACCAACCTTCTTTTCTACTGTTACACCGCTCCAGTTTCCTACATATTCATAAGAACCAGTAAGTGCATTAAATAATGATGTTTTCCCTGTATTCGGATTCCCTAGCAAAGCAACCTTATTCACGCTAATTCCACCTTTATCATTTTCGCGTCACAATGACGAATACTAATTAACTGTCCACGACACTCCAATGTACAAGGACCTTTAAACATCGCTTTCTGTTTCAAGCGAAGTTCGCTTCCTTCCGCAAGACCGAAAGCAGCTAGTCTACGCTTTAATAACTGATCTAAAGACTGAATACTTTTTACTAACACTTTCTCGCCAATTTTAATATCTACTAAGCTCATAACCTTCCCCCTCAGAAGAGAATGATAATTATTTTCAAAAAAATTATATCATACTCTATTTCAATTGGACTATACCCTTTTGCTTCATATTTATTAACATTTCGCTACAATTCTATTTCAATAATTGTCATACGGTATTCATTTGCCATTCTCATCCATTTCGCTTACAATGAACAATAGCAAATAAAGAATCTCGTTATCACAGGGGGAGCCTTACCGCTGAGAGGGAACAATTCGTTCCGACCCTTTGAACCTGTTAGTTAATGCTAACGCAGGAATTGTGCAAACGTCCGAAATACACACCTCTTTTTTTATTTACGTATTTCGTATCCTCCTATGATAATGTTCTTTTTTGTGCAACTTGGATTTAGGGGGAGACAACATGCGTAACACCAATTTACAAGCGATGATCGAATCTGCTATTCTTGCAGCCTTCGCCTTGATTATCGATATTTTACCATTATCACTTAAACTTCCAACAGGCGGTTCCATCTCATTTGCTATGATACCTATTTTTATTATCGCATACCGCTGGGGTTTCAAAATAGCTTTCTTAGGAGGCTTGATTTGGGGGCTTTTACAAATTGTTGTTGGAGATGCAATTATCGTCACACCGACTCAAACAATAATTGAATACTTCGTTGCCTTTGCATTCATTGGATTTGCTGGACTATTTTATAAGCCCATTCAGCAAACATTAATGAATAATCAAAGAAAGAAAACCATTGCTTATATTATCTTTGCTACATTTATTGGTAGCCTTGCACGTTATTTCTGGCACTTTATTGCAGGTATTATCTTTTGGGGCCAATATGCACCAAAAGGGCAATCAGCCGTCTTATATTCATTAATTGTAAACGGTAGTACAATGCTCGCTTCTTTCACATTATGTACTGTATTACTAATTCTTTTATTTACAACTTCACCACGCTTATTCAAAAGCATTGGTGCTTATCAAATGAATTCACAAAAAAAAGGCGCTTAATTAGCGCTCTTTTTTTTATCAAAGCTCTCAATGAGTAATATCAATAATAAATACGATAAATACACAAAAGAAAATAAATACCATCACACCTAGTAAATTGCTATTCACGGCTAATCTACTCCTTACATAACCTCATTTTCTAACCAAATTATATCGCTTAAAAATAAAGATTAGATAAAGATAATATGAAAATAACTTAAAAAAAGCGTAGCATGTATTGTCTACGCTTTTTTCGGTAAGTAGAAGTAAAATAACACACCATCTTTTGTATTCTTGACCCCATATTCAGCATTGTGCAGCTCTAAAATGTTTTTTGAAATCGCAAGGCCAAGCCCGGTTCCACCTTGTGAACGTTTCCGTGCCGCATCTACTCGATAAAAACGATCCCAAATTTTATCTAATTGTTCTTCTTCAATGTGGGCACCCTTATTTTCAATACACACTTTTATATAATTCTTCTCGTCTATTGTGGAAATAATAATATCCTCTTTATCTGGTGTATAACGTATTGCATTCGTAATGAAGTTCACAATTACTTGTTCAATTCTATTTTGATTCCCAACCACTTCAGCTGGACATATATGTTTGTGCACACTCAGTTCTTTTTTCTCTATCTCCGATGAAAGCTGTTCACATATTTCTTCAATCACTCCATCGATATAGAAAGAATCCATCTTCATGTTATATGTGCCAGACTCAAATTTAGCTAATTCAAGCATATCCAAAATTAGTATATCCATCTTGTCTACTTCTTTTTCCATCGCCTGAAAATAGTAGTCTTTCTTATGTTCAGCTACCCCATCTTTTAAAATGGAAATACAGCTTTTCATAATACTCAGCGGCGTTTTTAGTTCATGCGATACACCTGCAATAAATTCTTTCCTTGTGTTTTCTAACTTTCTTTCTTTTTCAATATCTTGTTCTAACTGTCCAATATGTGAATGTAGCTTATTAGATAGTGTATTAATATTTTTTGATAAATCACCAATCTCATCTTTTGAAGTAATCGGAATTTTTTCTGTAAAATCTAAATGCGCTATCTTCTTTGTTGTATTATTTATTTTTAATAATGGTTTTGCAATTTGTTTTGAGTAATAGAACGAAGCTAGAAAAATGAGAACGACTACAAACGCAACAATATAGATGTAATAATCTTGCACCATTTGTACAGCCTCATCTACAGGCTGCAAAGAAGCCATCGCATATATATATGCTATCGATCCGTCTTTTTCTTTTATTGGTTTAATTAATAATTTATATTTTATATCATTTTTTTCATAATCCACTATTTGTGTTGAATACTGTATGTGATTGCTCTCTTTTGATAATAAATCAGTTTGAAATTCCTTTATGCTATCTAAGAATAAACTATTTTTATAAATTGGATTCACAGGACCTTTTACATCGGGTAACTGTACTTTCGTAACACGCCCGTCTATCTTAGCACCCTGTTCCTGATTAGCTCGTTCTTGAGCAGCCTGTTCTTGAGTAACTTGCTTCTTTTCCTTAACAAGTGGTTCTTGGTCCGCTTTCTTTTTTTCCTTCTCTTCTCGAATCTCACTGATTTTTTTTTCTAACGGTTTATTAGATCCACTTAAATTCCCCTTGCCTAACGCGAAAGAAAATGGAATAAAACTATCTTCTTTTTTCACTCCAGAAAAATTAATTTCTTGGTCTAAAAACTGATTTGACGGTTTATTATCAATCTCTTCTATATTGATGAGATTGTATAAGGGAATCATGATTATTTGTTGTCCAAAGCTCTTCTGTTGCTTACGGTCTATCGTTACCTCAAAATAAAAATCATCCGCATGTTTTAAATTCCCATTCTGATCTAATGTCGTAATCCATGTATTATTTTCGCTTAAAAAGTCTTGCTCCAGTTTCTGAATTTCTTCTGCACTTTCGGCATGATTTAAATAATTCTTTACAAAGGAATCTAAATTCACTTTAATATCTTCCACTTTTCGATTTGCATAATATTGTTTAAAAAATATCGTTTGTCCAATAAATATCGTCGCTAAAATCAACATGCATAAGGCTGTTGTAAGGGTAAATAATTTAAGTACAATCCCTTTTCTCATATGTTCCCCTCGAATTTATAACCGGTTCGCACTACAGTTGTAATGTGCTTTGATTTTTCTCCTAATTTATTTCGCAAATTACGAATATGGCTATTAACCGTTCGATCATCACCAGCAAATTCGTACCCCCAAATTCTTGAAATTAACTGTTCTCTTGTTAGTACAATCCCTTGATTTTTCATGAAATAAGCTAATATTTCAAATTCTGTATGTGTTAAAGTAATGTCTGCCTCATCAACAGTAACAGTACGTGACGGAAAATGGACGTGAATGCCATGAATTGATAACGTATCATCTTCATTTTCCAAAGGTTTCTTTGATGCTTGTCTGCTTTCTAATAATCGTTTCGCTCTCGCTAATAAAATAGGCGGACTATATGGTTTCGCAACATAATCATCTGCCCCAAGCTCAAACCCAAGTAATGTATCATCTTCATCTACACGTGCCGTCAGCATAATAATTGGAACCCCGGACGTCTTACGAATCCTTCGGCAAACAGACCATCCATCAAGTTCCGGCAACATAATATCAAGTATAACTAAATCGACCTCTTCTTCTTCAAATAAGACTAAAGCTTCTTTTCCATCTCTCGCTTCAAGCACTTTATATTGTTCACTCAAAAAGTAATCCTTTAATATTTCGCGTAAAATATCTTCATCTTCAACAATCAAAATGTTTTTTGACATAATCTATGTCTCCCCCTCTCGCTTTAAGAAATTACTATTCAAAGCTCTATAATTTATTTTGAATTACTCGTAATTAACTTTGCTTCGATAATATATCGATCCGGTGCATCCCCTATATAATCAAATGGATAACAAGTCGTCATTGTTAATGTCGGTTCTTCTTTTTTTACAATAACAGTGCGATCATCCGCATGTGTAATCCACATCTTTTGAATTTCATATGTGTACATTGTATTTTCATATTCTAAAATGAGATTGTCTTTTTCTTTAAGCTCCCCTAATTCTGTAAATACAGTATCCCTATGCCCGCTCAGTACAGTATGCCCCCCTCCAGATGGTGTTGTCGTTAAATCACTAACAAACATACCGACTCCTTTTTTCAATGTAGCATCATTTGCTCCCCAATATATAGAAAACTTCTTCTTTATTTTCGGTATATTTAACATAGCTATCTTTTCTCCTTCTTTATGTTGTATTTGAGAAGAAGGTACTTGTGCATTTACTGGTACTTCGCTAGAATGCTGCTTGGATGTTTGTTGTTCAAAATTTTTAATTTCTTCTGTCGTTAAATCTTGTGCAGAACTTTTTCCTTTATACCATTCAAAAGCGTAATAGGCTCCCATTAATAAGCCTACTATCATTAACGTAAATCCAATACGATTTAGAACTGTCACTGTGAATCCCTCCATGCAAAAAATGGTAGGAGTAACCTACCATTTTTAATATATGAAATTATCCCATTCTTTATAGAACAATATTTTATTTATGCCTTAATCTTATTACGACGGTTCAAACCAAATAATGTCCCTATCGCTACAAGACATGCGCTTAATGCCATCATTGCTACATTATTTGATGCTGTGTTTGGTAATTTTTCACCTTGTACAGCTTGTTTCGCTACTTCTTGTTTCGCTGCATCATTCTTTTGCCCTGCCTTAATTGCTGCTTCTTTTTTTGCAAGAGCTTCCTTTTCTTGCACTTGTGGTGTTACTTCTTTTTTCGCTGTATCATTCTTTTGCCCTGCTTTTATTGCTTCCTCTTTTTTAGCCATATCACTTTTTTCTTGTACTTGTGCTGCTTCTTTTTTCTCTACTTCGCTCTTTTGCTGTTCCTTAATTGCTTCTTCTTTTTTAGCTTTATCTTGCTGCATTTGCGCTGATTCTTCTTTTGTTAATGTTCCAGTAGAAGCGCTCGCTACTGAAGAATATCCTACTGTTAAAAGTGCCATTGCACAAATTGGTAATAGTTTTTTTTTCATTTTATTTCTCTCCTTTTATACTTTATTCTAGTAACACATCACGTCGCACCGGATGTATTACTAGAATAAACAAGAGATGTAAATATAAGATGCAGATGAAATATATTTCATTTAAAGATTTCATTTTAGAAAATAAAAAAACACCGTAATATATACGATGTTTTTTCGGGTGTGTGTCTCGATATTTATTTGTTACTTTCGCGTGATTGAGAAGTAGAAAGGGCCGGAGTGATAACTAATTGTCTCGGCTCAGTTTTCTTGAAGTGATTTTTGACGTTACACTTACGACATTGAACGACCCATGCTTTAATAGGATTTGTTAAAATAATTTTTTGCCTTTCGTTAGGGGCCTCTTCTTCCAATTTACAACTATCGCTCCACTTACTCCATTTCATTGTAAATTTAGAAGAATAATGATCGTCTTCTCGATCAAACGTATGCAAAAAATCCATTTCTCCAGCTAGCATTACGGTGTTACTAGTTGCTAAAAAAGAAAAGGTCGTCCAATGTTTCTCCATGCCCTCCTACTCCTTTTTCACATATAGAGTGCCTAAAACTTAATTTACCTAAAATATGCTTGCCTTTTACCTTACACTTATAGTTTATCCAAAACACTACTATGCAACTATCGATTTGTCTTACAAATCACCTTACATTTTTGTAAGAAACGAAAAACCTTCACTCTATATACGTGAAGGTTTTTCATTTCTTATCTATAGAATCTTTCATATCATCAAGTCCAGCCTCTTGCAGCTGCGACATCATACCGTGGGAAATTGCGCCTAATACTAAAGTCATTCCAATTAGTGAAATGCGAATTGCAGGTACATCAATTATGTAAGCCAACATACCAAGAACAATTGTTAAAAACAATGCTTTTATAAATGTTACACTTGTATACTGTTTCTTTTTCATCATAATCACCCTTTTTGGAAACGTTTTCTTAATATTATCAGTATATCATATCATCTGACTATTTTGTGGGGATTTCTGTAAAAACCTTATATCTTCTTTGACTTTTTTCTTTCTATCCTTTACAGTCGAAATGTTCACAAGTTTTACACTGTAGGAGGATTCAAATGAAAATTGAAATAAAAGACACTTTAATTTCTGAAGAACAATTACAAGAAAAAGTAAAAGAACTAGCGCTTCAAATCGAACGTGATTTTGAAGGAGAAGAAATCGTTGTAATCGCTGTATTAAAAGGATCTTTCGTATTCGCTGCTGATTTAATTCGTCATATTAAAAACGAAGTAACTATCGACTTTATCTCTGCATCTAGCTACGGAAATCAAACAGAATCAACTGGAAAAGTAAAACTATTAAAAGATATCGATGTAAACATTACTGGAAAAAACGTAATTGTCGTAGAAGACATTATCGATTCTGGTTTAACACTTCACTTCTTAAAAGATCACTTCTTCATGCATAAACCAAAAGCATTGAAATTCTGTACGTTACTTGATAAACCTGAGCGCCGTAAAGTGGACTTAAAAGCTGAATATGTTGGCTTCCAAATTCCAGACGAATTTATCGTTGGCTACGGTATCGACTGCGCAGAAAAATATCGTAACTTACCATTTATCGCTTCAGTTGTAACGGAATAATATAATAAAGTGAAACCTTAATCAGTGGGATTTTTGTCCATCCCCAATGATTATTGGCCCGCAAATAGCGGGATCAAATAAGCTTCCATGCATTATTGGTGGAAGTTTTATTTCTATCGTAATTTATAAAAACAAAGGGAGAGATGAAGAATGACAAAAACAAAATTTGAAAAAGTACTCCTCATCGTAAATCCGAAAGCAGGACAAGGCGATTTACATACGAACTTAACAAAAATCGTACCACCACTTGCCGCAGCTTTTCCTGACCTACATATCCTTCATACGAAAAAACAAGGTGATGCAACAAAATATTGCCAAGAGTTTGCTAGTAAAGTAGATTTAATTATCGTCTTTGGTGGTGATGGAACTGTATTTGAATGCACAAACGGCTTAGCCCCTCTTGAAACTAGACCTACACTTGCAATCATTCCAGGTGGAACTTGCAACGACTTCTCTCGCACACTTGGTGTTCCGCAAAATATTGCAGAAGCAGCGAAACTCATTACAAAAGGACATGTAAAACCAATTGATGTCGCAAAAGCAAACGGACAACACTTCTTAAACTTCTGGGGCATTGGACTCGTATCTGAAGTATCAAACAATATTGATGCAGAAGAGAAAGCAAAGCTTGGTAAAATTGGTTACTATTTAAGCACCATTCGAACTGTAAAAAATGCTGAACCATTCCCAGTAAAAATTACTTACGACGGACAAGTGTATGAAGATGAAGCTGTCCTTGTTATGGTTGGAAACGGTGAATATCTCGGGGGTATCCCATCCTTTATTCCGAACGTAAAATGTGATGACGGAACACTTGATATTTTCGTAGTCAAATCAACAGGCATTCAAGCGTTTAAAGATTATATCGGAAAGAAACTATTTGAAGACTCAAATGAAAATGACATCTTCCACGTCAAAGCTAAATCCATTCATATTGAAACAGAAGAAGAAAAAGAAGTAGATACAGATGGTGAAAGCTCTCTTCATACACCGTGTCATATTGAGTTGTTACAAGCGCACTTTACGATGATTTATAATCCTAATGTTGTGTAATGAAAAAAACGAGTGATATCACTCGTTCTTTTCTTCTAATCTAATTATGTCGTTGTATAATTTCTTGTATTTCTTTAACTCTCTCTAAAGTAATTCCATTTCTTTGTTCTATCGCTAAAGGGTGATCGGTTGGCTCTAATTCAACATACGGTGCCATTCCAACTTCTCTTATATGTACATTTGTCTTTAAATTTAGTGTTTCTGGATAAACTGGTATTTCTACAGATAACCAGCCAAAATGAGGATCACTATTCTCTCGTCCTCTCTCATCCCACTCTTCTAGTACTTTATCATAACTTTCTTTACTAAGTGATACCCACACAGTCCAGATGAAATTTTCGTGGTAATCAATTATAGGAAGTTCTAAACACCCTCTAATGAAGTAATGTTCATCGTCCATTATGCAAAGATCTGATGTTAAATGGAAGCGTCCCTCTCTTTCATGAGGTGCTACCTCGTAGTAATAATATGGTGCTTCACTTCCATAACATAAAGGGAGTGTAAAGCGGTTCATTTGTATCTTTTCTCCGGACTTTCTTCTTCTTTTCATCTCGCTCTCCTATCCATGTCATACACAAAATTTATCTACATTTTCCAGTGTGTATTAAAATCCTTAATCTTCAATATTATCTAATTGAGTCTTATAACATTCATCACACTCTATTGCAGTAGGAAGAATGCCTCTTTCATCAGGTAATAAAACTCTTAATACTTCTCGATCCATCTCTACGAAAGACTTCATAATAACGGGATATCCTTCAATAATATTCGTATACTCAATCCCTTGTTCAAACTTTTCCCCACTACGTACTTCTTCTACTATAGAACAAAAAACATCATGCGCAACTTCAGGATCCATATTTAATATTATTTGTAGATCTTGATGATTCAAATTTTCTCTTAGACCATGAGTGTGATAATTAGCATGAATACCATCATTATCTTCCGCTAGTATGCTATGCATATACCATCCATGTTCTTGTAACATTTCTTCTTCCCATGCATCTGAATCTTCTTCCAAATCTTCATCAAGCAAATTCGGATCATACCACACATCCTCGTAATCTCTAGCAATTAAAAATCTCCAACCAGGTGGTAATCCTAAATACTTCTTTATTTCAGGTACCCATTCATCAATATGTTGAACGTGTAAAGGAAGAAAGAAATCTTCTTCTGTCCCCATTTCTTCACCAGCCCAAATGTACCAACCTGTCGTTCCGTTTTCTACAGGCATTCGTAACCCATTAATCGGAACGATACCACTTTTCACATTTTGCGCTATTCCTAATTTCAAGTCATTCGGGGATTCTACATACTCTGCTCTATATTTGTCGCATATACTCATTTGCTCTTTTATGTATTTTTCCATCCTTTTAGCACACTCCCAAACTTCTGAAATATAGATTTCTTTGCCGAAGCACTCTCTAACTTCCATACCCCGCACGGATTATAAAATGGATCCTCTTGTTCATAGCGTTCATCTATATAATGAGCTAGACGATACATTGGGGAATCTTCTGTGAAACTAATTGTATCTCCATCTTTCAAATTAGGTTTTTCGAATATATTATGTAGGTTAAAATCATTTAATAAATCTACAGCTACTTCCGGATCTATTCCTCCGTCTAAAACAACATCTGGTAGATTAAATGCTTGCATTCCACACGAATAATAACCGCCCTCTTCATCTCCTACTAAAGTTACAAGGTGTGAGTACATAGGGAATATTTCCTTATCCTCTGCAAGCTCTTTCCATTCTTCTTTCGAATAAGCTACACCTGCTGTTTCAACTTTTAAAGCAAGTCCACCTGCATTTAAGAGTTCCATTCCTACATCAATCACTTCTTGTAACCTCTCTGTATCGTCAACTTTCGCAATAACATACACTGTATAAGTATGCTTCTCCAATTCCCGAAGCAATTCTTCATCAAAACGCTCACCGCTTGCATAGAAGAAAGCTTCTTCTAAAGATGTGTCTTGTTCATATACATCAATTTCAAAAACAATCTCCTTCTCCTTATGGTGCATAATATTCCCTGCTAACATATAGTTACTCTTACTCGCAACTTCTTGTATTAATTCTGTTCTATCTTTCCATAAACCAGGTACTCCAATAACGATTTGTGTCTCCATTAACATGCTCCCTTTTCAATTAAAATCACTACAATATTTTTGGATGATAAAAAAGTGTAGCTGAATTACTTAGCTCATTCTACTAATCTTCTTTGAAATCCTTAAGAAATATATAACAAATGTTTCTAATATATTGCTCTATATTATCCTCCAGTTATTTCTATCTTGCGATTTATACTACCTATTAATTAGCGCTACTCACTTTTATTAAAAATTTAATGAATTCTAGAAAGAAACTCAACTAAAAAAAATAAAATTTTAAAGAAAAATACCTATTCCGACTCTTTACTGACACTTTTCCATTTTCTATTTCATAATCAATCAAAATAAATTACAATATATTAATACAAAAACACATTGTAAACAAAGTGTAATATCTACCTTATTTATTAGTATTAAATAAGGTATTCACAAGAAAATCAAACAAAAAATCCCGTGTCAAATTGAATTATTACCAAAGTGTTCAACGATGATTTATAATCCTAAGCTTGTATAATCACTATTTCACTATAACTTTAATAATTACTAAACTTCGCATTTTTCAAAAAAATATAGTATGATGAATAAATAAAAGGTTGTTAACAAAATCGTTAACAACCTTTTTTGTTTTTTCTGAAAAACTTTTCAATTTAAGGGAGCGATCACATGTATTGGAGAAAAAATGATAAACCTGTAGAAGAACCAGAAGCAATTGCTGTGTGGGAATGCGAAGCAGACGACTGCCTTGGATGGATGCGTAAAAATTTTTCTTTAGAAGATAAGCCGCAATGCCCATTGTGTAAAGGTGACATGAAAAGTGGCGAAAGATTACTACAGAAGTTATAATACCTTTCCCTCTTTATCTTTTATATACTGAAAAAATAGAGGATTTTGTTTCTCCTTATCTACAGTACAAGTTGCTTCCTAATTACAAATAATGAAAGAAGCAGCTATTACGTAGAATAGCTGCTTTTTTGAATTTATAACTTCTTCATCGCTATAAATTCCATATAATATTCCCCTAAATTTAGCTCGATTCATCATCCCCCTTATTCACTACACACTACACTTCTTTCGGAAGAACAATTTTTTTATACAATTGAACTGTAATGAAATAATAAAACACATAAATGACTAAGAAAATAATAATCGGCAGCCAAATACGGAAATATGGATTATCTATTAAGAACGAGAACATGTTCATTCCGACTAATACGTGCGTTATACCTACGATCGCTGGGAATAAGAAAATGAAAAATAACTCTTTATAAATTGATTTCGTTAATAGCTCATAACGTACACCAATTTTACGAAGCATTTGATAGCGAATAATATCTTTTGAAGCACCAGAAAGAATTTTAAACATTAAACAGCTTGCCAGCATCGCTAAGAAAGCTATACCTAAGAAAAATCCCATGAATAGTGTTCCACTATAAGTACTGTAGTATTTTTCATACAGCATATATTTACTCAAAAGATGTACGCCCTTCATATCTTTATATTTAGCTAGCTCTAATTCATCAATTTTTTTCCATTCTTCTTTATACGTTATAAAATTGTCCGTTTTCCCCAGTATTATAATTTCTTCTTTACCTTGTATCCCATCATACATCTTTTGATCTACAATTTTTATCTTTTGACTAGGATTCATATATGTCTTTTGAAGAGACCGTAAAACATTTCCCCATTCTTCTGGAATTACATTGGTATTATTCTCATTTTTTTCTTGGCTATGACTTAAAACGGATCCCGCAATTAGTTCCCTCGAAACAGGAATGAATCGGCTACTATTCTCGTCATTTCCAGTACGTGTTAGCGGACGCTTTCTTTCCAAATCTTCTTTCAATTGATAAATAAACTGCTCATCTACTTTGTATCGATATTCATTCTTTTCTTTAAATGTAATACTATCTAGTATTTTCTTTTCTTCTGCTGTGGGATTTTTAATTTCGACATCATAGTATTCTGCACTCTCCACTATATTTGTAACATTATTTTTTAACGCCATACCACTGGAGATTGCACCCGCACCAAGAGCCACTAACATAGCAACTGTCGCTAATACTTTCGTTAAGCTATTAATAGAGAAACTTAACTGTGCAAACGTAAACGCATTGATTCCTTTTTCACTATGATTTTTATTCGCTTTTAGTTTATTAATAATAATGGGAAGGAATGATGCAAATAGCATGTAAGTTCCTAATGTTACTGTAATTGTTGCAATGATAAATCCTGATTCCTTTAGCTCCTTCATATAAATCATCGAAACATAGCCAACTGCTAATAAAATAATTGATAAAAGTGCTACTATACTTGTTAGTTTCCCTTTAGTAGACGTACGCTCTGTTTGACTATTGGAGTGAACGAGTTGTAATAGCGAATTACGCACTAGTTTCATACCATTCATAATTGCGGACAACATAAATAATGCAATGAAAAAGATGAAAGTAACAACGATTGATGGTACATAAAATGCATGATAACCACCGCCAGTAAATTCCAGCTCCTTCATCAGTAAATGTCCAACACCTTGTGCCAAGATTATACCGACTATCACACCTACTATAAGAGATACTATTCCTAATACAATTGTTTCAATAAACATGAGCAATGTAATTTTATGCTTTTTTGCCCCTAATACCATATACATACCAAATTCTTTTTGCCGAAGTGATAATAAAAATGAATTGGCGTATAAAATATAAAATAATGTAATAAATCCTAATAAAAATGAGCCCGTTTGAAAGACGGAAAAAATCCCATCCATAGAATTCCCTTCAATAAACGTCTTATTTAACGCTAACGTTTGAAACATATAAAAAATTGAAATAGACATAATAAGCCCAACTAATAAGACCATATAGTCTTTTCGTTTACTTTTTAGTCCCGACATGGAAAGTTTGAATAACATGTTGAACCTTCTTTCTTATGCTTTTTGTGTGCCTAAATCCGCAAGCACATCTAAAATTTCTTTATAGAACTCATCACGCGTACCTCTGCGATGAATTTCTTTATACAGTTCTCCGTCTTGGATAAATAAAATACGTCGGCAGTAACTCGCACTAAATGGATCATGTGTAACCATCATAATCGAAACATCCTGTTCTTCATTTAAGTTGGTCATCGACTCTAATAAACTTTTCGCATTTTTAGAATCAAGCGCTCCTGTTGGCTCATCTCCTAAAATAATGGCTGGCTCATGTACAAGTGCACGGGCCGCTGCCGAGCGTTGTTTTTGTCCACCAGATACTTCGGACGGATATTTTTGAAGAATCTCTGAAATTCCTAACATTTCTGCTACCTTTTTCACCTTTGATTCAATTCTTTTCGAATGAACGCCTTGCAGAGAAAGCGGTAATGCAATGTTTTCATAGATTGATAAATTTTCAAGTAAGTTAAAATCTTGAAAGATAAACCCTAGTGTCTCTGAGCGAAAATCAGATAATTCTCCCTGCTTCATTTTCGTAATATCTATTCCAGCAATTTCAACAATTCCACCTGTTGCCTTATCTAATGTAGAAATTACATTCAATAATGTTGTTTTTCCTGAACCAGATGGTCCCATAATTCCAACGAATTCACCCTCTTGAATTGAGAACGATACATTCTTTAGTGCATGTGATTGACTCTCATCTTTTTTACCGTATACCTTTTGTACATTCTTTACCTCTACAACTGATGCTTTCATATATATCCTCCTACACTTCTTTTTCCTATCTTTTATTTTCCCTACATATTTTCCGAGCACTTCTTAACCCATTTCTAAGTATAGATAGCATTTCTTAATAAATAGCAGCGGATATTCTTAACATTTCTTTAAGAATATGAAAAAGCCCCAAAGCTAGTAGCTTGGGACTTTTGATTTCTCTATTCTATTTTGGAGTAAGAAATAAAGTATTTATTTCTCCTCTTTCATCTTAATTTTCGCTTGTTTATAAAAATCTAATTTCTCTTTGTTATATTCTTGTGTATATCTATTAAATTTCTCTTTTTCTCGTTGAATGTCCTCATTCATTTGATTTACACCTTTAATCTTTTCACTAACCTTTTTTAAGTTCGTTTCTTTTTCACCTAAGCTTTTATATAATTCTCTTTCAGATTTCATTAACTTTTGATACGAATCATTCATCTTACTAAAAGATGCATAACGCTTTTTATAAATATCCTGTATTTTTTTTGCTTGTTTCTGAAGAGCTGCATCTTCCATTTTATCTATAGTTTTATGAACTGATTTTACTTCTTCTTGTGCTTTTCCAAAAGCTTCTTTTTCTTTGTTCCATACTTTTTCACGTTCATCAATACTTTTTGTAGCTTGCTCTAGCTTCGGCATAATTGCTTGGTTACTATCTTTACCATCATTTATAATTTGATTGTATAACTCTTGACCTTGTTTTTCTAAGACCTCTAGTTTTTTCGCATCTTCAGAAACCATCTTTTCTTGCTTCATCGCGTTTTCAAATGCGACGTACAATTCTGCTTCTGGCTTTGCGCCAAAGCACCCTGTCAATAAGCTTATAGATATAATTCCCGTAATCGTTAACGCTTTATAAATCAATATCAGTTCCTCCTATGTTACATACGTTTATCATGCATAAAGTTCAATGGGAAATGATCATCTTCATGATACGCTTCCAATTCATACCCTTTTTCTTTTAAACCTTTAATAATAGCAGGTACTGCTGCAACGGATTGCGGATGAATGTCATGCATCAAAATCACTTCTTTTTGATCTGTCGCACCAGCCAGTACATTTTGAACAATTTTTGCTGTTGCTGTATTTATTGGCATTCCACTGTATTCCCAATCTAATGAATCAATTGTCCAATCCCATACTTTAAGACCATTTTCTACAACTTTATTACGAAGTTCTTCGTGTAACCCAGGCTTCGAACCATATGGCGGACGTGTTAGTTTTGGAGCATGTCCAAGAATACTAGCAATTAAACTTTGATCCTCTTTCATTTCATCTACATAGCCACCCTGGGCATATAATTTCTTGTTATTATGCGTCATACTATGCATTCCCACATAGTGTCCTTCTACTTCTTCTCGTTTTACTAAATCAGGATATGATTTTACATTTTGACCGATTAGAAAAAATGTTGCTTTCGCATCATTTTCCTTTAATATATCTAGTAACTGTGCCGTATACTTTCCTGGACCATCATCAAAAGTAAGATAGGCAATTTTCCTAGTTTGACCATTAAATTGCGTTGGTGCTACCTTATTCATTTCCACTTTTATTTGTTCATTTGCATACTGAACTGAATTTTCTTGATTTGCTATCGCTTTTGCAGGTGAGGTTATCGATTGAAATACGAAAAAAGCTCCTCCCACTACAACTGTAGCTACTGTCATTACAACTATGTTTTTTACCTTTAACAATTTCCCCATTCTATTAATTCCTTTCTACATCCCTTACTTATTAATGAAATATTAATCTAGCTTTTCAAGTCTTCCTCGTTATATATTTATCTTTCCTTCGGAAGAACAATCCTCTTATATAATTGTACAGTGATTAAATAGTAGACTATATAAATTCCTAGGAATATACAAATCGGCATCCATATGTTCACATATGGATTCACAAAAAATTTAACAAATGTAAATATGTTCATTCCTACCAAAACATGAATGAGACCCAATATTGCTGGAAATAGAAATACGATACCTAATTCTTTATACATAGATTTTATAAGTAATTCTTTACGCACCCCAATTTTTCGAAGCATCTCATACCGCCCTATATCTTTCGTAGCCCCAGAAAGGATTTTAAACATTAAACAACTTGCCATCATAGCTAAAAAAGCAAGACCTAAAAAGAATCCCATAAAGGAAGTTCCTTTTGAAAAGGCGAGCATAGATTCATAATCACCATAGTTCGTTGGTAAATATACATCTGCTTTAGGCCTATTAGTGGCAGCAGCTATTTTTTCAATTTGACGATTATCCATCTCTTTTAACTCTGTTTTATACTGTAAAATATTATCTACTTTAGCAATAAAAAACGTATGCTCATTCCCTTGAATTGTTTCATAACGGTTTTTATCGACAATATAGACAGGCTTACGATCATATACAGTAATATTCGACCTAAAATCACTATCCACAATCTTGTCCCAGTTCATCGGTAACGTAGAACTAGATGGATCAACTTCCTCTCCCTTAAACATCCTATAGCTCGAAGATGGAAGTTGTTCAGAAATATGTGTTGTCTCTTTCTTTCTGAATAGAAGTGGAGGATTCTCTAATAATTCCTCTTTTAAATAGTACACAGCTTGATTATCAACTTTATATTTATACTGCTTTTTATCTATAATTTTCATTTTTTCCATAGCTTTATAATCTATCGCTACCGGATCATGCAGCGTAATATCATACCCTGGCATACTTTCTGCTGTAAGGATTACATTTTTTTGTAAAGACATCCCACCAGCCATCGCTCCTACACCTAGGCCAATTAACATCGTTACAGTTCCTAGTATTTTTGCCAAACTACTTACACGGAATTGCAGTTGTGCAAATGTAAATGCATTTAATTTCTTCTCGTTTAAATAGCGCGTTTTCTTTAGCCTATTAACAAACGCAGGTAAGAGTGAAATAAATATAAGATATGTCCCAAGTGTAATCGTGAATAATGGGAGTAAAATAGCACCAGCACCTTTTATTCCTACGAAGATCACAAAATAATACCCTACACCTAGGCCTAGCAAACTACATAAGGTTAACAATATTGTAGCTGGGCCTTTCATTCTTATGCGCTCCGTTTGCTGCTCTGCACGAATTAAATCTAATTCTGTTTTAAGTGCTATACGAATCGCATTCACAAAGGATGTAAGCAAAAATAATACACTAAAAAATATGAATGTTATTTTGAATGCAGGACCATAAAATGCTTGATAACCTTCCGCTGATATTTCCAATTGTTTCGTTAAAAATTTGCTTACAAAATTAGAAAGAATAGCTCCGAATACACTACCTAGCACTAGTGAAATCATTCCCATAATAAACGTCTCAAAAAACAAAAGTTGACTGATTTTACTCTTTTTTGCCCCTATTACAAGATACATGCCAAGTTCTTTCCGCCGGAGTGAAAGGAGAAAAGAGTTTGCATAAAAAATATAAAAGAATGTAATAAACGCCACCAAAACAGATCCTATTTGAAATACAAATACAATTGAACCAATGATGCTGTTATTCATTGTAAATTCTTTATTTAACGCAAGTGTTTGAAACATGTAAAATATAGAAATCGAGATTACAAGACCTATTAGTAAAACGATGTAATCCTTTATCATTTTTTTCATACTGGAAATAGAAAGTTTTAATAACATATTTTACGCCCACGTTTCTCTACAGTATGGTGTAATACATTCATTTTTTTACTATGTACTTTTTGTACAACGTTCTCATCAAATATTAAAGTTTTCATATTGCCTCCTGTCATGTTGCGAGTGTTTCGATCATGCTATTTTTGTAGCTACTAACAATCATTTTATCTTTTACTTGCGAGCAGAAATATTGATTCCTCTTACATTATCCTTACATTTTTGTAATGTATATCTCTAACTAAATTATAATATACGAATTAAATGTTTTATAAACCAATTCATATACCATTACTTTGTTCTCACGAAGATGACGTCAATAACGTTTTCGAAGAGCCATTATTCTCGCGCTCAAATAATGCATTTACAAATATAAATTCGAAGGATGTTGTATAGTTTTTCTAGCCTACTGGAGAGGTTATATAAATAATTAATATTAAAAATGGACAAAAAAAAGACCCACTGTAATACTTAATAACTTTGTACTTATCATCAGTTTACCTCTTCATTATAATTGTCCGAGATAAAGATAAGATAAAGATAAAATAAAAACGATATAAAGATATGACTACATATTATTACATTTAGTACCATTTTATTTTTCCTTATCCCTCTTACTCTTTACTTTACATTAATTCTCTTCGTTTCTAATTCACCGCTCATAGACACTATATAAAACTATTATTTAGGTTCTATTAAAATTACATCTTCTAAATCATATAAGTTTGCCTTTGGTTTTGCATAAATAATATAAGCAAGACCATATTGATC
The DNA here is from genome assembly GCF_056401715.1 of Bacillus sp. P4_E1. NCBI lineage: Bacteria > Bacillati > Bacillota > Bacilli > Caryophanales > Bacillaceae > Bacillus > Bacillus sp. P4_E1. The sequence goes on from NZ_JBFUIV010000011.1 coordinate 129,098, forward strand.
TGGTTCTTGCTCTATCACCTCTGCTACTTCAAGACCGGGTGGTATTTTCTGACTTAATTCAGAGGTAATAATGCTATCACCTATTTTTATTTCTTTCGCTTTATCTGATGGAATATTATCAATTCGAAGGGCTTGTTTTTTCTTATCATACCCTGTAACAAATCCTAAAATAGATGAATCATTTTGGAAGGTGATTGCTAAACGATTTGTTCGTTCATCATTCGTAATTAATTTCACAACAGATGTAAATTGATCTACACTCTCTACCTTTCCAATAAAACCGTTCACCGTAATAACAGCCATATCAGCCTTTACACCATGTTGTGAACCTCTATCAAGAGTGATTTCTCTATACCACTCTTCTGCTACACGGCTTACTACTGTAGCTTGAATGAAATTATATTTTCCCTGTTCCTTTAATTCTTTCTCCTTACTAATAAGTTTATTAAAGTTTTCTTTCTCCTCACTTAACATTTGCACTTTACTCTTTAACGATTCTTGATGTTCAATTTTTTCTTTCAATACTTGATTCTCTTTATATACTTTATAAATGTCTTCTATATTATGAACAATATTTTGGACATGCTTATTATTTGTACATACATATACCATCAATAAAGCCAAAAGAATAATTGAAAGAAATAATAATATTTTCTTCTTAGAAACCTGCATGATCATCTTGTTACTCCTTACCATTTTTTATCTACACAATATAGAATACTAGTAGTTGTATACAGAAGAAATGCAGTTTAGATAAAGTTCAGATAAACTTTATCTTCTTTATAAAAAATTTAGAAATTATCATATACTGCTACTATATTCAGGGCTTAATTGTTACTTTTTCTTTTGCTTTGGCCGGTATTTCCTCACGCTGTACTTCTTCCCACTGCATACCATAAGTCCTTTTAGATTTAATCTTTAAATATGCTCCTATTCTTAAATGTTTTGTAGTAGTCAGCATAATCTTTTGTTCTTTTCCAGATTCATCATACCCTTTAAATTTATAACTCCATCTACCAAAACCTTTACTTTTCACTTCATATTCCCCATCACTGTCGACAACAGCATAATAAACATCTTCTTTAATAAATGGATTGAGTTGATCTACCATCGGTCCACCTTTCACTACAAGTAATGTAACTCCAACTATAATCAATACGATAAACGCACTTAATTTTTTCATATAACTTTCGATTCTCCACTTCTCTGTTTTATTAATCAACGTCCACCTGAATGATGGAATAAGACTCTCTCTAAATCAATAGCAACACTATCACTCATTCTTCCCTAATTAGAAGGTAACCGATATTTCTAACGTTCTTCTAATTAAATTGGTAATAAAATAATAAATTGAATAACCCCATTTTCATATTCCGCTCGAATGTCCCCTTTATGCAATTCAACAATGCTTTTTGCAATTGCAAGCCCCAAGCCTGAACCTTCTACAGCCCTACTTCTTGATTGGTCTTTTTTATAAAAACGCTCAAACAAGTTCTCTAACTCTCTTTGGGTAAATTCTTCACTATGATTTGCTATTGAAACTCTAATATGACGTTCTTCCCTTTGAATAGAAACTTTAATTTCTTCTTTTTCCACGCTATATTTAATTGCATTTGTTAAGAGATTTTCAAACACACGTACCATTTTTTCCGAGTCCACAACAGCATATATACGATCTTCTTGAAATTCTTTCACGAATGAAAGATTATGTTCCTCCGCTTGTGGTACTAGCTCTTCTATTAATTGATCAAGTAGTTCATTCATACACACTTCTTGCGAATCTAACACCATATTTTCATCTGTTAGTTTTGTATACTCAAACAAATCCTCTATTAACATCTTCAACTGCTCTGACTTTGAAAAGGCAATTTTTATATACTCATCATACTGTTCTTTATTTTCATATTTTGCATCACCTAGTAAACGTAAATACCCCATAATAGAAGTAAGTGGAGTTCTTAAATCATGTGATACATTTGTAATCAATTCACTTTTTTGTTTCTCTATTTGTTTTTCTTTTTCTATATTAGACAAAAGCTTTTCTGCCATTTGATTAATATTTGAAATTAATAATCCTATTTCATCTTGACCTGCCTGTTTGATTTTATATTGTAAGTTACCTTTCGAAAACTCTCTTACTCCTTCTGCCATCGCTTCAATTTGATTCATCTTCCTTTTCGTTATATAAAAGAAAGAAAGTAGAAAAGTAATAAAGCCTAGTAAAGATGGAAATGGGCTACTACCGTTCACTACATACTTTACATTTCCTTGTGGTATACCACTTGCAATGATATACATATTTTTCGTATTAACAGTAACTGGATAAAAGGTTGTAAACTCCTTACGCTTTTGTTCAGCTCTATCTTGAATTAAATTGTGTGCCTCTACATATCGTACTTGATCCATTTTAAAATCCATTACATTACGCATCGTCTCATGAAGATTAATCTGTTCTTCCGGTGCTCCCTTTGTTTTATAAACCACTTTCCCATTCTCATCTATTATTAAAACCTTCAATTGATTCCTGTGATTCAATTGATCAAGCAGTTCTTGTATATTAATTTCCTTGCCTTCTTCTGTCATACTTTCAACAAGCCTTTTTGTCTGTCCATCAATGGCTTCCATACCTGATGCATAATCAATGATAGAAATTTTATTCGCATCCTCGAAAAAGGAAGTTGCAGACCACCCTACTAATACACCAAGTAATGTACAGAAAGTAAATGTAGCAATCAACTGTACACGTATACTCTTTTGCAAATAACTCACTGTTTTACCTATCATTTTTTTAAAAACTTGATTCATCCATATTATCGGTTCAAATATCTTTCTCAATCTTGTAGCCAACTCCCCATACTGTTTTAATGTAACGAGGCTTCCTTGGAATTGCCTCTATCTTTTCACGTATTTTCCGAATATGTACCATCACAGTATTATCGGATTGGAAAGCTTGCTCTTTCCATACTCTTTCATAAATTTGCTCTGCATTTAATACCATTCCTTGATTTCGTGCAAGCAATTCTAATACCTCAAACTCTCTCGGTGTCAATTTCACCTCTTTATTTGCGATAATGACCTGCCGCGTTGCTATATTTATCTTTATATCTCCAACTTCAAATACATTTTCATCTTTTACACTTGCCCCGCTCATTTTCATATATCTCCGAAGTTGTGATTTAATACGAGCAATGAGTTCAAGTGGATTAAATGGTTTTGCTACGTAATCGTCTGCCCCAGTTGTTAACCCTAAAATCTTGTCCATATCTTGCGTTTTTGCCGACAGCATAATAATGGGCATTTCCGCTATTTCTCTCACTTTCATACACATATGAATACCATCTATTTTCGGCATCATAATATCAAGTACAATTAGATGCACGTCTCTTTTCTTTACTATTTCTAAACCCTCTTCACCATCTCCAGCTTGTAATACTTCGTACCCTTCATTCTTCAAATAAATGGCGATAAGCTTTCTAATTTCCTTCTCATCGTCTACGATAAGTATCGTTTCCTTACTCACAAAATCTCCTCCAGCATCGTTTACCAAACTATGAATGTTACTTTATTTCACTCACTACTGCATTTCTCTTTTGAATGTACACATAAGAAATGCTAGTAATGATCATAATGCCCCCGCCTAAATACATCCCATACTTCGTTGCAAGTGCTACAATCGTTTCAATATGTTTTCCGAATAGAGCGCCCAACATGAAATAAGCTAGTGTCCAAACAAGTCCTGCCATATAGGAATACAATGCATACGTTTTAAATGACATGTTATTCATTCCTACTAAATACGGTACGATATGCCTCACAACAGGTATAAAATAACTTATTACTAATGCATAATGACCATATTTACCTATCACCTCTTGTGATTTTAAAAGGTACTTCGCCTTTTTCTTTTTCATCAATTTGTTAAGTACTTTTATGCCAAATATTTTCCCTAGTATATACCCTAAAGAAAGACCTGATACAACACCTAAATATGTTAATAAAAAAGCTGGAATCACACTTAATATACCCATTGATGATACAAACCCACCACTCATGACAATCATTTCATCAGGAATTGGCATACCGACGATTCCTAGCCATAAACAAAAGAATAGCGCCCAATAACCGTACTGCTCAATGTATGACATTAATTCATGTAACTCCATTATGCATATGCTCCCCTTAACTCTTTTCTACAGCTAAAGACGTAAGCTGGTGGGAAATTAAGCCACACTTTTTCTAGTGTAATTTCAGGGAAGAAATGCTGTATAAATCCTTTTTTCACAAGTGAATATTGAAATGTAATAAATTCTCCATTCTGTTGCAGTGACTCCATTACATTACTTAAAATTCGTGCTGAAACCTCCTTCGGTAAAGAGGCAAACGGTAGCCCAGATAACACATAATCAATACTCTCTACGTTTAGCTCTTCCATATACTTTTTTATATTTTCAGCTGAACCGTGTATAACGATAACACTCGAATCATCTTTAAACTTTTTCTTTAACTCTTTGAAAAAAACTTCATTAATTTCAACAAGAATAAATATCGTTTCTTTCTTTTTTCTCTTCATAATCCCTTTTGTGAAAGATCCTGTGCCAGGTCCTAATTCTACAATGTACTTCGCTGTTTCAAAATCGATTGCATCTACCATTTTCTTTGCTAATATGTGAGAACTCGGTGCAATTGCCCCAGTATGTTTCGGATGTTTAATAAATTCGGTTAAGAATGTAATAAGCTGCATATATACTTCTCTCCATTCGTTCGATATTTCTAACTTGTTTTTAAGTATAACTATCGTTTCTTAACAAATATTGTGGAGATTTCTTAAKATTTTATGAAGATGAAGGAAATTTCCTTATTTACTATAAGCAGACATAAAAATTGAATTACAAGGATAAACGACTCGAACATATACGAATAAGGCATCTTGTTTATTTACCATGAAGGATCATGATCCTACTCCGATTTTGTATAGCGAAGTTACTATTTTTATGTTAGAATCCTCTAAGATATTTGGAATTAGTATAGAAATCATTTTTGGAGGCTTTATGAATAATCAAAACGATAATAAACCAAATGCATTGTTTGCATCTATACAAATAGTGCTACCACTTTTATTGCCTATTCTTGTCCCTACATTTTTAATAGTGGGAATGAAAAAGTGGATACCTGATGAAGTTAAGTATCCAAGCATAATATCATTGTTCGCATTATGTATTGGATTTTTCATAGTAGGAATTCTCTTCTCTATTGTTTTACGTTTATGTAAATTATCTGAGGAAAAATTAAAAGAATTAGGATTTTTAGAATTTACACTTTCGGCTGTTAGCACATTTCTAAGTTTTTATGTAGGTTACTTTTGGTTGGCAGACCTTAACTTCACATCAGTTGAATTATCACCTCATGCCGTATTAATTTTCGCTATTTTATGTACCTTGCTGTTGGAAGGTATTTTTAAAGTAATGGACATGTTTGATAGTTCGGACGAAAATAAAGCTCACGTATAGACAAAAAAGCATCCGACTAACATGTTAGTCGGATGCTTTTTTACCAAGATAAAACAACTCTTTCATTACTTCGCGCTCACAATCTTATAATAAGAGCGAACTGTTAAGAAGTAATATCCGATATAAATAACGCTATATACTCCGATACTAATTAGAAGCGGAATCATAATTTCAAATGGTAGTATGTTCCCTAAACCTTTTAATGCAAACAAACTGTGTAGAATTCCGATTACTAGTGGAATTGCAAAGATAAAGCTCACTTGTTTTGCAATAGCTTTTTTCATTTCTTGTTTCGTTACACCGATTTTATGAAGGACAACGTAACGCTCACGATCTGCACTTGCTTCTGTTAGCTGTTTGAAGTAAATAATAGAACCTGTTGCTAGTAAGAATACAAGTCCTAAGAACATTCCGATGAACATCATTAGTCCAGTTGCTTCAAGTCCCATATGGAAACCAGTGTAGAAATCTCTAAATGTTGGTGTCATTTCTGATTCACCAGCTGGCATCACTTTTGTTAATTTTTCCGTTAACACTTTACTGTTTCTTTCATCTTTTACATCGATATTTTTTACAACACGTGTTCCAAATGCTTGCTTCGCTTGTTCATACATTTCATCTGGAACGACAACAACTAATTCACCTAAGTTCGTAATTGCATTATTATTTGCACCTTGGATCGTCAATGTCTTCGTTTCATTTCCAATTTGGAATACCGCTTTATTTCCTTTATATTCAGGGCTAAACTCATACCCTTCAATATAAGAACTATCATATATAAATGCTTCGCCAGTAGCTACATTCACTGTTTCCGCATCGATTTTTTTAGCAAGTTTATTAAATTCAGTTTGAGATATAAATTGATATTTCTCAGAGATACTGTAGTTCATATTAAAGATGAAATCGACTTTAGCTCCTTCAAACTTTCCTTTTACAGGAACCATCTCAACTTCAAATTGATCTTTTACAGGGTGATTCTCTTTCTCTTCAGCAAAAATCGCATTTACTTTCTTATCTAGTTCTGCATCTTTCTTTTCATAAGAGTAGCTGTATGGTGCAACTGCTTTGGATTGTGTAAATGTGTTGTAATACATCGTAACTGACGTACCAACCGCTGTTAATGTTACTGCACTTAAAATAGAAATTGTCGCAAGTGACTTTGCATTTCCTTTAATACGATATAGTAGCTGTGATGTCGTTACCATATTCATACCGTTATAAAACGATGATTTATTATTTCTTGCACGTTTCAATACGAATACTGTAAAGAACATAAATAGTAAATACGTACCTAATACTGTCGCAAGTAATATATAAAGTGCGACTGCCATAAAGTTTGCATACATAACTGCCTTCATAAACATTAACGCTAAGAAATAACCTGAGCCGATTAAGAAAACTGAAATTAACGCCATAATGACAGATCCTTTTGGCATTGCTTCTCCTTCACGTTCTGCGCGGAAAAGTTCAATTAACTTAAAGCGATAAATTAAACGATATCCTTGAAGTGATGTATACAATATAATCACAAAGAAAATAATTGCTGTATCAACAATTGCAGCCATCGGGACTTCAAAATGAACATTTAAGTTTAATCCCATCATACTTACAAGTAATTCAAGGAATAGTTTTGAAAGGACGCTACCAATCGCAATCCCAATAATTAAAGACATTAATCCCATTAACATATTTTCATAAAAGAGCATTTTACCAATTTGTCTTTTTCGAATACCTAATAAGGAATATAGTCCAACTTCTTTTTTACGTTTTCTTGTAAAGAAACCGTTCGAATATATAATAAACACTGCTACGAAAATGATTAGCATTACACTGGAAACTTGGAATGCACCGCTAATCTTTTTTGATGCTTCCGCTGCTTTTTCCATTTGTGAATTATACTGTAACGCCTTAAATGTAAAATAAATGACGATGCTAAATATCATAGATGCAAAATATACAAAGTAGTCTTTAAAGTTCCGCTGTATGTTGCGGAGGGCAATGCTAGATAAGGTCATCAGCCATACCTCCAGAAATGGAAGACATTACGTCAACGACTTTTTGGAAGAACTGTTTACGTGTTGATTCACCACGGTGTAATTCTTTATATAACTCACCATCTTTAATGAAAATAACTCGTTTACAATAACTCGCCGCAAACGCATCATGCGTTACCATTAAAATTGTAGAATTATCATATTCATTTAACGACTTCATACTTTCTAATAAATCTGTCGCTGATTTAGAATCAAGTGCTCCAGTCGGCTCGTCCCCAAATATCATACTAGGACTTGTAACGATTGCACGCGATGCTGCACAGCGCTGCTTCTGTCCACCGGATACTTGATATGGGAACTGACTTAAAATATGATCAATACCGAATTTCTTTGAGATTTCAAGAACGCGGCGATCAATCTCACTCGCTTTCACCTTTGATAACGCAAGAGGTAACGCAATATTCTCTTTCACCGTTAACGTATCTAATAAGTTATAATCTTGGAAAATGAAACCTAAATGATCGCGGCGGAATAACGCTAGCTTATCATCGTTCATCTTCACGATATCTTTTCCATCAATTAAAATTTCACCGTCCGTCGCATTATCAATTGTAGAAAGAACGTTTAGTAGCGTCGTCTTACCAGAACCCGACGGTCCCATAATTCCAACGAACTCACCTTCTTTTACTTGTAAGTTAATACCTTTTAAAGCTGCAAATTTATTACCACCTGTGTCATACACTTTTTCAATATTTTTTGCTTCTAACACTGTTTTCATCTCGACATCCCTCATTTCTTCTATTCTCTATTTTCAACTATATACACTCTCTACTCTTGCCACTATCGATGTTTCTTACACAAACATGACAGTTATGTAAGGCACATAAGTAAAGACATCAGAATTTAACCTAATGTACTAAAGTACTTTGTTACTATAACATTGGGATATCATGCCATCCATTCATTCTCCTTACAGGAACATTACAATTTTGTAAGGTTAAAAATGCCCCCACAAAGTTGTGCATGAAATGTCGGATGGAGCTATTTCGTTCCTGATATTCTATATACAGAGGAGGTCATATAATGGATTCACTTAAAAATATGAATGCGGCAATGCAGTATATTGAAGACAACCTTACACACGAAATTGATTTTAAAGAAGTCGCAAAAATAGCTTTCTGCTCCGAATATCATTTCAAAAGAATGTTTTCTTTTCTAGCTGGCATATCACTATCAGAATATATTCGCTGTAGACGTCTTACCCTTGCTGCCTTTGAACTAAAAGATAGCAATGCAAAAGTCATTGATGTCGCTATAAAATATGGCTACAACTCACCAGATTCATTTACACGTGCATTTCAAAATTTGCACGGAATAACGCCTTCAGAAGCTCGAAGTACTAGTCGTTCTTTGAAAGCTTATTCACCAATGACCTTCCAACTATCCATTCAAGGAGGAAATGAAATGAACTATCGAATTGAAGAAAAAGGGCCATTTCAAATCATTGGTATACAAAAACGAGTACCGATTGTTTTTAACGGTGTAAACGAAGAAATTGCTTCTATGTGGAAAAGTTTAGACAGCCAATCAATCGAAACATTAAAGTCCCTTTCAAATATTGAACCTACCGGAATTATTAGTGCTTCTACGAATTTTTCTGAAGGAAGAATGGAGGAAAAAGGCGAACTCGATCACTATATTGGAGTAGCCACAACGAAAGATTGTCCAAAGCAATTCAAACAACTTGAAGTCGCAGCTTCAACATGGGCTATATTTGAAGCTGTCGGTCCATTTCCTGATGCATTACAAAATGTGTGGGGACGTATTTATTCCGAATGGTTCCCTTCTTCGAATTATGAACTAGCGGAAGGACCGGAAATATTGTGGAATGAAAGTAAAGACGTATCCTCACCGAATTTCAGAAGCGAGATATGGATACCTGTTTTAAAAAAGTAATATAAAGGTCTAAAATTTTTCAAAATAAAGAAGCTGCTCTTCCTCTTTAAAGGAAAAGCAGCTTTTTATTTTATACTTCTTCTCGACTCGTTCTTATACAAGAAAATAGTAATAATCGCAAGCACTATAATAACTACCAAAGTAAATACTCTATAGTTCGAGATCGTAGCAGTACCGATTAAAAAGGCAGGTATAACAGCCATAATTAAGCCACCAAACATACCGACAAACGATCCTACACTTTGTTTTACTATTTGAGTTTCTGATACCCAATCATAATAACCAAATCGATTATTAATAAAAATCCCCCATACTGCCGAAAAGAATGAATATGTTATCGGTGTTATTACGATTAAAAGAGAACTCCAAATATCTAGTTTTAACCCTATTATCAGTAATACGGAACTGATAAGTGATGCAGGTATACTTAATGAAAGATTCATAAGTATTTTACTGTCATAAATCATCTTTGGCGTAATAGGTAACGACTTAATAATCCATACATTTTTTCCTTCTAATGACAATGACACACATGTTGTACACGTCATCGAAATCGCTGCTGCAATAGCAAATGGCGCAACCTTTTGCAACAGGGCCTCAATTCCAGGATACGCTATTAATTGACTTGGCCCTACTACAACTATAGCTAGTGCGAAAGCTAGCGCCATCACAACTCCCATTCCGCTATTTACCACATACACTGTAGAAGAAAAGAAACGCTTCAGTTCTTTTTTATACAATGCGGCCAATACACTTTCTTTTCTCATGCTATGAATTTCATAATTTGAAAGCATATGATAAGTGGTAATCTCTGTATTTATTTGCTTATATTTTAACGAAAGGATTTTTACAAAAAGATAATACCAAATAACCGATATCCCAACGAATAGGATGAAAGCTACAATATCAGCATGAACAATTGCTTTTTGAAACATGTTAGCTAGTGGATACACTTTAGTTAATTGCTCCGAAACAATTGCACCAATCCCGTTCATATCATTAAGGCTATATTGAGCATTTCCGTTTTTCAGCATAAAGAAACCGAATGTAATAATTACTATGAAACTTAAAATTGTAGTTATTTTATTCGTATTTTTAAATTTAGAAGCGATTGCCGTAATCGCAGCTCCAAAAATCGCTGCTATTGTTGTTGGAATTAAAGATGCTATAAACATACTGATGAACCACATAAAGTAAAAAGAAACTGATGGCCTCTCATGTATGCCATAAACAACTCCCATTGGTAGCATGATTATGATTGAAAAGATCGTATTCAGCAAATATAAATACAAAAACCTACTTGTAATAACCGTACTTACACGAATCGGTAATGACATTAAAAGATCGTAATCCTTAAAAGCAAAAATCTCTCCATTTGCCTTAAATATAGTGAAAAACAACGTCAATACACTGCTAATAACTAGTGCATAAACTGGGATAATTTCACTTATTCCTAGTCTCACCAATCCATATGCCGAGGCCCCACAATATAGCATTAACATGACACCAACTAAGGCAATAGATGCTGACAGTAAAATCTTATTCTGCTTCTTCTTTTTATCTTTTTCGTATTTAAAAGTATTTAAACCAAGCTGCGTTATCAAGCGGATTTTTAAAAGACCTAGACTACTAATATTCATTAGCAAGCTCCTTCATAAAGAGCTCTTCCAATGATCCTTCCTTTATTAAAGAATTCACTTCCCCTGAAAGTGCTAATTTCCCTCTATTAATCATCGCTATTTTATTACATAACTTCTCCGCCACATCTAAAACATGCGTAGAAAAGAAAATCGCACTTCCCTTTTCACAAAGCTCCTTCATAATACCTTTCAACACTACAGCAGCCTTTGGATCAAGACCAACGAAAGGTTCATCTAAAACTAATAATTTCGGTTTATGCAAAACCGCTGATATAATCGCCACTTTTTGTTTCATACCGTGTGAATAGGAAGATATTAAATCTCCCAAGTAAGGTGTAATCTCAAAAGCATCCCCATACTTTTGTATCTGTGCTTCTCGATCCTTCGCAGACACTTTAAACACATCAGCAACAAAGTTCAAATATTGAATTCCTGTTAATTGCTCATATAAATCTGGATTATCAGGAATGTACGCCATTACTTTCTTACATGCAATCGGATCTTTTTTTACTGAATGTCCATCAACAAAAATTTCACCCTCTTCAAAATCTATAACTCCTACTAACGACTTAATTGTTGTACTTTTCCCCGCACCGTTATGGCCAATAAATCCAAAGATATCCCCTGCTTGAACAGTAATATTTAACTGATCTACTGCTTTTTTGCCACCTTTGTATGTCTTGCTAAAATTTATAATTTCTAACATGTGATTTCCCCCAAACTATCCTTTTTAACTGAATTTCCAGACCTAAAAGCAAAAAATTTACTCAGCGAGCTTTTTCATTATCCCCACTGAGTATTTAAATCTCTTAACACATAGAAACTATAAATATAAAATTTGACTCGTACAGTTCAATCCCTTATTACTCACAATTGCATTTCTTTTTTATAAATAGCATATGACTTTATCGTTGATATGAAGATGCATATTAATATTATTCCAATCCCCATAAAAATATTGAATGGATCTGGAAGTACCGCCCCAGCATATATACAAAGTGCACCTATTACAAATACCTTCGAAGCAAATCTGTGTGTTTTTCTCCAAACTACAGGATTTTCTAATGTCGAGTCCATCCGGATTCCTACTAAGCCATTTGGCTTCGTTTGTTGCATATAATTGCCGAGTACTAAAAACAATGTTCCAAGTCCGAAATTAAATGCAATGGAGCCCGATGCAATATAATTAGACACTGCTAATAGCGCAAATATATTACAGCCGAACCCTATCAAAAGAATTGCATAATGGATTGCAGAAAGGACTTTAGCATGCTGTTTATACTTATCTTTCGTTACATCAATATACCCCATAGCTAGCCATATCAAATACAGCAACACCATACTACCTATTGAAACTGAACTCGCTTCTACTTTAGAAAAATATCCATCTACCATTCCTGCAGCATTATAATGACGTGGAATTTGTTTCGGTAAATAAGGCCATACAATGTACCAGCCAATTGCAATTGCAATAATTAAACTCCATGGTAATACGTGTCTTTTCATCCTCTCTCCCCCATAAATTTTATATTAAGCCCCTATCTCTTTCTTATAAGCAACATAGGAATATCCCATCGTTAGTCCTACTGCACCAATAATAATTCCAGCCATTACGAAAGATTTCCATGCTACCGGCGCGAAAACACTTAAAATCATAATGATTCCTAATGCAACAAACACCTTTCCACTAAAACGGTGTGTTTTTCTCCATACTTCTTCGTTACTTAACGTCCACGGTGTTTTTATGCCTACAAAGTAATTTGGTTTACATTGTGGTAAATAGTTTCCGATAACTATGAATAGAATACCAACTAATAATTCAGGCATGCGATTAATGAATAAGTTATATCCTAATCCACTTGTAATAATATCTATATTTCCTACAAATAGTAGCAATAGTATCCCGTTATTCATCATCATAAAAGCTTTAGAAAATTTCTCGTAATTTGCTTTCCTTGGATCAATCTTTGGTATCACATTTAGAAATACATATAACGCAATCATAATTCCAACCATAGAAATCATTCCATATAATTTAGAAGAATAACCATCTGCCTTACCACCACTCCAATGTGTCGCGATTGTATCCGGCAAATGTGGCCAAGCAAACGCCCAAGCTATACAAGTTATAAGAATTAATATAATTGCAAAAAGATGCTTTTTCATTTCCCCTCTTCCCCCTTATTCGTAAACGTAAACACCCAAGTCAATAAATCTTGAAAGACAGTTGTGTTCAAAGAGTACACAACGAATTGCCCTCTTTTTTCATCTTGAATAAGTTCAGCATTTTTAAGTGCATTTAAGTGGTGTGAAATACTTGGCTTTGTCATGTTGAACTGTTCAGCAATTTCCCCAGCTGTTAAATCGCCTTCTTTTAATAAATCTAAAATTTTTCGCCTTGTTGGGTCTGCTAATGCTTTGAATGCTTGATTCAATGTCTTTCTTCCTTTCACTAATTAGACATTTAGATATTTATCTAAATGTTAAAATGAAAACTATAAATTGTCAATCGTATCCATAGCCCTTTTTTACTTTTCACGCTTTTGACCTATACTGTTTACTAGCTTATATTTCAACATAATGAAAAGACGAGAAACACATGGTACACTATAGCTACAATTGTTTTTTTTAGGAGGAATATACATATGTATAAAATTTTAATCGTTGAAGACGATCCAAATATTTCATCATTACTACAATCTCACATTCAAAAATATGGCTATGATGCTGTTGTTGCGGAGAACTTCGATGATATTATGGAATCGTTTAACGCCGTGAAACCGCATCTTGTTTTACTTGATGTAAACTTACCGAAATTCGATGGTTTCTACTGGTGCCGTCAAATCCGTCATGAATCTACTTGTCCAATTATTTTCATTTCAGCTCGTGCTGGTGAAATGGAACAAATTATGGCGATTGAAAGTGGCGCGGATGATTACATTACGAAACCGTTCCACTATGACGTTGTAATGGCAAAAATTAAAGGTCAATTACGCCGTATTTATGGTGATTATGCACCAAATATTTCTGAACGTATCGTTGAAGTAGAAGGTTTAAAACTATTCCCTGAACGTCCAGAAATTCATTTCGGATCTGAGCAAGTTCTTTTAACAAAGAAAGAAGCTATTTTAGCAGAAATGCTATTATCTAAATTCCCTCGTACAGCGAGTCGTGAAGATTTATTAGCTGCCCTTTGGGATGATGAGAGCTTCGTTGAAGAAAATACATTAAACGTAAACATTACGCGTCTTCGTAAAAAGTTTAATGAGCTTGGTATTGAGAACTCTATTGAAACAGTACGTGGACTTGGATATCGTTTTAACACAACTTGGAGTGAATAAGCATGAAGCTATTTTTACGTGATCATTTTGCATTTTTTCTACTATATGTATTAAACTTCGGAATCATTTTCGTTCTTTATGATGCAGTAGACGGATTTCAAAATAATAAGTTTTACTTCATCGTTTTAAGCTTATATTTATTCATCTGTTTCCTCGCTTATCGTTACGTTCGTAATCGTAGAATGTACCACAGATTAAGTGAACCACCAGAGAAAATGGAAGATGCGTTTATTGAAAGAGCGACTGCTCCTATGCCCCACGGTGTAAACGAGCTCGTTCGTACGCAATATCGTCTATTCCAAAAAGACCTACAAACATTTGAAGTAAAACAGCAAGAACACCAATTATTTATTAACCACTGGGTACATCAAATGAAAACGCCCGTTTCTGTTATGCAACTTATGGTGCTTGAAATGGAAGATGAACATTTAATCCCGCAATTTAAAAAAGAATTAGAGCGACTAAATCAAGGACTCGATATGGCTTTATACATGGCAAGGTTAAACAACTTCCATGAAGACTTCCATGTTGAGACCGTTTCATTAAAAGATGCTGTAACAAAAAATATTAACGGATTAAAAGAACTATTCATTCGAAACGGGGTCTTCCCTGTTTTAGAAGTTCATTCAGATTTAAAAGTTGCTTCTGATGCGAAATGGCTAAAGTTCATCATTTATCAGTTAATGACAAATGCTGTTCGTTATTCTGGTGAACGCGGAAAGAAAGTTTTCTTATCAGCTTATCGAAATGGAAAAGATATCATTTTGGAAGTTCGTGATGAGGGCGTTGGTATTCCGCAAGAAGATGTTCGAAGAGTATTTGAACCATTTTACACTGGGAAAAATGGTCGTACATTCGGAGAATCTACTGGTATGGGACTTTATATCGTAAGTAAAATTTGTGATTATTTAGGTCATTCTGTAAAACTAGACTCTGAAGTTGGTAAAGGAACGACGATTAAAATCATCTTCCACAACGCTGCAAACAATCAAGCAGAAAATACGGAGAAGGTGACCAAAGCATGATCGGAACATATGCTAGCAAAATGTATGAGAATATACTCTCATACATTTTTTGCAATAAAACTGCATATTGGCCTTCTAACGGGAGGTACATATTATGACATTTTGGCAATTTGCATTTAAAAATGTAACGCGCAACTCAAGAGCTTATTTTGCCTATTTTTTAAGCAGTTCCTTTTCCATCGCTGTTTTCTTTTCGTTTGCTGTTTATTTATTTCATCCGAAATTACAAAATTTCAGTATGATCTCTGAAATTTCAGGATTAATGATTTTTTCAGAAGTTGTCATTGTACTGTTCTCTTTCTTCTTTTTACTATATTCAATCGGATCGTTTTTAAAAGTTCGTAAAAAACAATTTGGTATTTTAACCGTTTTAGGTATATCGAAAAAGCAATTACATCGTCTCGTTTTTACGGAAAATATGTTAATTGGTATTTTATCTATCTTTTTTGGTATGCAGTTTGGGCTTGTCTTTTCGCAATTTTTCTTATTAGTGACGGCGAAAATTACGCACGTACCAGGGATATATTTATATATACCTACGAATGCTTTCATTTTAACAACGATTGTGTTTCTTGGTCTCTTTATCGCTGTATCTGCATTCACACCAATGCTTATTCGAACAAAAAAAGCATTGCACCTTTTAAAAACAAACAATGTAAAACAAAAAGAAAGAAAACCATCCATATTAATTTCTCTATTTGGTGCTATCTGTTTATTAGGTGGTTATATTTTAGCTGTAAATCCTAAATATTTCTTCTCAGTAAACCCGCAAGTAGGCGTTATATATATGGTTTCAAGTATTTTTGTGATTCCAGCACTTGTTACAATTGGGACATATTTTTTCTTTTCTCAAATTAGTTTCTTACTTATTTATATTTTAAAGAAAAGAAGAAGTTTTTATATGAAACGGATTAATATGCTTTGGATTTCTGATTTAGCAAGTCGTATTCGAACAAATATTAATATGCTTTTTATTGTAGCGATGCTATCTACAGTAGCATTCACAATGATTACATTTCTATATGGATTTGGAAAGTTTACAAAGCTAGATGTTACGAGAAGTTCACCTTTTCCATTTTCTTATTTTTCATATGACGCAAATCCTTTTGCTAACAAGCATTTAACTTGGCTTGAACAGCAGTTACAAAAAGAAAATTTCTCTTATAAAAAGATAGAAGCTGATTTATATGAAACACCACTGAAAGAAGATGCAGGTATAACGACTTACAATGACATCTATGCAATGAAACAAAGTGACTATAATAAACTTGCAGCTTCCCTGCGAATGAAACAACTATTCATGAGTGATAACGAAGCATATGTCTTAAGCGGCAGCGCTTATTTCACCTTATTCAGCCAATTTGATCCAAGCTTCAATAGAAAATCCATTACACTTTCTAGCACAAATACGATATTACAAGTAAAGGGCTATGAACAAGCAGGGGCCATTCCATCTAACTTTTCATATCAAACTTTAATTTTACCTGATGTTGTTGTAAACAACTTACCAAGTACAACAAAGCATGTATCAGCGTACAATTATAACGTACAAAACTGGGAAAAGACGTATGAAATTGCTAATGATTTTATGAAAAAAATACAAAAGGATCGACAGGAATTCCAATACGAAGGCCCCCTTATACGCTCCTATGAATCAGCAGACTCATTATATAGAATCACATCAGGAAGTGCTGCATACTTCCTAATCGGGACATTCTTAGGTGTCATTTTCTTTATTGGAGCAGGTAGCGTTCTTTACTTCAGAATGTATACAGATTTAACAAACGAACAAGAAAAATATGTAGCAATTTCAAAAATTGGTGTAACAAATGCAGAGATGAAACGATCTGCAACCATTCAACTTAGCATTTTATTTTTCGTTCCATATGTTATGGCATCCATTCATACAATGTTCGCAACAAAAATGCTTCAAGATGTAATTGATTTATCACTATTCAAAGAAATTTCAGCCGTTCTTATTATTTTTGGCATAGTTGAAATCGTCTTTTTCTTATTCATTCGTTCCTTTTACATGCAAAAGTTATCAGAGTATACGAATGGTTAAGTTTTATGAATATATTAGTACAGGAAAAGGGTATCTCTTATATCCTTTTCCTCTTCACTCTATTAGGAGGTTCAGGTGAATGACATTTTGGCAGTTTGCCTTTAAAAACGTAACACGGAACGCCAGAGCTTATTTCGCCTATTTTGTAAGCAGTGCGTTTTCCATTGCAATTTTCTTCTCGTTTGCAGTTTATTTATTTCATCCTAAATTGCATATGACGGGCGTGAATGCTGCTCTGAACATATTAATGACAATCTCAGAAGTTGTCATTGTATTCTTTTCATTTTTCTTTTTACTATATTCAATCGGTACTTTCTTAAAAGTACGAAAAAAACAGTTCGGGATTTTAACAGTACTTGGCATATCTCCAAAGCAATTAAAGAGGCTCGTATTTCTAGAAAACATGCTAATTGGTGGCCTATCCATATTTTTCGGCATTCAATTTGGCCTTGTCTTTTCACAGTTCTTTTTATTAGTTACCGCCAAAATTACGCATGTGCCTGGTTTATATTTATATTGGTGGCCTACAGCTGCTATCGTTTTAACTATAATTATCTTTCTTGGACTCTTCATTCTCGTATCATCTTTTACACCGATGCTAATCCGTACGAGAAAAGCTGTACGTCTTTTAAAAGAAGGAACAAAACAAAAAGAAAGAAAAGCATCTGTACTCATCTCTCTCTTTGGTGCGATATGTTTAATATCTGGATATGTTTTAGCAGCAAACCCACTATATTTTATGTCACTAGGAGATATCGCTGGGCTTTTGTACGCTGCCTCCTGTATATTTGTCATCCCATCACTTGCTGCAGCTGGGACATATTTTTTCTTCTCACAAATTAGCTTCTTACTCATTCGCATATTAAAGACGAGAAGAAAATTTTATATGAAACGTATTAATATGCTTTGGGTTTCTGATTTAGCAACTCGGATTCGGACAAATATTAACATGCTCTTTATCGTGACGATGTTATCGACACTCGCTTTCACAATGATTACATTCTTATATGGGTTTGGGAAATTCACAAAGTTTGATGAAATAAGGAAAAATCCTTTCCCGTTTACTTATTTATCACATACTGAAAATACGTTAGCTGATGAACATTTAAATTGGTTAGAACAAAAATTTAACGAAGAGCAATTTACTTATACAAAATTTAAAACAGACATATATGAAGTATCTTCAGCTGAGGATAACTCACAGCTCTATTATGCCATTAAACAAAGTGACTATAATGTACTTGCTAAAGCATTAAGCTGGGAAACTCTCACGGTGAATAAGAATGAATCTTATATTCTTATGAAAGACTTAGACGATCAAGTTATTGGAACAATTCATACTAAAGAAAAGAAAAATATTCTTCCACTTACTCAAAACAATTTACAACTACAAGTGAAAGAATATAAAAGTTATAACCCCTTCCCAAACAGCTTAATATACCAATTACTCGTACTATCTGATGAAAATGTAGAAGCCTTATCAACTACTTCAAAACAGATGAGTGTATATAGCTTCAAAGTTCCAGATTGGGAAAAGGCACATAATATCGGTTCAGCATTTATAACAAAAATTGATAATGACAATGCAGCTATTCAGGCAGAACATCCACCGTTTCATGCAAGTGAAGCAAGCGATTCTCTATACAAAACAAAATTAAATGTTGCTTCGTTTTTCTTAATTGGTACTTTCCTAGGTGTTATTTTCTTTATCGGAGCTGGCAGTGTTCTTTACTTCCGTATGTATACAGATTTAACAAATGAGCAAGAAAAGTATATAACGATTACAAAAATCGGTTTAACAGAAGTCGAAATGAAGCAATCCGCTACAATTCAACTTGCGATTCTTTTCTTTGTTCCTTACATTATGGCATCGATCCATACGATGTTTGCGACAAAGATGTTACAAGAGATATTACATCTATCATTATTCGCTGAGATTACAGTTGTACTTGTAATCTTTGGAACGGTTGAAATTATCTTTTTCCTTTTAATTCGTTCCTTTTATATGCAAAAATTATCACAACATATTAAGTTTTAAAAATAGAAAGGTGATTATTATGGAAGAAGTATTACACATAAAAAACGTCTCAAAAGTGTATGAAGGAAAAGTCCCTCATACTGCTTTAAAAAATATAAATTTACATGTAGATAAAGGAGAATTTGTTGCTATCATGGGACCATCTGGTAGCGGTAAATCTACATTTTTAAACGTTATCTCTACAATTGACTCCCCTACTTCTGGTGATGTCGTGATTAATGGAAAAAAACCGCACACATTTCGTAGAGAGAAACTAGCTATTTTCCGCCGCCAAGAGTTAGGGTTTGTTTTCCAAAACTTTAACCTATTAGATACACTAACAATCGGTGAAAATATCGTACTGCCTTTAACGTTAGATAATGTTCCTTTAAAAGAAATGGACGAAAAGCTCGATAACATTTCAAAGAAACTTGGAATTGATCATATTTTGGACAAGCGTATTTTTGAAGTTTCTGGAGGACAAGCACAGCGTACCGCGGTAGCACGCGCTGTTATTCATCATCCGTCACTTCTACTTGCGGATGAACCGACAGGAAACTTAGATTCTAAAGCAGCAATTGATGTAATGGAGCTATTTACGAAATTAAATAAAGAAGAGGATGCCACAATTTTAATGGTTACTCATGATCCGTTTGCAGCAAGTTATTGTAACCGCGTTATTTTCATTAAAGATGGTGGGCTTTACAATGAATTACACCGCGGACTATATCGCGAGAAATTTTATCAAGAAATATTAGATGTTTTAGCATTATTAGGAGGAAGGCGTGGATGACGTTTTGGCAATTTGCATTTAAAAATGTCTCGCGTAATTCTAAAGCATATTTTGCTTATTTTGTAAGTAGTGCTTTTTCTATTATGGTTTTCTTTTCATTTACTGTATACGCGTATCATCCACGCTTACAAAATGTACAAAGCTTTCAAGAACGGGATCCTCTAATGAACTTAGCGAGTACAGCACAGCTTGTGATTGTTATGTTCTCGTTCTTCTTTCTCTTATATTCAATTGGAACATTTTTAAATGTACGGAAGCAGCAATTCGGGATACTCACGATTCTCGGTATCTCACAGAAACAATTAAAAAGACTGTTATTTACTGAAAACATGATAATCGGGATATTGTCCATCTTTATCGGTATACAAGGTGGCCTAGTGTTCTCTAATTTTTTCTTATTAGTCACTTCAAAATTAACAAGTGCGAAAGGTCTCTATTTATATTGGCCAACAGAAGCGATTATCGTGACAACCGTAACGTTTATCATTTTATTTTTAATCGTTTCTACATTTACACCTATGTTTATTCGGACTCGTAAAACAGTCCATCTTATTAAAGGGAACAAGAAAGTGACAGCCGAAAAAAGGCCGTCTATACTCATTTCGATATTTGCTTTAACTTGTTTAGGGTTATGTTATTATATTGCTGGTTATCCACAAGGCTACGTAACCGAAAAAAATGTGCAAAACGGATCTGTCTTCTTTATTATATTATCTATTTTGCCACTCGTAGTAGTCGGAACATATTTTTTCTTTTCACAAACATTTCTTCTTTTTATCTATATTTTAAAGAAACGTAGAAAGTTTTATTTGAAACAAATAAACATGTTATGGATTTCAGACTTAGTTGCTCGTACCCGTAGTAATATTAATGTACTCTTTATCGTTTCTATGCTATCTGCGCTTGCATTTACGATTATTATCGGACTATTTGCTGCGAATAATAATACAAAAGCGTCGATACTAGAGCGATATCCTATTCCCTTCACATACAAATTAGAAGGGGATCATTCCCTTGAACGAAAGCACGTTAATACTATTGAATCCGAACTTTCCAATGCTCATTTTCAATATAAAAAATATAAATTTACGCTTTTAAAAGATAATGCTTCAAAAGAAGAGATTGCAATTATGAAAATGAGTGATTATAACGAAATTGCTAAGCAGTTAAAGAGACCTACAATCACCCTTGATTCAAAAGAAGTTTACATTATTTCTGGCTATTCACCAGAGCTATTAAACCTTGTATCAAATCCATTTGTAAAACAAAATACAATTACGCTTGAATCCAATAAAAAGGAGTTTTATATAAAGGGATTTATTAACAAAGGAATAGCACCACCATTTGCATTAGCAAATTTAGTTATTATGCAAGATTATGCAATCGATACTATGATTCCTCATATTGAAACCATTACAGTTTATAACTACTTCGTGGATAATTGGGAAAATGCAATTATTCCAACGAAAAATATATTAAAAAGTATTAGTAATGACACCGAAAAATATTATGAGGCACATAAAGATGATAAGCATGCATCTCCCGTCCCTTTTAATATTTATACAGCTACTGATGAGTTACTCCATAATAAAGAAAATGCAGTTGCTCAATTCTTTATTTGGGCATTTCTTGGCTTTATCTTCTTTATCGGAGCGGCTAGCGTTTTATACTTCCGTATGTATAACGACTTAACGAATGAAAAACAAAAGTACATTACGATTACAAAACTGGGCTTAACTGAATCAGAAATGTTTCGCTCCGCAACGATTCAATTAGGAATTTTATTTTTCGTTCCTTACATCGTTGCTGGTGTTCACACGTTATTTGCGGTTAAGTTTTTACAAAGCATGTTTTCTTTCTCGTTACTAAAAGAGTTACTGATTGTACTCACCTTTTTCGGGATTATCGAGATTATTTTCTTTTTCTTAATCCGCTCTCTGTACATTAATAAATTATCACAGCATATAAAAATATGAATAAAATGGCCTTGTGCATATTGCACAAGGCCATTTTCAATAGTTTTTAATAATTAGCAGTATCCACCATAGCCGCCGCCATATCCACCATAACCGCCGTAACCACAACCACCGCCGCCTCCGCCGAAGCAGCTAGCACCGATGATAATTAATAAAATAAACAATACGATTAGAAGCGCAAAACCGCCGCCGCAGCCACGTCTACGGTCGCAATCATCATGTCTGCGGTTACAATCATCATGTCTGTGTTCACACTTTTCGCTCATTACTCTATTCCTCCTTTAGTATCATTCATAACAAGTTCAACTTGCTCTAAATGAGGGGATTCCATTTATATTATGTTTTCAGGGCAAATCGGAAGCTTGGCACTCCTAAAAACGGGCTTGTTTCATGAAAAGAGCCCCAACACAAAAAGAGGATACCTTTAAATAGGCACCCCCTTCTTCTAAACAAACATATTAAGTAAAAGCGCAAAGCCGAATGCAATAAATGATAACAATGTCTCCAGCACCGTCCACGTTTTAAACGTTTCTTTTACTGTCAAACCTAAATACTCTTTTACAAGCCAGAATCCTGCATCATTTACGTGAGAAAACATTAATGAACCTGCACCGGTTGCAATAACGAGTAATTCTAAATTTACACCAGACATGTGCTGAATAACCGGTGAAACAATTCCAGCTGCTGTCGTTAATGCTACAGTAGCTGAACCTGTTGCAATTCGGATTAATCCCGCTACCATGAACGCTAAGACGATTGGTGATAATGAAATATGTTCTGCCATTTGAGCGATGGCTGTTCCAACGCCGCTTTCAATTAATATTTGTTTAAATCCACCGCCTGCACCAATTATTAAAATAATGGAACCGACAGGTAGTAAACTTTCATCTGTTAATTTTTTAATCATCTTTTTATTAATTCCTTGTTTTATACCAAGCAAATAAAACGCTGCGAAACATGAAATAAGTAAAGCGATTACCGGACTTCCTACAAATACTAAAAATTCAGTTATTTTTTTCGGTAATGAAATATATGGTGCGACTACTGATAAAATCATTAAAACTACTGGTAATAAAATGATAAAGAATGAAGCTTTACGACTTGGCAAATCAGTAGATACTGTCGTAACTCGAACAAGCTCCGGTTCATTTTCAGGTATAACCCTCTTATGTACCCATTTTGCAAATACCGGTCCTGCGATAATTGCTGTTGGTAACGCGATAATTAATGAATACAATAGTACCTTTCCTAAATTCGCGTTATAAATCCCGATTGCTGTCATCGCACCTGGATGCGGCGGCACTAGCCCATGTACAATCGATAATCCAGCAATAACAGGTAAAGCAATTAACAATATATTTTGTTTCGTTGTTTTTCGAATTGAAATAACAAGTGGTAATAAAATGACGATTCCCACTTCAAAAAACACTGGAATCCCTATAACAAATCCGGCGAATAACATAGCCCAAGGTAATTTTTTTACCCCGAAGAATCGAATGAAGAAATCTGCTACTTGCATGCCAGCCCCTGAATCGGACATCATTTTCCCTAAAATTGTTCCGAGAGCCAAAATACCAACTAAATGCCCTAGTACACTACCAACACCAGTTTCATAGGCAGTAACAATTTTGGTCAAGTTCAATCCAGACATAATAGCTAAAAATAGACTAGCAACTGTTAAACTAATAAACGCATGCCATTTCCACCATGATACCCCTAAAATAACAATTGCGATCGCAATTAACGTGACGATTAATAAGTATATATCCATATCCCATTCCCCTTCGATATGAAATTTTTTTACAAAAAAAGAGGGAATTGGTCCCTCTTCACTTTTTACACATCATAATTTACAACGTAATGCTGCATTTCCGTATTGTAGTAGCCTTCACTATATTCAATTACTTCGCCAACTTCATCGTAAGAATAGCGCATACGTTTTAATAACGCTGTTCCCTCTTTTTCTCCTAACGCTTCTGCAACGAAATTAGGCGCAAATCCAACAGCGAATTCATCTCTGAAGTTTTCTAAATGTATACCACGGTCCTCGACTAGATCATAAAGCGATTGTAAGTCAAAGTCCGCTAAGTCTGTACTTGCCATTTGTGCTGAGAAATAGTGCGTATAATGAATGTACGGAGTATCATTTAAAGCATATAGACGCTCAATACGAAAACTCTCTTTACCAAACAAACGAAATGGTACTGTTCCTTCTTCATTATGAACCACTTCTGCCTTTAGCAATTTCTTTTGTACTTTATAGCCTTCTTCCACTAACACTTCTGTAAATTTCTTTCCCTTTGAAAGCTTTGTCGCAGAAGTATTTCGAATGACTTTCGTTCCTTTACCACTTTTCTTTTCTAAATATCCTTCTTGAACGAGTTCTTTAATTGCGTTTCGCACTGTAATTTTACTCACTTTGAACTCTTCTTCTAATTGTGGTTCAGAAGGAATATTTGTATGAATGGCATAAACACCATGTAATATTCGATCACGAATAATATTTTTAATTTGTAAATATAATGGACCTCTTTTTCTCGTTACGTTCACCGTTACACCCACTACCTTTCTACATCACCTACTGATGCCGTCATTGCCCGAAGTATATCTTTCTCTGATGACATTGGCGTATCACCGACGATTGTATGTGCAAGCATTCCAGCTGCTGACGCAAATGAAACAGCTTTCTCTGGTGCAAACTCTTTTATCTCGCCATGAATAATTCCGCTCGTATAAGCATCTCCAGCACCTATTCTATCATATACAGAAAACGTAAGTGCTTTGGCAAAAGTGAACGTCCCATCTTTACATATGAATCCGCGAAGTGAGTGTGTATTATCGCTATTAATAGAACGATGCGTTCCCGCGATCGTAGCGATATTATATATTTCAGCGACTTTTGGAATAAGATCAACAAGCTGTGCTTCTCGCTCCGTCTCTTCCGTTTTCATTCCGAGGACAAACATCGCATCTTTTTCATTCATCATTACAATATCGGCAAAGCCTAGCATTTCTTCATAATGAGGTTTCGCCTGTTCATACCCATCTTCTCCCCAAAGCGACGGACGATAGTTGCAATCGAAAACGACAGTGCCTCCATTTTCTTTAACTGCCTTCGCCAAAGATTTCATATGATGGCGCACAGTATCATTCATCGCAAGGGTAATTCCGCAAAAATGAACGATATCAATTTCTTTAGCTATTTTTTCAAACTGGTAAATCTCTTCAGACGCCGTATTGAAACTACTTTCTAATCGGTTAGAATACGTAACGCGGCTTGCACGTGCGCCAAATCCATTTTC
Source organism: Bacillus sp. P4_E1 (assembly GCF_056401715.1). Classification (NCBI taxonomy): domain Bacteria; kingdom Bacillati; phylum Bacillota; class Bacilli; order Caryophanales; family Bacillaceae; genus Bacillus; species Bacillus sp. P4_E1. The sequence continues at coordinate 154,714 of NZ_JBFUIV010000011.1, forward strand.
CAAAAAGTACATGCCCACATATTTACCGCCTCTTGAAATAAACGGTGCTTGAATCCCTAGTTTTTGAATGTGCGATACCGCCGCATCCCCAACAGAGTTTTCCGGTAAAGTTGAAATAAGAAAACCTTCATGTCCTAGATGAGAAAGTGCTGCTGCAACGTTCACACCTGTACCTGAAAATGAGTAATTTAATGTGTTTGCTTGCGACAGCAATTCATATCCTGGCACTTGCAGGCGCATCATTACTTCACCGAATGCTGCAATTTTCTTACGCATATTGATCAACTAACTTCTTCACGACCGCTAGTAATTCACGAACATCTTCTGTTTTCGTATTGCCAGTTTCTTTATCAATAATAGAAGAGTACACGTGCGGGATAACTTGCTCTACATTTGCCTCTAATGCAATACGTACAATTGTTTCAAAGTTCTCTTTATCAATTCCGCCTGTTGGCTCTAATGCAAATCCTTCTTCCGCACATGCTTTCGCAACAGCGCGATATTCTTCTTCATGAGCCAAGCCTTTCATTGGGAAGTATTTCAATGAATTCCCGCCCATATCACGTACAAGTGCGATTGCTGTTTTAATTGGAACGATTGCTTTTTCTTCTCCAGCTGCACTAATTGGACCAGTAGAAATATTTACGTACCCTACTTTTCCTGTTGGTGATACTAAACTATTAATCCAGCTATCTTTTCCGCCAAGATTTGCACGCGTCGCTCCAACTGAAGGGAACACTTGGTTAATATGACTACCAGGATAATGCTTCGCAATTTCAGCTACAACTGCCGCTTGGCGATTATCTCCTGCTCCAAGTCCGATTGATACAGCGTCATCAATTTCTTTTCCGTATGCTTTCATCGCAGTTACTGCTTCTTCTACTGTCGGATAATCTTTTGATAACACTCCAACGACTACATAACCTTCTGCTGCTTCAAAAATGTTTTTCGCATTTCGGGTATTGTTCGCTAATACATTTAATGCTACGCGGCCTTTATAAAAACGTTTTTGAATGTTTGTCATTTTAGTTTCCCCCTACAATTTCTCTCATTTTTTCTTCAATTACATGTATGTCATCACCTTGAAGTGGACGTGGATCAATATCAAAGAACCCTTGTCTTACTCCGTAATCACGTGTGTAAATGGCGATTTCCCCTTCGCGTAACGCGGTCACAACATCTTTTGCAGTTTTATTTAATTCGTTCTCGTTAATATGAATACGCGCTCTAAAAATTGCTCTTCCAGCTTCATCTTGAACGATTGTTACATTTACACCGTTTAACTCTTTCAGCGGCATAAGCACTTGTAACAACTCTTTTTCTTGCTCACTCTTATCTTCTTTTACTCCGTACTCATCAAGCGCTTGAAGTAAACCGAAAGTTGTTTCTTTCCCAACTTTCATACTTCTACCGCTGCAATGTAATTGCACTTTCAACCATTCGATATATTTTCGTTTACCGCCGACAATACCGGAAGTAGGTCCTTCAATTGCCTTTGAACCGCTATAAATGGCTAGGTCTGAATACTTCACGTATTTTTGAATATCTTCTTCAGCTGCCGCATCAACGATAAGTGGTACATTATTTCGCTGTGCTACTTCCCACGCTTCTTCAACAGAAATCATATTTTTTTGCACTGCATGATGCGATTTCACATAAAGAATAGCTGCTGTATTTTCGCCAATTGCATCTTCAATATGCTCCGCTTTCCCTTCATTTGCGTAACCTACTTCAACGAGCTTACCGCCGCCTAAATAAATCATCGTTTCAACAGGAGCACCGTATTGAACGTTATGACCTTTTAACATAATCACTTCGTTTTTCGCGATTACTTCTTGATGAAGTCGTTCACTTTTACGGCGATTTCCCTCTGTAACGATACCCGCAATAGAAAGTGCAATTCCACTCGATGCTGAGTTCACAACGACCGCTGCCTCTGAATCTAAAATTCTTGCAATATAGTCTCCTGCTTTATCTACTAAATCGGCAATTTCCACATAATTTTGTCCACCATGCTTCATCGCATCCATCACTGTATTTGTCGGAGCGGATACACCTAAAATACTCATTCTACCGCTCGCATTAATAACTCTTTTTAATCCGTACTTAGCATTCAATGAATGACCCATTGATTACAACCCCTTTCGTATCAATTCTTCTTTCAGCAATGCGCTGATCCCCTTCTGAATCAATTAACGTAATCGGCTCATCTTTCACCGTAAACAAAGTTAAGTTTGCAATATCGCCTTCTTGAATACGGCCAAGCTCTGGTTTCTTCAGCCACTCTGCCGCATTTTTCGTCACCGCATCAATTACTTCTTCTAGCGGATAACCTAAGTAAAGGAATTTCGAAAGAACGTGAGCCATACTATACACTGGACCGTGTATACGGTTCTTCCGGTAAATATCTGTACTAATTGTATTAAAAGCAATATCGTGACGCTTCGCCGCCTCTGCTACTTTAAAAGAAAAACTAGCATTACCGTGACCAACATCTAAATGCACACCGCGTTTCACTGCATCTAATAACACAGATATCGGTTTTCCTTCTTCATCAAATAAATTATTTTCTTTCCCGTTTAAGTAATGTGTAATGACATCATCTTTTTCTAAAAGAGGTACAACTTCCTCAATACGCGGAGGAGCTGAACCGATATGTACCATAATCGGCAATGATGTTTCACGAGATAAAGAGCGCGCTACGTGCAGCGGTTCAATTCCGCTATCACAAACGACACTTTTACTCATTCTCGCTTTTAATCCAACGATTACATCTTTATACTTTTCTACTGCATCTATTACTTTCTCTTTATCTATCCATTCCATATTGGATAATTCATCAATTCGTTTCAAACCGATGCGAGAAATATTTAAAAAGGCAAATAAATTCGTTTTTGCCTGTTCTCTACTTTGTACTAAATCTGCGATACGATCAGCTCCGCAGCTTCCCGCATCAACAATTGTCGTTACCCCTTGCTTAACGCCAATTTCATCTACCTCATCGCCATACGGATCAAACTCTGGAAAAGCATGAACGTGCAAATCAATCCAGCCACTCGATACGTAAGTACCTGAGTAATCAAGAACCTTTCCACCCTCGCCAGCACCAGCTTTCGTCACCTGTGCGATTTTATTATTTTCAATTACAATGTCAATCTCTTCCCCGTTCACACGTTTCACATTACGTAGCACGAATCGTTCTGTCATTGTATTTCCACCCTTTTCTATAAGAAGCCATAAGAATACGCTTACATTAAAGTTTCATTTTATATCTCTTTCACATATTTAGAGTATCATGAAAAAAAAGAAAAGTAAATATAACGTTATAATGTTTAATGGTAAATAAAAAAACAATCCACAAAATGTTGATAGTACAGGAAATTATATCAATGATTCGACAAGGAATATCGATTTACCGACAAAAAACGGCAATCTATTTCTTATATGCCAAAAGACTGACCCAAAACGGACCAGCCTTTTTCTCTATTCCTGAACCGTCACAATAACCCCGTCCATATTGTTCCCCGAAATTTCATATTGCTTATTCACCGGAACATTCACGTTCATACGATCTGAAACTTTATAATAAGAAACCGTATATTTCTTACCTTCAACCTCAGTTGAAACTTCTTTTTCCTCTTTTAAAAAGTCCAAATATTCCTCTAACGTAATCTTCTTTTTTTGCATAATTGCGCTATGTGGTAAGCCTACATAACGTATGTGCCACGGCTCATATTGAATGCCCGTAATATCACTTTTATTTTTCGGATAACGTAAAACAAATCCGTGCTTCCATACGTTCTCTTCAATCCATTTTCCTTCAGGAGCTTTCTCCATTTTCTTTTGAGTAGACCCAACGTCGAGTGATAACCCTAAATTATGTTCACTATATCCTGCTGGAAGTGCATAATCCGATCCCATTTCTTTATATAATTTACTTTGTTCTTGAAAATCTCGGTAACCGCTACTCATTAAGAAATGCTGTACTCCATCTTTCCCAGCTGCATCGACAACGTTCAAAAACTTTTTTACAACACCCTCTGATAAGCGAAGATTTCTATCAAATATTACATAGCCTCTTACTAATTCACTATTGTGATTTACATTGACAATATCGGACCTAACACTATCTTTTTTAACCGGGTAATCTTTATTAACTAATAGTAGATCCCCTTTATAAATTTGTTCCTTTGTGACCTCTATCTTTTCAGTGTTCGCGGCTTTTACTTTATTATCTTTTTCTGCAATTTTAACATCGATCTCCTTTTGAAATACTGGTGATATATAAAAGCCTACACATGCTGTACATATTATAAAAAGAGAAATAAATACCCACTTTTTCATTTCTAGTTCCTCCTTAACGTAACTTACGTATAGAATAGAAAAAACTATTAAAATAAAAAGTGGGGTAAAGTTTAAATTTTTATTAAATTGCTTTGCTCTCTTCTTTTGGTAATCTCACTTCAAATATCGTTCTAATTACGTTACTTTCAGCAGAGATTGTCCCATCATGCTGTTCGATAATATTTTTTGCGATAAATAGCCCAAGGCCTGTTCCGCCCTTTTGCTCTGACCTCGCCTTATCACCTGTATAAAACATATCAAATAAATATGGTAAATCTTCTTCTGGAATGCTATCGCCGTAATTAATAATTTGTACAACTACCTCTTCATGATCAATATATCCGTTCACATCAACAAACTTTCCATCGTATCCATAGCGAATCGCATTCGTTAAAAGATTTTCAAATACTCGAGCTAACAATTTCCCGTCACCGTTAATAGGTAAATGCGAATCCATATTCAATCTCGCTTCTAAACCTTTTTTTTCTAATAACGGATATAATTCTTCATCTAACTGTATAAGTAATTCACTTATATCAATTGATCTTTTTTCAATTTGCAACATGCCATAATTCATTCTCGTTATTTCAAATAATTCATCAATTAAGATTTCAAGCCTTTCGGATTTCGTAAAAGCAATTGTAGAAAAATGTTTAATTTGTTCCTTCGTCAAATTCTCATCTTTAAGAATTAAATCTAAATACCCTAAAACAGATGTTAGCGGCGTTCTTAAATCATGAGCTAAGTTGACAATGAGCTGATCTTTACTACTTTCCGCAAAGTCTCCTCGTTCAACCGCTTCTTTTAATTTTTCACTTGCTACATTAATTTCGCGTGCGATATATCCAAACTCATCATTTGATGAAACACGAACTTGATTTGAAAAATCTCCGTTCGCAAGATGATGAATCCCGTTCGAAATCTCATCAAAATATTTTAAATACGGTCTAGTAAGGAAGAAGAAAAACATAATGGACAGAGGAATAAATACAATTAAAAAGAAATTAATGTCCCCAATTTGTCTTACCATTGAACGAAATTGGGCTAAAGGATCCTCATAACGAACTGCTAATTTATAATAGAGACGTAGCCCCTCATAAATTAAATACGTTACGCCACCAGCTAATATCATACTTAACGCAAATAGCATAATCATCTTCGAGCGAAAGCTTCTCATCGTTTTAGCCATTGAAAGTATAACCTACCCCCCACACTGTTTTTATTAACTTATCCTTTCTTTTATCTTCCCCAAGCTTTTTTCGCAAAGTACGGATATGTACCATAACTGTATTTCCACTTTCGTAATACCCTTCAGCCCATACTTGCTGAAAAATATTTTCCACACTGTACACTTTCTTCGGATGACTTGCTAATACATATAAAATATCAAATTCTTTTGGTGTTAATTCAATTGGCTCTCCGTACACATTTACTGTTCTTCGCTCAGGATCAATAGCGACTCCGCCTATTTCTAAAGCAGATTTATTCTCCGCTACTTTCGGCTGATTTAACGTAAGAAATCTACGCAGTTGTGCATTTACACGTGCAACTAATTCAATCGGTGTAAAAGGTTTCGTCATATAATCATCTGCGCCTAATACAAGACCTGTCACTTTATCAAAATCAGATGTTTTCGCACTTAAGAAAATGATTGGCATGTGGTGCTTGCCGCGAATCTGCCTCGTCACTTCATATCCATCCATTTTCGGCATCATAATATCTAAAACCACTAAGTCAATTGGCTGCGTTTGAATAATATGCATGGCTTCTTCTCCATCAGCTGCTTTAACGACGTGGTAACCCTCTTTTTCTAAATGTATCTCAATTAAATCAGCAATTTCCGCTTCATCATCAGCTATTAAAATTGAAATGCGCTTCATTTTAGTCCCCCTACTTTATTCTGTTTTCATACGCTCGATTTTAAACTAGTCTATCCAATTTGTACACTAAGAAAAGGCTACCCGTAAGAGTAACCTTGATAAATGAAATTATATCGTCGATTTTTTAAATATATCGACTTACCGAAAATTAACGACAAAATCATCCCGCTATTTGCAGGTAGTCAGTACTAATAAAAGCTCCCATTCATCGCTCAAAAATAATCCGCTGCTTTGTTATTTCTTCCAACCTGCCTCGATCTACTTCATACTCACGTTCAATACTTTGCGGTACCCTTACTTTTCCGCCTTCAAGCATCACTTCTGGTGAAATGATATCCCTCTCCCAATGTCTACTAGAAGCAGATATATCTCCAGGAATCGTAAAGTTTGGCAATGAAGCGAGTGCAACATTTTGAGCTCGTGAAATCCCCATTTCTACCATGCCACCGCACCAAACTGGTATGTTATGCTCCATACAATAATTATGGATTTGAACGGACTCTGTTAATCCGCCCACTCGCCCTGGTTTAATATTAACGACGCGGCAACTGCCAAGCGTAATCGCAACACGTGCGTCTTCTAAACTATGGATGCTTTCATCTAAACAAATCGGTGTTTCAATTTTCTTTTGCAGTTGTGCATGATCCAGAAAATCGTAATCCGCTAAAGGTTGTTCAATCATCATAAGCCTAAATTCATCTAGTCGTTTCAACTTCTCCGTATCCGCTAATGTATAAGCTGAATTTGCATCAGCCATTAACGGGATGTTCGGAAACTCTTTGCGAATTTCTTTCAGTAATTCGTAATCATGTTCTGGCTTTATTTTCACTTTAAAGCGCTCGTATCCTTCTTCCGCGTACTTCTCGATTTGTTTTAACATAGTGGGAATTGTATTGATCCCAATCACAACGCCGACTTCAATTTCAGACCTATTTCCGCCAAGCAATATCGCTAACGACTGCTTTTGACGCTTCGCATATAAATCCCAAACAGCACCTTCAATTCCGGCCTTTGCCATTCGGTTTCTCTTTATATGTTTGAACAAAGACGGTACTTCATTCGGATGAGAGATTTCAGCTTTCAATAAATCTGGTAATAAAAAATCCTGAAGTACATGCAGCGCTGTCTTCACCGTTTCCTCCGTATACCACGGTTCAGAAAATGCAACGACTTCACCAAAACCAATGTATCCATCTGTATCTTCTAATTCAATGACGATACTTTCACGCTTTTCATAAGTCCCGTAACTTGCCGCAAACGGGATAATGAGCGGCATTTCCGTTATATAAAGTGTCGCTTTTTTTATTTCCACCTACATCTCCTCCACTAATTGTCTTAACTCTCGTCTTAACAATTTCTTCGAAGCATTTCGTGGTAATTCCTCTAAGAAACATGCTTTCTTCGGCACTTTATATTTCGCTAATTTCTCTTCGCAAAAACGAAGAATTTCTTCTTCTGTTACGTCTCCACTTTTTACAACAAAAGCAGCTGGTACTTGTCCCCAACTTTCGTCAGCCATACCGACAACACCCGCTTCTGCTACCGCCGGATGAGAGAGCAATACTTCTTCAATTTGAGCTGGATATATATTTTCTCCGCCAGAAATAATTAAATCACTGCGGCGATCTAATACGTATAAAAATCCTTCTTCATCTAAATAACCGAGGTCACCAGTATGAAGCCATCCATTTCTGATCGCCTCATGCGTCGCATCTTCACGGTTAAAGTAGCCACCTGTTACGTTCGGTCCTTTTACTACAATTTCTCCTTCAGCACGGGGCGGCACAACTACGCCGTCTTTTTCAATACGAAGCTGACACTGAAATAGTGGTTTTCCGGCTGATCCTACTTTCGTTAACATGTAATCTGCTGTTAACGTACAAATTTGCGATGACGTTTCTGTCATACCGTACGTTTGATACACAGGAATTCCTTTTTCCACACATGTTTCTAATAACGGCTTCGGTGCTGGTCCTCCCCCAAGTAACATGCATCGTAAAGAAGATGGATATGTACCTTCGCCAAGTCGTTCTAATAAATCTGTTAGTATTTTAGAAACGACAGAAATAATCGTAACGCCTCTCGTTTGAAGTGCTTTATGAATAAAATTAGCATCATATTTTGGAACGAGTAAAATGCGCATACCGTACATAATATTCTTCATTAAAAGAGATAACCCGCCAACGTGGAACATTGGCATACAAGCTAACCAACAATCATCATCACGAAGCCCTAAATTAAGCGAAGAACCGACTGCACTTGCCCAGTGGTTACCGTACGTTAAAACAACGCCTTTCGGTTTCCCTGTCGTCCCTGACGTATAAATAATTGTCATCGCTTCTTCTAAAGAGAATTCTTCTTGTATAAATGCTTCCGCCTTCGGTCCTTGCATCACTTCAGCAAATGAGCGTACTGGAACATTTTCCGTCTCAAACTCTTGATCCGTCACTAAACAAACAACTTCCGCATCATCCATTTGCCAAAGTAGCTCTTCTCTTGAAAGACGCGTATTTAAAAGCACAGCTATTGCACCTATGTAAGATAGGGCGTGAATAACTGTAATCATCTCCATACCATTTTTCATCAGAACAGCCACCTTTTGCGCCCGCTTCACTCCTACATGCGTGAGGTATTCACAAACAGATACTACTTTTTCATGCAGCTGCACGAAAGTAACCTTCTCCTCTTCAATTTCAATTGCAGTGCGATCAGGTGTTAAAAATGCACGTTGCATTAACCAATTCGGCATCGTCTCCATCACTCATTCTCCTTTCATGAAAGAAAGAGACTTGATATGAAATCAAGTCTCTTAGTTGTTTTGTTTCCGGTGTAATCTTTTGGGAGCATCTCACATTGTGTGCGAGCTGCTTCCTACGAGGCAAAAAGCGCCTCTTTGTCAGAAGCTCCATCCCCCTCACATTCTAAGCGAGCCGCTTCCGCTTTTGGTTTGATCACGGGAAACGAGGGAATTGACCGAAGTCCGGAGTGCGTTTTTCTTTGAACGCGTCGCGGCCTTCTTTTGCTTCGTCAGTTGTGTAGTACAATAACGTTGCGTCTCCAGCTAGTTGTTGAATACCAGCTAAACCGTCTGTGTCTGCGTTGAATGCAGCTTTTAGGAAACGAAGTGCCATTGGGCTGTTTGCTAAAATTTCTTGTGACCATTGTACTGTTTCTGCTTCAAGTTCTTCTAATGGTACTACTGTGTTTACTAAGCCCATATCAAGTGCTTCTTGTGCACTATATTGACGGCATAGGTACCAAATTTCACGAGCTTTCTTATGGCCTACCATACGAGCTAAATAACCAGCTCCGTATCCACCGTCAAAGCTTCCTACTTTAGGACCTGTTTGTCCGAATACAGCGTTGTCTGCAGCGATTGTTAAGTCACATACGATATGAAGTACGTGTCCACCACCGATTGCATAACCTGCTACCATTGCGATAACTGGTTTAGGGATTGCGCGAATTAGACGTTGTAAGTCTAATACGTTTAAACGTGGGATTTGGTCGTCACCTACATAGCCACCATGACCGCGAACTTTTTGGTCGCCGCCAGAACAGAATGCACGTCCACCTTCACCTGTTAAAATGATAACGCCAACATTTGCATCATCACGAGCGTGTGCAAAAGCATTGATTAACTCCATTACCGTTTTAGGACGGAATGCATTATGTACTTCAGGGCGGTTAATCGAAATCTTTGCGATGCCATTGTATGTTGAATAAATAATATCTTCGTAATTGCCTTCTTTTACCCATTCAATAGTCATTACTATTACCTCCTTTTATATTTCTGATCTCCGCTATAAGTGCAACTTCCTTCTTGCTGAAAAAAGTATCACTGCATAGTTTTTAGAAATCCCTTTACTATTGTATCAAACTTTTCCGGTTGTTCCACATGAATTGCATGGCCAGCCCCATCAATTTTGACAAATTTCGCATGAGGGATGCATTTTTCGATGTTTTTTAATATGCGAAAGAACTTTTCATCGCTTTCTCCATTCAGTAAAAGGACAGGCATTTTTAGGTTTTGCAATTCGTTCCACCATGAAGGCTGAGCCCCTGTTCCCATGCCGCGAAGACTATTTGCAAGTCCTTTTGGATTATTAGCAAGTCGTTCTTTTCGCACCGCTTCTTTTACGCTTTGCACTAAACGTTTTTGCGTTTCAAATAGCGGAATATTTTCCCACATCGATACAAAACTTCGGATACCTTCTTGCTCAATTTTATCAGCAAGTCGTTCATCTTTTTCCTTGCGTTCTTTTCGCTCCTTTGCACTCTCAAGTCCAGCTGTACAGTTTTCTAAAAGAAGCGAACGCACATATTCTGGATATAAGCATGCCATCGTAATCGCAAGTCTACCACCCATTGAATAGCCAAGTATGTGCGCATTTTCAATATGAAGATGATCCAGTAGTTCTTTCATTTGCAGTGCCACATTTTGAATATCATAATGCGTCACATCTTCAGGACTTTCCGTTTTCCCGTGTCCAACAATGTCTACTAGAATGACTTGAAACTGCTCGCTCCAAGAAGGAATAAAGGAACCCCACGTTTCCATGCTTCCCGTAAAACCATGAAGAAGTAGAAGTGGTTCCCCGCTTCCGGCTACTTCATATTCATACGATACACCTTGCAATGTTACTTTCATTTTGATTCACCTTGCAAAGATGTAGTAATAACGTCCATTGTTTTTGCCCATAGTTCACGATGTAATTTCAAGTTTTCTTCGCGATTCGTACAAATTTCCACAACGTGTAATCCATTCGTTTTCGTTCCAGTTTGTACTTCTTCTCGGAAGTTTTCCCAACCATTTACACGGCTAAATGAACCACCATACATTTTGACAACATGTTCATAATCAAGCCCAATTGGTGTTCCAAATAATGATTCGAAATGTTCCTTTTTCTCGTATTGTGGTAAGAATGAGAAAATACCTCCACCATCATTATTTACAACAACAATCGTTATATTTAACTCATGTAGTTTCGCGGCTAATAGTCCGTTTAAATCGTGATAAAATGATAAATCACCGATTACTAATACGAGCGGATCACAAATAATACTCGCTCCTAAAGCTGTTGAAATGATTCCATCAATACCATTTACACCGCGGTTCGCCATTACTTGAATGTTTTTATCCGATGTGAAGAAAAATGAATCGGTATCGCGAATTGGCATACTATTACTCGCAAATAACGTTGCCCCTTCTGGTAATACACGTACAATATCCGTAATTACTTTTCCTTCAAACGCCGTTTCATATGTTTCCATCTCACGAAGCGTTTCTCTCGTTTTCTCGTTTATATGTTTCCACATTCCGAACCAATCATTCTTTTTCATAACTGGCATTTTCTCTAGTAATGCTCTGCAAAATTCACTGTCACTAGCTTGTACAACTTCTGTCGCAACTAGAGCTGGATCTCTCCATTGTCCAGATTCATCGACAACGATATGAACAGCTTTCGTTTGTTTTTTGATGAACTGCGTTAATGCTTTAGAAACAGGCATTCCGCCGAAACGAATTAAAACATTCGGCTTCCACGTTTCTTTTAACAATTCATTTCGTAAAAATGTATCGTAACAATCTATAACCATCGTTTTATCATGATTACCACTACGAAGGTTAGAAAGTGGATCTGCTAAAATTGGATACCCTGTTTTCTCAGCTACTTTCATAACAACTTCTGTTATTTCTGGATGACTGCCGTCTCCACAAATAATAAGCCCCTTTTCCATATGTGAAAGGCGCCCTACAAGAGAATCTACATATTCACTCGGCATCGTCACGTTCCCTTGCTGAACTACTCCTGTATATTCACCACGCCCTTTATCCCATAAACTTTCTAATGAGAAATCCGGTATAAGCGGCTCGCGAACTGGAAAATTAAGATGAACAGGTCCTTGCGGCGCTAGAAGTGCGCTTGCTATCGTACGCTGCGTTGTCATTCGAGCGTAATGATACATTGCTTCATTCGCTTCAGGAAGTGCCATCTCTGTAAATTGCTTCACAAAAGTACCGTATAAATTAAATTGATTCATCGCCTGTGGTGCACCCACATCTCTTAATTCATGCGGTCTATCCGCTGTTAATACGATAAGCGGCACTCGTGAATGAAACGCTTCACATACAGCTGGATAATAGTTCGCTGCTGCCGTCCCTGACGTACATAATAGCGCAACAGGACGTTTTTTTGCTTTCGCAATACCGAGCGCAAAAAATCCTGCTGATCTTTCGTCTACATGTAAATATGTTTTCATTCCTTCATGTTGTTCCATTAGTAAGGCAATCGGCGTTGACCGTGAGCCAGGACTAATGACAACATCACATACATTTAGACGCGTCAGTTCGTCCACGAACGCGCCTAAATAATATGATAATGCTTCTATATGATTGTTCATTTCATTAATTCCTCCAAAGCACCAAGCATCGGTCTAAACTTCAAACTTGTTTCTTCATATTCAAGCTGCGCTACTGAATCAATTACGATACCACAGCCGGCAAACAAGGATGCCTTCTCGCCATTTAATAATCCGCAGCGAAGTGCAACCGCAAATTCACCATTTCCTTCATCATCTATAAAGCCAATTGGTGCACCATATAATCCTCTATCTAAAAGCTCTACATCACGAATTAATTTCAACGCCTCATGACGAGGTGTACCACCAAGAGCTGGTGTTGGATGTAATTCTTCTACCATCGTTAAAAGACTTGCATCACCTTTTGCTTCTACTGGCGTATATAAATGGATTAAATTTTTCGTCGTTAATAAGCCTGGGCTCTCCGGAATATTAACAGATTCGCAATGCTCACTTAGCACACCTCGAATCATGTTAACTACATAACCGTGTTCAGCCAAATTCTTTTCATCATGAAGAAGCGTCTCACCATTTTGTTTACTTTCTTCTATAGAATTGCCATGACAAATTGAACCAGCAAGGCACATCGATGTGAACTTCTCGCCTTCTTTTCGAATCAATCGCTCAGGTGTCGCCCCTAAGAAGCATGCTCCTTTATAATCAAAAGAAAATACGTAACAATCCGGTTGCCCAATGCGAAGCGCTTCTAAAACAAGAACGGAATCAATATGCTGATCCATCGTTAATTTTAGCTCCCTTGCTAATACAACCTTCTGCACGTTCCCTTGCTTCATTTCATCTTGCACTTTTCCAATCGCGTTCATCCAGCCACTCGGATCAACTTCTACTTTAGAAGTAACTGTTAATTTTGATCCTACTAGTGCACATTTACTCTCTTGTAAAATTCTCTCTTCTACAGAAATAATTTCGTTATAAAGAGTTTCTGCACAATCTTCAGCTGAAACGAACTGATTAATCGTTAACCACGCCTTTTCATTTTTTACAGTTAATAAAAATGCTGGTAGTGAAAATGTGGTATCATCAAATTCTTTCCAAAGATTCGTTTTTTCTTTTTCTTGGTCAAATGAAAATCCACCAAATAAAAGAGGACCTGTTCCAAATTCGTATCCTTCTCTTTGTACGAATGCTTTCTCTTTTACTTTATCCCACTCGTCACGAGCAGTTTGAAAGCGTTTGTGAGAAGAATTTGCTATAGTGAAAACAGAGCCAATTCCAGCAAATATTACATGCTGAGCTGGGTCTGCAAAATAACATCTATTTTCGAATGCGATCCTTTTTCCTGCTGCATAAAACAGAAGTGGATCCACCCAATCTATTTGTTTTACAAAACTAACTAATGTTTTTTCATCAGTCGTACGCTTAATAGCTGTAACAAGAACTTCTTGTAAGCCTTTTCGTTTCGTTTGAATCACAATTGTCTCCCCCCTATGGGCGAAAAATAGTCATAATTACGCTTGATTTTAAGATACACCTCAAAGGAAAGGCCTGTCAACGTTTAGCATTTCTGAGAAATTCACCTTCTCTTCCTAGAAAATAAACGTTGACACTAAATGATGCTTTTTCTACACTTAATTGTGTACAATATGTGACCAAGGAGGATTCAACATGGAAATGAACGTCGAAACGAATTCCTCTCCTACGGCGCCAAAGCCAAGTAAACAAACAGGCTGGCGAATTTGGTGGAGTTTATTACGTCCCCATACATTAACAGCAGCTTTCGTTCCTGTTTTCATCGGAACAGCTTTTGCAATGCAGGTCGGAGGTATAAATCAAATACATCTTCCTCTTTTCTTTATGATGCTTCTTGCTTGCCTTCTCATTCAAGCAGCAACGAACATGTTTAATGAATACTTTGATTATAAAAGAGGACTCGATCATGAAGGTTCAGTTGGAATCGGAGGTGCTATCGTCCGCGATGGCATTAAACCAAAAACCGTGCTTAACTTAGCATTCGGATTTTTAGGCATCGCAACGCTATTAGGTGCTTATATTTGTATGAACTCTAGCTGGTGGCTTGCTGCAATCGGTCTTGTTTGTATGGCCGTTGCTTACCTTTACACTGGTGGCCCCATTCCAATTGCGTACACACCATTTGGAGAGCTAACAGCAGGATTATTTATGGGTGTCATTATTATTGGTATTTCATTCTTTATCCAAACAGGGGCAGTAACATCAGAAGTGATTTTATTATCTATTCCAAGCTCCATTTTAATTGGTGCAATTTTACTATCTAACAATATTCGTGATTTAGATGGTGATAAAGAAAATGGTCGTAAAACGTTAGCAATTCTCGTTGGACGCGAAAGAGCCGTTGGTGTACTTGCTTCTATGTTTATCGTTGCCTACATTTGGACAATCGCTTTAATCATCGTTAACATCGTATCACCATGGATGCTTATCGTATTCTTAAGTGTACCGAAAGCATTTAAAGCGACGAAAGGCTTTATCGGCAAAAGCATTCCAATGGAAATGGTACCTGCGATGATTTCAACAGCAAAAACAAATACAATTTTCGGTCTCCTAATGGGAATCGGATTATTGCTTGGATACTTCCTATAGAAAGGAGCTGCTTATGCGGCTCCTTTTTTCATATACCGACTTCCCGGCTGAAATTCATTTCATAATTCCTACTCTCAACGCTCATACTATGTAAAGAAACTGAATTGTAGGAAGGTGGACGACTATGTTAACTCCACAACAAATAAATCAATTTAAATCTATTCTAGAAAAACAACAGCAAGAAGTTGAACAAACGATACAAACTCATGAAGATGAAAACCGTGCATCTGAACGTGATTCAGTAGGAGAATTGTCTAGCTATGACAACCATCCAGGTGATATGGCTACAGAATTGTACGAACGTGAGAAAGATTTCGGACTCATCGAATTTTGGCATAAACAGTTAGAAGATACGAAACATGCTCTGCAAAAAATTGAAGCTGGTACGTACGGAATTTGCGAAGTGTCTGGTGAGGAAATTCCATTTGAAAGATTAGAAGCAATGCCAACTGCTACAACGTGTATTCAGCACACTACAAATAAATTAGATATGCAGACGCGCCCAGTTGAAGAAGAGGTGCTAAATTCTTCGTTTCATAAGCACGACGAAGATCATTCTGTAGAGTACGATGCTGAAGATGCTTGGCAAGACGTCGCAAATTACGGAACATCAGAAACACCATCCGATTTAGAAAGACAGGATTCAAAAAACTATAATGGCATGTACGTAAATAGTGAAGAAAATGTTGGGTATGTAGAGGATTTCGAAAACTTTATTGGAACAGATATGTATGGAAAAAACCCACAAGTTTTCGCAACAGAAGAACATGAAGAATATGAACAATTGCTTGATGACTCTGAAGAACGCACCTTTAAAGGTGAATTATCTTCAGATGAGTCTGGTTCTAAAGCATAAAAAAAGCATTCCGAAATTCGGAATGCTTTTTTTCGCTAGCTAATTAGTTTTTTGTAACGTTAGCTGCTTGTGGTCCGCGGTTTCCATCAACGATTTCGAAAGAAACTTCTTGACCTTCTTCTAAAGTTTTGAAGCCGTCGCCTTGAATAGCTGAGAAATGTACGAATACGTCTTCTCCGCCTTCAACTTCGATGAAGCCAAAACCTTTTTCGCCGTTAAACCATTTAACTTTACCTGTTTGCATGTCATGTACCTCCTAAATAAAAATGAAACTATGAATCCACATGAAAAGGTGGATATAAAGGACATGAATGTATAACAAGCTTACAGCCTTTAATACAACGTGCTTTATTTCCGTACCACATTATGTAGCTCAATAGTGTTTTCACTATATCATGCTATATCAAAAACGTCAAATGAGAACACTTTCGTCCCATCGTTTTTTATAATTCTAGTATAACCTTAAATTTTCATTCTATTTTTATTCAAAAATTAATAAAACTACAGTATTCTAATTCCTTTGATTTCTGTACAATATAATTACTACATATGATGAGGTGAAAAAATGCAAGCACATGAAATCGAGTATAAATTATATGGCGATGATATGCAGTTTGTTGAAATTGAATTGGATCCAGAAGAAAGCGTTGTCGCAGAGGCTGGCGCAATGATGATGATGGAAGATCATATCGAAATGGAAACGATTTTCGGTGATGGTTCTGGACCATCTAATGGTCTATTCGGTAAATTAATGGGCGCAGGTAAACGTCTCGTTACGGGTGAAAGTATGTTTATGACTGTATTTACAAATACAGGTCATGGCAAACGACACGTATCATTCGCCGCTCCTTATCCTGGAAAAATTATTCCTGTTGATTTAACAGAATATCAAGGAAAAGTAGTCTGCCAAAAAGATGCATTTCTTTGTGCCGCAAAAGGTGTTTCTATCGGAATTGAGTTTACTAAAAAAATAGGAACTGGTTTCTTCGGTGGTGAAGGTTTCATCATGCAGAAACTTGAAGGTGATGGTCTAGCTTTCATGCATGCAGGCGGAACTGTATATAAGCGCGAATTAAAACCTGGCGAGAAACTTCGCATTGATACAGGTTGTCTCGTTGCAATGACGAAAGATGTTAACTACGATGTTCAATTCGTTGGAAAAGTAAAAACAGCTCTATTTGGCGGCGAAGGTTTATTCTTCGCAACGCTAGAAGGTCCTGGGACGGTTTGGATTCAGTCCTTAACACTTAGCCGCTTAGCAGCACGTCTTACAAGCCCAGCAGCTCAAAACAGCGGTGAAGGTAGCGTTTTAGGCGGACTTGGTCGCCTTTTAGATGGGAAAGAGTAAAACACTAAAAACAGATAGTGCCCTTCATAGGGAACTATCTGTTTATTTTTGACTGTATAAACCATTTTTAATCATGTAATATTCCATCGTAATACTGTAGTTTCCGTATTGAGATACCTTTTCTCGTTGAAAACTCACCAATTGAATAGCCTTCCTTTTTGCTCATCCTACACTCCTCCTAACAATATGTTTACAAAAATCATACTCCCTCACGTAACTGTAGGTTCAAGCCTTTTTTCAAAAGAATGAATCAAGTCCCTCACTGCATATATTGAAATATACCTTTTCTTAAGGAGGGCTTTCTTGATGCGTACTCCTTTATCCTTTGATAAAGATACTGCCATATTGTTAGCATCTTGCTGCGATCTAACGTATGAACAATATAAACAAAATGGCATTTTCGAAATACCCGATGGGTTCCAATATGTACAAGGGTTTCAAGGAAAGGCCATTCAAAAGACAGAATGGTTCGGATTCATATTAGAATCTGAGGATACGATTATTGTAGCTTTTAGGGGCACACAAACAGATACAGATTGGATTATCGATTCACTCGTTAACCAAAAGCCATACCCATATGCTTTAAATAGTGGGAATGTTCATAATGGCTTTCTTTCAATTTATGAATCTTGCCGGGATTCCATTATGGATATGCTCGTGTCATTACCCGCCCATAAGAAACTTCTTGCAACAGGCCATAGCTTAGGCGGTGCACTCGCTACACTACACATACTAGATGCACGTATAAATACTGCCTTCGCACAGTACGGTCTTTATACCTTTGCCTCTCCAAAAGTTGGAGATATCGCCTTTCGAAATTATTATAAACTGCAAGTAGCTAGTAGCTTTCGTTTTGTCAATTTATTCGATGTCGTTCCTCTTCTCCCTCCAAGAAATGTCCATTTTAATGAGAAAGACTGGGAATATGCACACGTCCATCACAACATGACATTTACGAAAAATACAAAATCCATTACGAATAATCATTCCATTACAACATACAAAACATGTCTGACCTCTCATTTTTAACCAGTAAACAATTGGAAATTTAATATTTGTATACTATAATAATCTATGAAATTACTTTCGGATGAGGGGACCTTACATGCTAAAATTTTTCTTTGCACTTTTTCTTATAATAATTTTTTCGTTTACAGGTTTCTTTACATTTTCATACTTTGCGACAGGGGAATATGACGGAACAGCGATAATATATACCGCTATCCCATTTCTTTCTTAAGCAACATAAGTAAAACGAGCTTAATCTCATTAAGCTCGTTTTATTTTTCTAAGCAAGCGTACCCCTGTTTTAAAAATAAATATAAGCCCCTTCAACAGGGGCTTTCATCTAAAATAGTTTAACAGTATTACCAATACCCCAAATTTCATTACTGTACTGCAAAATTGTTCGATCACTCGCAAAATGCCCCGATTGTGCAATGTTCAAAATCGACATTTCCAGCCATTTCTCCCTATTTTCGTAGGCCCTTCCGACAGCTTCTTGTCTTTCAGCATATGGGCTAAAATCTCGAAGAACGAAGTATTCATCATTTTGAATAACGAGAGAATCATAAATCGCTTCAAATTCAGCTCCCGAATGTGCAAAGAAACCATTCGTTAACTGATCTACTACTTTTTTAATATGCATATTGTGGTGATAATAATCACTTGCACGATATCCACCATTTTGATAGTAATGAAGAACCTCTTCCGCTGTTAAACCAAAAATGAAACAGTTATCATCACCGACCCGGTCTTTTATTTCAACATTAGCTCCGTCTAACGTTCCGAGTGTAATCGCACCATTCATCATAAATTTCATATTCCCTGTTCCCGATGCTTCTTTACTCGCAGTTGAAATTTGTTCACTTACATCTGCCGCCGGGAATATATCTTCAGCTAAAGAAACTCGGTAGTTTTCTAGAAAGATAACTTTCATAAATTGACTTACGTACGGATCGGTATTCACTTTTCTTGCAAGCTCATTTATTAATTTAATAATTTTCTTCGCATAATAATAGCCAGGTGATGCTTTCGCTCCAAAAATAAAAGTACGCGGGTAAAATGAAAAACTAGTATCCTCTTTTAAACGGTTATACAAGTACAAAATATGAAGAACATTTAATAACTGTCGTTTATAGGCATGTAACCTTTTCACTTGCACATCAAAAATAGAATTTGGATCAATTATAATCCCCATTTTATTATGAATACGCTCCGCTAAAATCTCTTTACGCTCTTGTTTTACCTCTGCAAATTTCTCTTGGAAACTCGCATCGTGTTGAACTGTTTGCAGCGCTTGAAGCTTAATCGGTTCTTTCTTCCACTCTGTTCCAATCGCCTCTGAAATCAGGTTTGTCAGCTGCGGATTCGCCTTCATTAACCAACGTCTATGAGCAATTCCATTCGTTTTATTATTAAACTTATCTGGATAAAATTCATAGAACAATCGCATTTCACGCTGCTTTAAAATTTCTGTATGAATTTTCGCCACACCGTTAACGCTATGGCTACCAACAATCGCTAAATGAGCCATTTTCACAAGGTCATGCGCAATAATGGCCATGTCCTCAATACGCTTCCAATCGTACGAATAACGGTCCCAAAGCTCATGACAGAAACGTTCATTAATTTCTTCAATAATCATATAAATTCTCGGTAATAACGGTTTAAAAATGCGAATTGGCCATTTCTCAAGCGCTTCTGATAACGTCGTATGATTCGTATAGGAAATCGTCTGCGTTGTTATGTGCCAAGCTTCTTCCCATGTCAATTTTTCTTCGTCTAATAAAATACGCATAAGTTCTGGAATTGCTAGAACCGGATGTGTATCGTTTATATGAATCGCGATTTTTTCATGTAACTGACGAAGACTACCGTGTCTCTCCCTATGCATACGAACGATATTTTGCAAACTTGCTGATACGAGGAAATACTGTTGTTTTAAACGAAGTATTTTCCCCTCATCATGCGTATCATCCGGATATAAAAACTCCGATACGGCCTCTGTTTCACGCTTATATTTCAAAATATCTTTACAATTTTGCGGGAAAGGAACTGGCTCCGCATTCCAAAGCCGAAGCGTATTTACAGTACTCGTTTCATACCCTACAACTGGAACGTCATATGGTACTGCCATAATAACTTCTGCATTTGTATGCCTGAACTCTAAACGTCCATCAATTTCTAGTGGTTCAACGTTTCCAAAATAACTTACTTCTACCGCTTGGTCATACCTTCTTACTTCCCAAACGTTTTCATGAAGAAGCCACTGTTCTGGAAATTCTACTTGATAGCCATCAACAATTTTTTGATCAAACAGACCATGCTTATAACGAATACCACAGCCATGTCCTGGTAAGTTTAAAGAAGCGAGTGAATCGAGAAAACAGGCTGCTAAACGTCCAAGTCCACCGTTACCAAGGCCAGCATCTGCTTCAATTTCTTCTAACTCGTGCAAAGAAATTCCAAGTTCAAAAAGTCCTTTTTCACATACATCTCGAATGCCTAAATTTAATATATTACTGCCTAGTAAACGCCCAAGTAAAAATTCAATGGATAAATAATACATTTGTTTTTGATCTCCAGAACGATAACTTTCATTCGTTGCAATCCATTGACTATTCATATACTCACGTACCATATGACCGAGCGTATTATACTGATCACGAGTTGTAGAATCTTTGAAACTTTTCCCATACATCGTTTCTAATTTTTCTAGAAAAGCGGATTTGAAGCTTTCAACATGAGTAAACATTTTTTCACCACCTCAATGTTATTCCATGAGACTTTTATACAATTTCTTGTATGCAAGAGCAGATTTCCCCCAGCTATAATCTTCAGTCATCGCTTGCTTTACAAGCTTATCCCATACCGGTTTATCTTGATAAAACTCAATTGCACGAAGAATCGTATGTAACATGTCATGCGCATTAAAATTCGTAAAGCTAAAGCCATTCCCAATTCCAGTGTCCTCATCGTAAGAATGTACAGTATCATTTAATCCGCCTGTTTCTCTTACAATTGGAATCGTGCCATATGCTAGCGCAATAAGTTGTCCAAGTCCACACGGTTCAAACAGCGATGGCATTAAAAACAAATCGCTTCCCGCGTACACTTGGTGCGCTAACGCTTCATTAAACCCAATATATACTTTTACCTTTTCTGGATACTCGTATGCCATCCATTCAAAGAATTGTTCATATTCAGAGTCACCTGATCCTAAAATAATACATTGCACATCTTCCTCCATTATTTCGCGGAATACAGTACGTACTAAATCAAGACCTTTTTGCTTCGTTAATCTCGTTACCATCGAAATAATTGGTGTATCTTCTTTTTCTGGTAAACCAAAATAACGCTGCAATGCGCGTTTATTTTCATTCTTTTCATCTAGCGATTCTGCACTATACTGAGCCGTAATATATGGATCTGTTTCTGGATTATATACGCTCGTATCAATTCCATTTACAATGCCACTAAGCTTATCATTATATTTTCGTAGCAATCCATCTAACTTCTCACCGAAAAACTCATATTGAATCTCTTCTTTATATGTCGGGCTAACCGCTGTAATTTGGTCAGATGCGATAATACCGCCTTTCATAAAGTTCACGTTTCCATAAAACTCAAGCTGTTCACTATGAAAATATTCATGACCAAGCTCCAGTAAGTCGTACATCACTTCAGGAGGAAATACACCTTGGAACTGCAAGTTATGAATCGTATATACCGTTTTAATATGCTCATATAACGGGTTATCTTGATACTTTTCACGAAGTAAGAAATTAACCATAGCTGTATGCCAATCATGGCTATGAAGAACATCTACTTCGAAATCAAGATGCGGAATACACTCTAAAACTGCTTTTGAAAAATAAGAAAAACGCTCCCCATCATCATAATGGCCATATAGAGAATCTCTCTTAAAATAATATTCATTGTCTATTAAGTAATACGTAATCCCGTCCTGCTCACCTTTTAAAATCCCGCAATATTGATTTCTCCATCCAAGGGGAACGCTAATTACTTTATGAAGCGTACATCCTTCTCTTAACTCTTTCGGGATAAGACTGTAGTTTGGAAGTATAATGCGAACATTCACTCCTAATTTTTTTAATTCTTTTGGAAGCGCTCCTGCTACATCAGCTAGACCTCCGGATTTAATAAACGGTACACATTCTGATACTGCAAATAAAATATTCACCTGTTGTTCCACTGCACGAAAAGCGTATACATCATAAATCGCTCTTCTTACAGCTTCCTCCCTTCAAGTTTTCATATAGAGTAAAACCTTAATTAGTGGGGGTTTTCTAAATCCCCCACTAATTATGCACCTGCTATTTACGAATAACTGTTGATTGTACTATTTTGTACACTACCTTTTTCTACAACATATGGCTCATCGGCATTTCCTTTTAACACTACGCCGTCACCAATTTTCACGTCTTTATCAATAATAACACCGTCTATTATGCAATTATCTCCAATTTGGCTCTTTTGCATAATAATACTATTACGAACAATTGAACCTTTTCCAATTTTAACAGAACGGGAGACAACACTATTTTCTACTTCACCCTCAATAATACTGCCGTTTGCAATCATCGTATTTTTCACTACTGCACCCTTCACATAACGAGTTGGTGGCTCATCTTTTACTTTCGTAAAGATTGGTGCTTCTTTCTTAAATAATTGCTTCCAAATAGAAGGCTGCAAAATTTCTAGGCTATGTTTATAGTAACTTTCAATAGAATCAATAATAGCTACATATCCTGTATGTTCGTACGTAGTAATATGCAGTGATTTCCCGCTCTTTTCTCTCACTACATCAAATAAACTGTATTGCTCCACATCTTTATATGTCTCAAATAAGTCTAGCAATAATTGTTTCTTTAACACATATGTTTGAAGCGAAACCCCTTCATGACAAACTTCAGTAATATCTGCAGACGTATGTATATGTCGCTCTAACACCGCTTGAAAGTTTAACGCTGTTACAAGATGGCTATTCGTAATAACAACATATTCTTCTCTGCTTCTTAGAAAATAATCAATATGTCTTCTAAAATGTGCAAAAGATCCAAATTCGTCATGATCACATTGGCAGTTCGGTGGGAATAAAAACAGTCCATCACGCTTTCTATCTAAATCCCACTGTTTTCCTGAACCGACATGATCCATTAAAGAACGATTTTTATGACTTGTAAAAACCGCCACGCTATGAATATTAGAATTCACCATATTTGAAAGCATGAAATCAATGAGGCGATAACGGCCTCCAAACGGTAACGCCGCTAATGAACGATGCCCTGTTACTTTCTTTAAGGAAGGAAAACTTCCCGTTGCATTAATAATTCCTAACATTTTTTCTCCCATTCATTTCATCCCCCTTTTCTATTTTCCTTCAGCAATTAGTACTACATCATCAACATTTTTTTCTGGACGAATTATTGTCCCATCTTCAATAACCATTTCCGATCCAACGATCGCTCTTTCAATCACAACGTTTTTACCAATCTTTGCCCCCGGCATAACGACAGAATCGATTACCATACTACCTTCTTCCACCGTCACTCCTTGGAATAAAACAGAATGCTTCACGTCCCCTTCAATGACGCACCCTTCATTAATAAGTGACTCTTCTACTTTTGCCTTTTCTGCAATATATTGAGGCGGCTCGTTTGGATTTACAGAATAAATGCGCCAATTACGATCGTTCAAGTTCAACGATGTTTCATCGCGAAGTAAATCCATATTCGCTTCCCATAAGCTTTTCACCGTTCCAACATCTTTCCAATATCCTTCAAATGGATACGCCATCAACTTCTTCCCTTCATCTAACAAGAGCGGAAGTACATCTTTTCCGAAGTCATTACTAGATTCAGGGTTTCTTGCATCCATCTCTAAATATTCTTTTAAAATAGCCCAGTTAAAAATATAAATTCCCATTGATGCAAGATTACTTCTTGGAAATTGCGGTTTCTCCTCAAATTCAACAACTTCCATCTCTTCATTTGTATTCATGATGCCAAAGCGACTTGCTTCATCCCACGGCACTTCAATAACAGAAATCGAAACGTCCGCTTCTTTCTCAATATGGTAATCTAGCATTTTGCTGTAATCCATTTTATAAATATGATCGCCTGATAAAATAAGGACATATTCTGGTTCATACTGACTTAAATAGTTTAAGTTTTGATAAATAGCACTTGCCGTACCTGTATACCACTTCACACCTGAAGACTCCGCATAAGGAGGTAACACAGTGACTCCACCGTTTACACGATCAAGATCCCAAGCATTTCCGATTCCAATATAATTATGAAGTTCTAACGGTTGATATTGTGTTAAAATCCCCACCGTTTCAATACCGGAGTTTGCACAGTTACTTAACGTAAAATCAATAATGCGATATTTACCACCAAATGGAACAGCTGGCTTGGCTAAATTTTTTGTTAATGCACTTAAACGACTACCTTTTCCCCCTGCTAGTAACATTGCTACGCACTTTTGTTTTTGAGCCATCTTGTTTTTTGCTCCCCTTTCTCGTCTTCACTGGTCGTAATATGGATACGCCAAATGGTGGAATTGTAATTTCTACATGTGCTGCTTGATTATGATATGGCTCTAGAATCGTCTTGAGACGTTTCTTATTAACTTGCCCCGATCCGCCATATTGCGCCGAGTCACTGTTTAAAATTTCGTTATAGTACTCGAAATCTGGTACACCTACTTTATAGTTTTCATATGTAGCTTTCGTAAAATTACATACGACAACTAACGCATCTTCCTGCTTATCCCCTTGGCGGATAAACGAGAAAATACTTTGCTCATTATTATTAGCATCAATCCACTGAAATCCTTCAGGCGAGTGATCTAACTGCCAAAGTGGTTTTGAGCGCTTATACAATGCTATGAGCTCTTTAAAGTAATCATGCATATTACGATGCATTTCAAAATCATGTAAATTCCAATCTAAATCTTCAAGGTCTTTCCACTCATCAAATTGCCCGAATTCTCCACCCATAAAGAGTAATTTCTTACCTGGATGAGTAAAGAAATATCCATATAATAAACGAAGCTGAGCAAACTTATCCCAGTAATCTCCCGGCATTTTATTTAATAACGACTTTTTCCCATGAACGACTTCATCATGAGAAAGCGGCAATATGAAGTTTTCAGAGTGAGCATATATTAAAGAGAATGTCATTTTCTCATGAATGTATTTCCGGTACTCTGGCGCACATTCCATATATTTCAGCACATCATTCATCCAACCCATATTCCATTTATAATTGAATCCAAGTCCACCCTCGTATGTTGGAGCTGTTACAAGTGGCCAAGCTGTTGAATCTTCCGCTGTCATAAGAAACTCTTCATCTTCTGCAAACACGGCTTCATTTAACTCTCGTAAGAAAGAAACAGCATGTTCATTGCTTTGCTCTTTTCCTTCTTTATTCCAGTACAGCATATTCGCAACTGCATCTACCCTGAAACCATCAATATGGAAATGCCTCATCCAAAATAACGCATTTGAAATTAAGAAATTGCGTACTTCTCTCTTCCCTAAATCAAAATTAACAGTTCCCCATACCAGGTTTTCTTGTACGTCTCTATCTTTATATTCATAAGTCGGTGTCCCATCAAACAAATATAAACCGTGAGCATCTTTACAAAAATGCCCCGGCACCCAATCTAAAATGACACCGATTCCATATTTATGACATTCATCGACAAAATACATCAAATCATGTGGCGTGCCGAATCTACTTGTCGCTGCATAATATCCTGTTCCTTGATATCCCCAAGAACGATCATATGGATGCTCAACAAGCGGCATAATTTCAATATGTGTAAATTGATGTTCCACCACATACGGAATGAGCTCCTCGGCCATTTCTCTGTAAGAATACAGAGCGCCATCCTCTTTCTTTTTCCAAGAACCGAAATGTAATTCATAAACTGTCATCGCTTCTTTATAAATCGATTTTTTCTTTCTCTTACGAATCCAGTTTTTATCATTCCATTCATATCCCTCTATATCAAAAACTACAGATGCCGTATTTGGTCTTACTTCTGCATATACTGCATAAGGATCCGCTTTTAAAATAACGTCACCGTCCATCGTTTCAATCGCATACTTATATATATCATTCTCTTCAATATGCGGTGCAAACAAGGACCAAATCCCCTCTTCTGTCACTTGTAGCATCTTATGTTGCTCATAATCCCATTCATTAAAATCCCCAACAACACTCATTGCTTTCGCATGAGGAGCCCATACTGTGAATCGTACACCTCGCATCCCATCTTCCGTCACAATATGTGCCCCAAAGATGTTATAACTGTCATAGTACTTTTCTGTATGAAACTCATCTCGTTTCACTTCTTCACAATTTATTACATCCAATATGTTCACCTCACTAAGATGACAGAAATTTTTTACTCTTTATCATTTCTGCGAAAAACTGAAATATCCTTGTTATTTTTTAAAAAATATTCGTTTTTTTCTTAAATTTCACTTAAAATATTCACATTTTCCGTGTAAATTATCGAATTTTGACGAATATTCATTGCAAGCGCTTCATTTCCCTTACTATTTCTCGCCTTTCATTGTTGCTCAATATTTATTTTATTGGTTTCTCTCTGTATTTCACGCTCTTTCCACGTAAAATACAAACAAAATAATCTTTCATAAAAAAATGTTTCTCAACATTTTTTGTCACAAAATTTATTGAAATGTAAAATTCATAAGCATACACTTGTTCTCAATAACGAACAGCATACTTCGCAACTACAATTCATACTGAATTACTATGTTTACTTATTTCATGCTCGTTGCGAATGTTTGCTGTAAAGTGAAACTTTAATCAGTGGTGGGTTGCGGGCAGCCCTACTCCCACCTAACTTCTTTGCTCCAGCCGAATTTTGAGGTGGGAATTTTACTGCCCACAAATAGCGGGATAAAAATCAAACTAGGGGGCTTTCTTATGTCATTGAAACAAAAAGTAGGAATGGCAGTTGTCACTGCATCACTAGGCTTATCACTTACATCTGGCAGTGTATTCGCCTATTTCAGCGACTCCGAAACATCGGGTAATTCATTTCAAGACGTCTAACACCGAAAAAATAACATATAAAAGCACTCTATTCGAAAATAGAGTGCTTTTTTCTATAAATGACCCTTATCCAGCAAAAGGGGTATATTGGGGATATACAAGGGAAACCGGAAAGGAATTTATATTAATTTATATAAATTCAGAGGTAGGAAGCACTTTCCCGCCTCTGAATTATTAGCGGTTATTATAGTACTGGTGCCATTGTTTCTTTTAATACTTTTACAGAATGAGCGAACTTCACTTTTTCTTCTTCGTTTAATTCAAGTTCTACGATTTCACGTACACCTTCGCGGTTAATAACAGCTGGAACACCTACGTAAGCATCTTTCTCACCATATTGACCTTCAAGGTATGCAGATACAGTTAATACGCTGTTCTCGTTGCTTAAGATCGCTTTAGTTACACGAAGTAGTGACATACCGATTCCGTAGTAAGTTGCGCCTTTACGCTCAATAATGTGGTAAGCTGCATCGCGTACATTTTCAAAGATTTTATCTAAATCTTCTTGGTTATACTGTTCGTTGTTCGCTAAGATTGTTTCTAGTTTTTGTACACCTACAGTAGCGTGGCTCCATACTGGAAGTTCAGTGTCACCGTGCTCACCAACGATGTAAGCATGAACGTTACGTGGATCTACATCTAAGTAGTCACCTAACATGTAACGGAAACGAGCAGAGTCTAAAGTAGTACCAGAACCGATTACGCGCTCTTTCGGTAAACCAGATTCTTTCCAAGTTACGTAAGTTAAAATATCAACTGGGTTAGTTGCGATTAAGAAGATTCCATCGAATCCGCTATCCATAATACCGCGAACGATTTGTTTAAAGATCTTTGTATTTTTCTCAACTAAGTCTAAACGAGTTTCGCCTGGCTTTTGTGGTAATCCAGCAGTGATAACTACTAAATCTGCATCTTTACAATCTGCATAGCTACCGCTCCAAACTTTTGTTGGTGCTGGAGAGAATGGTACCGCATGGCTTAAGTCCATTGCTTCTCCTTCTGCTTTTGCTTCATTAACATCTACTAGTACGAATTCTTCAGCTACACCTTGGTTGATCATTGAGTAAGCGTAACTACAACCTACAGCTCCTGTTCCTACTAATACTACGCGATTGATACCTTTTTTCATGTTAATTTCCCCTTTCAATTGTTTACATCTATTTTTTATTATTGTTTAAGTAATTAATTAAAATACTAATTTAATGTTGTTTAACTTCTTTACATACATATTGTAGCACGGATTATTGTGAATTCCTTCACAAATTATGACCTATTTGTGAACTTTTTCACATAGAGTGTAAAGTTGTTAGAATGCGGGTGAAATCCATCTCAATGGAGGCGTTTTCTTTAGATTGTGAAAGGTTTTTTCTTAAAGTTTTCTTGGTAAGTGAAATTATATCGAACACAACTTTGGTTATATCGACGTTTCGACAAGGATAGCTTCTTCTATCTATATTATTTATCCCGCTATTTGTGGGCAGTAAGACTCCCACCTCAAAATTTGACTGGAGCGAAGAAGTTAGCCTTCACATAATTCTTATCATTTAACTTTTGTAAATCCGCAGCAATACTTTTAGAGGTTTTTATAAGGGGTCACCATACATTGCCATCAACTTAAGAAATTGGTATTTCCCCATATCGAAAAAAATGAGCTGAATTATTATAAATAACTCTGGAAAGATAAAATTTTCATTTTGGGGATACTTCAAAATATTAGCCTGATGGACATAGGTATCACCACATGTCCATGGATTAAAGAAAGAGCCTATTATTAAACTGTACCCTACTCTTTGGGTCGGAAGAGGTGCTATAGATGAATGTAAAGACATATAGGGCCCAAGTGTTTTCTTGGTCTAAGGAGGCCAAGGTAGAAATAGTAGAACTCATTTCCGCCGGCATAGGTATGGCCGGACCCGTTCTGTTCGCCACAGTTCTAGGCTATCCCGCTCTTGGTTTTGCTGCATCGGTCGGCAGTTTGGCAGTCAGTAGCGTGAAAGTCGGTTCGAGTTTTATAAATCACGGGAAAAGGTTGGCATCAGCGCTGATATCAGTAGTGCTCGCCGCGATTGCTGCTGTTCTCTCTTTCGGACATGGCTATCTAACATTTGGAGTCTTGATCCTGCTGGTAAGCCTTGCTGCGTTAATTGGCGGATATAGTCGTGCCTTGGCGGTGGCAACAACACGCTTTGTCGTATTCCTGATTATCATCCTCAATATGGTCGACCAGACGGAGTACCGGATGGAACTAATTTTTTCAATCTTAGCGGGGGCGATTTGGACCGTCAGTATCAGCTTGGTGCTAGGCATCTGGGTACACCGTTGTTTTAAATCATCGCTGGATGGAGCTGTGAAAGGGCCAACATCGAAAAAAATCATTCTATGGTGGAACTCTCTTGCACACCTATCCAATTGGCAATTCCAAATCAGGCTCGCATTATGTCTAGGTATAGCTGAGGGATTGCGAATACTTTGGCCCGAGCACCACTTCTATTGGATTGCAATTACCGTAGCGATCCTTACTCAGCGGAAAATAGAACTCTTTCCAATCAAAACAACACAACGAGTGCTTGGTACAGTAATCGGCGTGATTGTTGCGAGCTTGCTTCTCGCAACTAGTCTACCAATTTTGGGGTTAGTTATAAGTATCGGGCTATTCGCAGGTGTTCGACCTCTTCTAAAGGTTCGAAATTATCTTGTATACTCTGCAACCATGATCCCGCTCATTATTTTGATCATGGAAGCCGGCAAGCCGTTCCAGTTTATCATTCTGTTCGACCGTGTATTTGCAACCCTTATCGGTGCAGTCATCGTGATTGCAGTGAACTTGATATTCAGTAGAGCGATGGCGAAATCAGTGTAAAGGTGGTTATCTAGCGAAAGATGCTTTAATATTTTAGGTATCTTTTCCAGTAGAACAAAATCCCCCCTATAATGACCTTTTCATACTCCATCTTTTATAAAAAAAAGCAGACTACTAAAAGTCCGCTTTAGATAACATATATACAACAAAAAAGAGATAGCAGATTATGCTATCTCTTTTAGTATGACCCGTACGGGATTCGAACCCGTGTTACCGCCGTGAAAGGGCGGTGTCTTAACCACTTGACCAACGGGCCAAAATCTGGCAGAGAAGAAGGGATTCGAACCCTCGCACCGCGTTCGCGATCTACTCCCTTAGCAGGGGAGCCCCTTGAGCCACTTGGGTACTTCTCTATAATATGGCTCCGCAGGTAGGACTCGAACCTACGACCGATCGGTTAACAGCCGATAGCTCTACCACTGAGCTACTGCGGAATAATTATGGTGGGCCTAAATGGACTCGAACCATCGACCTCACGCTTATCAGGCGTGCGCTCTAACCAGCTGAGCTATAGGCCCATAAAAAGCGGGTGAAGAGAATCGAACTCTCGACCAGAGCTTGGAAGGCTCTTGTTTTACCACTAAACTACACCCGCATTAAATTAAAAATGGTGAGCCATGAAGGATTCGAACCTTCGACCCTCTGATTAAAAGTCAGATGCTCTACCAACTGAGCTAATGGCTCATTTTTAAAGTGGTGCCGGCTAGAGGACTTGAACCCCCAACCTACTGATTACAAGTCAGTTGCTCTACCAATTGAGCTAAGCCGGCTTGCGATTTCAAAATGGTGGCTCGGGACGGAATCGAACCGCCGACACGAGGATTTTCAGTCCTCTGCTCTACCGACTGAGCTACCGAGCCTTTATGTAAAAAAATGGCGGTCCCGACCGGGGTCGAACCGGCGATCTCCTGCGTGACAGGCAGGCATGTTAACCACTACACCACGGGACCATTTGGTTGCGGGGACAGGATTTGAACCTGCGACCTTCGGRTTATGAGCCCGACGAGCTACCGTACTGCTCCACCCCGCGAYGATATAATATTTAATTTAGAAAAAATGGAGGAGGTAGAGGGATTCGAACCCCCGCGCGACTCTCGCCGCCTGTCGGTTTTCAAGACCGATCCCTTCAGCCGAACTTGGGTATACCTCCGAGATATGAACTTTGAGTGGTGGACCTTGTAGGACTCGAACCTACGACCGGACGGTTATGAGCCGTCTGCTCTAACCAGCTGAGCTAAAGGTCCTTTATGGTAGCGGCGGAGGGGATCGAACCCCCGACCTCACGGGTATGAACCGTACGCTCTAGCCAGCTGAGCTACACCGCCATAAGTTATATTCAAATAAGTGGAGCCTAGCGGGATCGAACCGCTGACCTCCTGCGTGCAAGGCAGGCGCTCTCCCAGCTGAGCTAAGGCCCCATATTTTGAAAATATCGGGAAGACAGGATTTGAACCTGCGACCCCCTGGTCCCAAACCAGGTGCTCTACCAAGCTGAGCCACTTCCCGTTAATAAAAAACGCGCCCGAGAGGAGTCGAACCCCTAACCTCTTGATCCGTAGTCAAACGCTCTATCCAATTGAGCTACGGGCGCATATGGTGCCGAGGGCGGGGGTCGAACCCGCACGGTGGTCACCCACCGCAGGATTTTAAGTCCTGTGCGTCTGCCTRTTCCGCCACCCCGGCATGTCATACTGAAAATTGGAGCGGAAGACGGGATTCGAACCCGCGACCCCAACCTTGGCAAGGTTGTATTCTACCACTGAACTACTTCCGCAAGACATGTTTGAGTTATTTTATTAAAA